>JANXBG010000038.1 GCA_025060715.1 Caldifarciminota bacterium | reverse complement strand
AAATAATTCGGTTCTCTTTTTTATAAAAAATTATTTCGCAACAATTTAAGGGTTCTAAGGAGCCATTTAAATAATTTTTTCCTTCTCTTACTCCTTTGGCTAATAAAAGTAAACGGCCATACTCTTGAGAATAAAAATCAATAAGCTTACTTGTGGAGCGAAAATTTTTCCTTAAAAGAATAACCCCCTTTGCTTTTTTTAAAACTTCCATTAACCCTCTCTTCTTATTTCACCAACCATTTCTTCAATAATATCTTCCAAAGTTATTATTCCCAAAGCTTTATTATTTTTATCAACCACAATTGCTAAATGCTCTCCTTTTTTTCGCATCTCAGAAAATACTTCTGTAAGTGGAGCAGCTTCTTTTACGAATAGTGGAGAGCGATAATTTATTTGAGGGAAAAATAATAAATCTTTCAAGGTGATTATTTTTACAATATTATTTTTAACCTTTTGATACACTGGATAGCGAGAATAACGATATTTTCTTATTACCTCAGAAATCTTATTAATATCAGCATCAACCGGAATGGCAATAGTTAATTCTATTGGTATCATTATTTCTTTCACTTTCATATTCTTTACCTCTAATACCTGCTGGGCAATAAACTTACTTTTTTTAAATTCTCGTAAATAGGTTAACAAATCCCTCCGAAGAAGAGAGATAGTTTTTCTTTTTTTTATTATTGGTAAAAAAATAATTTTTAACAAAAGATAGAGTGGTTGACTAATTATTCGGAAAAAGTAATAAAAAAGCCGATAAAAAGAAGAAAAGAGCAATAACCAAATTTCTGGATACTCTCCGGCTAAAATTTTTGGTAAAAGTTCACCAATAAAAAATGAAAGGGTTGTGGAAAGGATAATAGAAAGAAGAATAAAATTTTTACCAAAATTTTGAATAAAAAAACTGGAATAAAAAGAAGCAGCGAAAATAACAAAAATATTTGTACCAATTAAAGTGATAATTAAATTTTCTTCCTTATTTTCTAAAAACTTTATCTTTTTTTCGTTTATTCCTTTTTCTTTTGCCTTTAATTTTAATCTTAACCAATTAGCCCGAGTAATTGCGGTTTCTGTGCCACTTAAAATTCCTTGAAATAATATGAAAATTGTGGCTAACAAAAATTCCATTATAAAATTTTTAATAGTACTTTTTCAATTTTTCTTTCTTTGATTTCTTTTATTTCAAATAATAGATTTTTTTCTTTTATTATATCACCCACTTGCGGTAACCTTCCTAATTTTTCTACCAGATAAGCAGAAAGACGAGGAAAATTGACATCTTTTAAGGTATCCTGGGTTAAACGATTGACTGTGGCTATATCAATATCACCGCTAATTAGATAACTATTTTCATCTATTTTTATATAAGGTAAAGGTTCTTCAAAATCATATTCATCTTTTATTTCTCCAAAAATTGCTTCTAAAAAATCTTCTAAAGTTATTAACCCAGAAATTTGGCCAAACTCATCAATAACTAAGGCAATGTGGGAACCTTTTTTTCTCAATTCTTCAAAAATTATTGGTAATCTTTGAACTTCAGAAACAAAACTTATCGGCTTTTTAATATTTTTTAATTTTAAATCTTTTGGTGGATTAAAATGGTAAATAAGGGATAATTCTAAAATATCTTTTAAATACACAACTCCAATAATATTATCAATATTATTCTCATAAATCGGAATTCTGGATTTAGGATTTTCTTTAATTTTTTCTAAAGCTTCCTTTATAGATAATTCTTGATTAAGAACAAACATTTTATTTCGTGGTGTCATAATTTCGTTTACTCTCCTTTCTTCTAACTCAATTAAATTGTAAAGAATTTCCCCCTCTTCTTTTGTCAACTCGTTATTTTCGATACCAAAATTAATTAATGCTTTTAGTTCTTCCTTGCTCGGGAAAGGTTCCTTTTTTGGGAGGAAACGAAAGATAAATATTTTTTGAAAGTATTGACTAAAAGGATTTAAAAAGGAAGAAATTCTTTTAAAATGAGGAAGAGAGAAGTTTGCAATCTTTAAAGGAAAATAGGTAGTATAAATTTTTGGTAAAATTTCTCCAAAAAGAAGGATAATAAAAGTTATTGTTATGGAGGTTAAAGTTAAAAGGAGAGAATGTTGAAGTTTATTAGAAAAAAGATTGATGCTAAAAAGAGTTGCTAAGGAGGTAAAAGAAATATTTACTAATAAATTAGCTAATAAGAGTATTAAAAGAAAAGAAAATTCGTTCTTTTTTAATTCTTCAATTTTTAATTTTTTAAAATCCTCTAAGGAAAGAGAAAAGAAAGCAGTTTCTGAGGCAGAAAACAAAGCAGATAATAATAGTAAAATTAAAAGAACAATTATCAAATATTCCATTTATAAATAGTTGGTTATCAATTTCTCCATTTCTGAATGGGAGTAAGATAAAAGATGAAAAAGTCCATGAAGGATTAAATATTTTAAACGATAACTATATTTTACTTTATCTTCTTTTGCTTGTTTTAATGTTTGGTTCTTGGAAACATATATTTCACCAAGAAAATTATTATCAAAATTAAAAGCTAATACATCAGTAGGATAATTTCTTTTTAAAAACTTTTTATTTAACTTTTGGATAAATTGGTCATCACATAAGATGATATTCAGTTCAGTAACAGTAGACTTCTCGTCTTTTAAAACTTTGATAATTATTTCTTTTATTTCTTTTTTTAATTTTGAATTTTTAGTTCCAAAGATGTTTATTTTAAATTTCTTCTTCGTAGGCTTTAATGATTTCGGAAACAATTGCTGGTCGGGTAACATCTCCTTTATCAAAATAAATAATTTTTATGCCCTTAATATCTTTTAATCTCTTTTCGCAATCAATAAGTCCCGAAGTGTATTTAGAGCTTAAGTCAATTTGGGTAACATCACCAGTTACTACTGCTTTAGAATTCCAACCTAGACGGGTGAGAAACATTTTCATTTGAGTTTTGGTTGTATTTTGTCCTTCATCTAAAATAATAAAAGCATCAGATAAAGTTCTTCCCCGCATATAAGCTAAGGGAGCAATTTCAATTATCTCCTCTTCAATCATTCTTTTTACTTTTTCAATCGGCATCATATCATAAAGGGCATCATAAAGAGGTCTTAAATAGGGTGCTACTTTTTCTTTAAAATCACCTGGTAGATAACCAAGTTGTTCACCGGCCTCTACCGCTGGTCTTGTTAAAATTATTCTTGCTACTTTGCCATTTAAAAGATAAGAGACCGCTTTAGCCACAGCTAAATAAGTCTTTCCAGTACCAGCTGGTCCAATACAAATCACTATATCTGCTTCGTCAATAGCCTTTAAGTATTCTTCTTGATGTTTTGTCTGAGGAGTAATGATTTTTTTAGGTGTAGCGATTGTGTAATCACTTTTTATCTTTTCTTTTAACTTTTCGTTTTTTTCTTCTTTTAATTCCTTTTCTCCTTTCACTAATGTGATTTCTTCGTTAATTAATTCTTTTGTTAAAAAATTGTTCTTTTTAATATGTCTCATAAGGTTTAAAAATAATTCACGAATTTTATAAGCTTCTTCTTTGGGGCCTAATATTCTTATTCGGTCTTTTCGAGCGATAATTTGGGAACCAAAAAATTTTGAAATATAATTAAGATATTCATCTTGAAAACCAAGAAGTTTTAGCGGGTCAATTCCTTTAAAAGGAACAGAAAGCTTAATTAAACTCTCTTCCTTTTTTTCCATAAAGAAAAACGTTTTGATATAACTTGGTCATCCAACTTATCTCTAAATAATTATAGTAAAATAAAGCAAAAAGTCAATTACAAAGAGAGAGTAGAAAGCTGTTAAATATTGGTTAGGAGGTTAAAAAGTTATTTAAGATATATAAACAGGGTTTGAAAATTATTTAATAAGTTTCCTAAGTAAACGTCCCTAAAAGAATAAAAGAAATTAGAAAGTTAAAAGGAAGATGGTATGTTTTAAACTAAAAGCAAAAATAATTGAAGAATATATCAATAAAAAGGCATAAGCTAAATTAGCAGAGAATATGGAATTTTCAGAAATACTTTTAAGAACTTTAAGAAAATTTTGCTGAGTTAAAACTATGTTTTGAATAGTGTTATCTTATTCCTAATATTTGGTATGATGTCGTTAATCAAGTATATTTTTATGGACAATTTTCATTTACTTCTTAACAGTTTTTAAATTGCTTTTTATTATTATAAAATTAATCCTATTTTATCCCTAAATTACTATCATAATCTAATTTCCAATCTCCTTCTACTGCGAATTAAGATATTTAAAAAACAACAATCATATTAAGCATAAAAGCAAAAATCAAATGAGATTTGAACAATAAAAATACTTTTTAATTACTATCTTCATAAATTTTCATAGCTTAACTATTATTGAAAATCTGAGGGGCTATTTTATTAAGATAAAGAAACGCTATAAAAATCATTTAGAATTACTAAATAAAAAATATGAATAAAAAGTTTAAGGATAATTAGGTTCTAAGGTTATATTTTTCTATTACAATCTATACTTTCATCTTTTTATACAAATTTTTAATAAAAATATTCGGAAAGAATAAATTAAGCATAATAAAGAGCTTACCACCATAGTTTTTAACAAAAACTTAGGTTCATTTTATTATATTTTAACTTAAAACTTTATGTTTAAAAAAGTTTAATAAAACGTTTTCTTAGATGTTTTAGAATCTAATAAATATAGTAAAATTTTTTTAAAAAATCAAAAAGGTTTAAAAAAATAAATGAGAGGTTAGTTATAGTTGAAACATTGTTAAATTATTATATTCACTTTGACATTTTTAAAATTTTTATTATATTTTTAAATTAATACCATGTAGGAGGTATAATGAAGAAAACGTTTTTTGTTATTTTTCTTTTCATCTTTTGTGAAAGATTAGATCTTTCTTGTGCTCCAAAAACTTCTCCGACAAAAGAACCAAATTGGATAAAACTGCCTACTAAAAAATTGGGAATCGGTAGTGAAGGTTATTTCATAACAGTTTCTGTTTCCAAAACTTCTCTTAGTGATGCCGAAGCAAAATGTAAGGAAGAGTTAGGTGCTTTGTTTTATAATTTAACAAATGAATATTTAAGCCGACTTAATCCACCAACCAAAACCGAATTTGATTTCCTTTTGAAGGACCTAATAGAGAAAGAGATTAAAAATGTGCTTAATAAGGCAAGTGAATATTTTGAAGTGCGAGATAAATATGAAGATAAAAGAGAAAAAAAGTATTATATCCTTGGCGGTATACAATCAGAAAGACTTTTAAAAATGCTTAATGAGGAGTTAGCTAAAATTTATGAGAAGGAGAAGCTTTTAAACTTTTTAAAAGAGAATAAAGAGACTTATCGGGTAAGAATTTCTTCGGATTATTATGAGGAGATTAAATCAATCTTAGAAGGTAATAATTTTATTGTTGATAACCAAAAATATTTTGCTCAGATTATTGGTGCCCCTTCTTATGAGACAGTAAGTAAACTGGCATCATTAGGCGGACCCCTTTGGACAATAAAGGCACAATATATTATCTATATAAAAGATAAGAAAGGAAATGTTATTGGAAAAATATCTTCTTCCCAAGGAAAAGGTGTTAGCAATTCAAAAGAAGAGGCTCAAAGAAAGGCATTAAGCGAAATTAGTATTAATCTGAATAAATTGAATGATTACATTCCAGCATTAAAAATAGGAATAGAGAGTTATTTAGAAAGGGAATTAACCAATACTTTGCCAAAGATTGAAGAGAAGATAAAGGTGTATTATGCCGATGCTTTGAAATATTTTGAGAATAAGGATTATCAATCAACCCTTACCCTTTTAGAAAATATCCATATTTTAAACAAAGATTTTCCTGCTTGTTTAATATTATATCTAAGGACAAAAGGAAGTTTGGAAGGTGAGGTTATTGAGTAATTGAATTTTTTATTAATTTTCTTATTTTTAAACGAAATAAAGATTATTTCGGTTGGCGATATATTTATTCACGAATCGGTATTAAAAAGTGTTTATCAAAAAGAGAATGAGAGTTATAATTTTTATTTTTGTTTTGAAGAAGTAGAACCTTATTTAAAAAAGGTAGATATTGCTACTTGTTGGTTTGGTGGCGTGTTAGATACTATTGGACCTTATACTGGTTATCCTTGTTTTAAAACGTCTACCAAAATATTAAAGAAATATAATCTCATTCAAATTGGTGCTTATATAAGTGAAGAAGAGAGTAAAGAAATTTATATATTTGAAAAGGATGATATTAAAATATCTTTTTTAAGTTATACTTATGGCACAAATGGCATACCAATTCCTAAACCTTGGATGGTTAATTTTATTGATTTAGAAAAGATAAAAAAGGATATTGAAAAGGCAAAAAGAATAAGTGATTTTGTAATTGTTGCTTTACATTTTGGTGAGGAATATGAAAGGTATCCAAACAAAGAGCAAAAGCGAATAGTAAGAGAGATTATTAAATTTGGTGCCGATATGATTATTGGCTCCCATCCCCATGTTATCCAACCGGTAGAAATGATTGAAATTGATAATAAAAAAGTATTTGTTGCTTATTCTTTAGGTAATTTCTTTTGTGGTCAAAGAAAAAGGTATACTGATACCGGGATAATGCTTAAATATACTATTGACAAAAAAGAGAATAAAATTTTTTTAAAAGAAGTTAGTTATCTTCCCTGTTGGATAGCAAAATATAAGACAAAAGAGGGTGATAAGTTTAAGATTTTGCCGATAAAGAAATCTTTAAAACTTTATAAAGAAGGGAAAATTAACTATTTAAGTAAAGAGAATATTTTGCGAATGGAAGAGGCATTAAAAGAGACGATAGAACATATAGATAACCCAAAAATAAACTTTCTTTGTGAAGATGATTATTAAAATTCCTGTTGAAAATTTAAACTTAGATTTTATTAAAAAGTTTTTATCTTCTAAAAGCATTGTCAAAATCAAAGAGAAGGCAAAGAAAAAGATTTCAAAGGCAAATAATACTTTAAAAAGGATAATTGAAGAAGGAAATTTAATTTATGGTGTGAATACTGGTTTTGGTGCTTTGGTGAATAAAAAAATCTCAAAAGAAGAGATAAAAAAATTACAATACAATTTGATTATCTCTCATGCCTTAGGGGAAGGAGAATATTTTAATAAAGATATTGTTAAATTGGCAATCTTTTTAAGGGCGAATATGCTTGCCAAAGGATATTCCGGAGTAAGAGTAGAATTAATTAATGCTTTATTAGATTTGATAAATAAAGATATTATCCCTTGCGTTCAAAAGAAAGGTTCGGTAGGTGCTTCGGGTGATTTATCACCTTTGGCACAAATCGCTTTAGTTCTGTTGGGAAAAGGTAAAGTATTTTATAAAAACGAGGTTTTAGAAACAGAGAGGGTATTTAAAAAAGAGAAAATAAAACCTTTCATTTTAGATATTAAAGAGGGATTATCTTTAATTAATGGCACAGAAATGATGTCTGCCTTTTTAGGTTATCTTTTAATAGAAATTAAAAATATTTTCAATTTAGCCAAAGAGATTGCCGGATTAACAACCTTAATGATTAAAGGTAATAAAAAAGAGTTTGATTTAAGACTACATAAATTAAAGCCCTATCCCGAGCAGATTGAGACTGCTAAAATAATTTATCATTATCTAAATCTTTGTGATTTTAAAGAAACTTCTTTACAAGACCCTTATTCGATAAGATGCCAGCCACAGATTTTTGGTTCTATTGGTGAGACAATTGACTTTGCCAAAAGGATTTTAGAAATAGAGATTAATTCAATAACTGATAATCCAATAATTATTAATAATGAAATTTTTAGTGGTGGAAATTTTATGGGAAGTTGTTTAGCATTAGCAAGCGATTTATTAGGTATTTCAATAACTTTACTATCTTTGTTATCTGAGAGAAAGATTTTTTATTTAACCTCGGGGAAAAATCCGGAATTACCAATATTTTTGATAAAAAACCCAGGGATAAATTCCGGCTTAATGATGGCACAAATTGTTTCTACTGCTTTAATTAGTGAAAATAAAATCCTTTCTTATCCGGCTTCAATAACCTCTTTACCAACTTCGGCTAATCAGGAAGATATTGTTAGTATGGGAATGAATAGTTTATTAAAATTAGAAAAAATAGTTGAAAATACAAAAACAATTTTGGCGATAGAAATCTTATGTATCAGCCAGGCATTAAGATTAATAGAAATCAATTTTAAGGAAAAGCCAAAGATTATAAAAATCATTGAAGAAAATATTCCTTATTTAGAAGAAGATAAAGAATTACAAGATATTTTATCAAAAATTAAAAATCTATTCTTTGACAGAATAAACCCGCCAAATACCAACACTATCAACTAACACCATTTTTCTAAAATATTGTTCATCACTCAATCTTATTTCACCGGTAACAAAAATATAATCATATTCTTTATAACGATGAGGAAAAAGGGAACGGTAAGGAAACCATTCATCAATTCTTTCTAAGGGATAATTCTCTTTAAATATTAAAGGCGAATAACGAATATAAGCAAAAGAAAACCCGATAAGTCCACCTTTTTTTAATTGATAATAGCAAGGAAAATGGAGGAAGACATCATAGCCAAATAAATCTGGTTTTGGTTTTCTCTCATAAAAGATTCCTACTACTTTTCTGTTCGGTTCCAATTTTTCTATAATTTTTTTAAAATCTTTATTATATTTTTCAAACATAAAAAATCTAATGTTTAAATCAATTATGTTTATTATTACTGTTGCTAAAATTAAATAATCTAAAATTTGACTTTTTAATCTTAAACTTAAATAAGCAATTAAGAAAAGAAAAATTAAAGGAGCAAAACGCTCATTTAAAAAAACTGCTTCAGTGTAACTGCCAGGAAAAAAGAAATAAAAAGAGAGCGTAATAATAGAAATTATTGACAATATTTTATTCTTTTTAAAAATTTGAGGGTTGTTAATTAGAATAAATATTGCTAATAAAGTTATTGTTTTAAAAAAGAAGAGAATTATATTATCTGTTTTTATTCCTAATCTTTCCCAAAAATTTAAAAAATTCTGATAAATTGCTTTTAAAGATATACTTTCTTTAAATTGGGCGATAATTTCGCTTTCCTCTCTTTGGAATTGTTGTGCCTGCCAAGGTATAAAGAAAAATATAATGGTAATTAATGGTGGTAGAAGATATTTAATGCGAAATGATTTTTTATTTAAAAAGAGAATTATTAAATAACTAACAAAAGAATAGATAAAAGTTAAAGAATGACAAAGAAAGATGATTATAAAAAGAATAGTAAGTAAAATTATAATCAAATTCTCTCTTTTGTTTCCTTTTAATAAATTTATTGTTAAGGCAAAAAGAAAAATAATCAAAGGAATAGCAAAGGCAATTCCCATAAATCCCCAAAAAAGATTGTAATTATAGGCAACTAATAAACTTAAAAGAGAAAAAATTTTTTCCCCATTAATTACCGTTAAAAAATAATAAAAGGAAAAGAAGGTTAAGATAATAATTAATCCAATATAAATTCTATTACTAATATCTAAAGGCAAGAATTTTGTTAAAACGGTATTAAAAAAAAGATGGAAAGTATTATGCATCGGAAATATTCTTTTTTCAAAATAATCTTCATAATTAGAAAAATTATTTAAGACATAAGCGAAATGTAAATGTTGAGGTAAATCAACAAAAGGAAAATAAGTTAAGAAAAATATAGGTAAAAGATATAAAAAAATTATTAAAAAATAATACCTTTTCATTTTTTAATAATTATCAAGAAAATGGATATTATAAAACTTATTAGAGAAAAAATCAAAGTATATTTTCTTAATGGTGGCAAAGTGAAAACAACTTTAAGGATATGCCTTCCCTTAGCTGATTTTAAATAAATAAAATGGTCCTTTGTTTCATAAAAAGGAATTTCTTTGTCATCAAGATAAACCTTTAAATAGGGATAATAACTAATTGGTAATCTTAAAAAACTTGGATTATTTAATTCATACTCAATTTGAACTTCATTATGTTTGAGAAAGTAATCGTAAACTTTTAATTCGGCTTCAAAAGGCAAACTTTCGTAACTATCATTTTCTAATACCGGAATGAAATTTATTTTTCCCTTTTCATAATCAATTATTATTTCCTTTAAAAAATTTTGCCAATCGGCGGCAATGAAAAATACCCCTTGTTGAACAATTTTTTCTTTTCCCATCGGCCTTTTTATATTGCTTGCTAAAATTATCGGCAATTTAGTTTCT
>JANXBG010000037.1 GCA_025060715.1 Caldifarciminota bacterium | reverse complement strand
GCCTTTCATAATTATGGCCAAAATTGTCATAATAGTTTTTATCTAAGATTTTGCTTATTTTTTCTAAATCTTCATTCTCACAAGCAGTTTTTGCCTGATAGATAATTTTTTTAACTCTCTTTTCTTCACCAACAATAAAATATTTATCAATAAGAAAATAAAAAAAGATAACTAAAAATATTAAAAATAACAAATAACGCCACATATTTAATTATGAAAGAGAAATTTGATAAATCAATATTTTGGGTTTTATTAAAATGCCTCCCCTATCTTCTCAATCTTTTATCTTTCTAAAACCGACTAAATCTTTAATACTGAAGATAGCAAGCAAATATACTAAATTAATATAAATTATGGAAATCCTCGCAATAGTTCTCGGAATTGGTTCTTTAATAATTGCTATTTTTAGTGTGATTTTAGCAATCCATACTATCCAACTTTTCAAAAGAACTGACCAATTAGTAAAAGAAAAAGATATGCGAACAAAAGAAATGATTGATAATGGCAATAAAAGAACAGAAGAAATATTAAAAAGAACCCAAGAAATAATTGCCGAAGGTAATAAGCGATTAAAAATATTAATTAAATAATTAAAGAATTATTAGTGAAATGGATAAAAGGCACACCGAAATACTAAAATATCTCGCCTAATTAGTCGCTCCTAAATAACCATATATTATTATTTTATTATTAATTTCTTTTTTATTTTCTTATTATCTTTAATAAAGTAAATCCCCTTTTTTAAAGAGATAGAATTATTTATTCTTTTTCCAAGGATATTATAAATTTTTAAATTACTCTCTTTATTTTTTTCATTAATAACATTTTCACTAATACCAACACTTCGGGTTATTGTGATATTTAATCTTATTGTATCATTTATCCTTCTTGTATCACTTCTTAAAGCAGTATAAATTTTTGCTAAATAATTTCCGGTAGGTAAATTAACTCGCCAAAATACTCTTGTTCTTAATCGGGTATTTGGTGGTAAAGGTATATAGGTTGTCTCTATTGGCATCTCATTCACTTTAAAAATAATTGGCACTTCTCTTTCATAAAATCCACCGTATTCTTTTGCCCAGATATCAATGGAATAAATAGAATCAATATAACAAGTATCGGGTAAACCAGCAAGAGAATCTAAAGAGACATCATGATATTCCACAATCGCGCACATCTGCATATCACCTGCTGGTGAGAACAAAGAATAACCAACACCCTGTTGATGACGCCAATGAATGCCCGAAGGAGCATTTAAAGTTGAATCCCTTAACCAATTAAGTCCATAAGTTGTGTCATAACCATTTAGGATAAATAAATAAAAACTACCTTCCCAGATTGTGCAATTCGGCGGCACTGAATGATAGACAAAAGAGGTAGTATAACCTGTTGCCAAGGTATCAAAGAAAAATAAGGTAGTTTGGGGTGCGCCACCACTCCCATCATCATCAACAATTCTAATATGCATTGCCGGATAAAAAAGTCTAAATACCCGATGATAAACACCATTAAAAATTGCTGGATAATAATTAGGAGTTAATTTCACACCAAAACCAAAATATTTACCACTCCCCGTATAACCACCACCATAAGGCTCAATATTACACCATCTTAAAGTATCTAATCCAGGATAACTATTTGGAGAAAGTATCCCCAGAGCAGCAAAAGAAAAATTAAAAATAATTAAAAAAATTAAAAATAAAACTCTTTTTTCCATAAAAACCTCCTTCTTATAATTATCTCTCCCCTAATTTTAAAAATTTTCCAAAGAAAGTCAATGATTTAGAAAAAGATAGTAAAGTAAATAACCCTATCCAAAGGTAAATTTGGTCAAATTTTTAAATTGACTTATATAAAATTTTATTTTTTAAAATCTTTTTGCCAACCTTTCATTTTGCGGAGCATTTTTTTTATATTACCTTCAAAGCCGATGTGAAAAAGTAGATATTTTGCTTGTTGTTCAGGTGTTAAAAGAGCAAATATTTCATCTTGGATTTTTTCACATTCGCTTTGATGTTTTTTATCATTATTTCTTATTAACTCCACTTGTTTTTTTATCTCCTCACTCTTCGCCTTCTTTGCTAAAAGCTCAGAAAGTTTTTCAATCTCTTTCTCCCTCTCTTCTTTTCTCTTTTCTTTTAACTCCCTTATCTTTTTCAATTTGGGAAAGATTTTACCTGCTTGTTCTTCATTAAGATTAAGTTCTTCAGTAAGTTGCCACATTTTTAAATTTTCTAAAAGTCGCCAAATTTTTAAATTTTCTAAAGTATCAAAAGGTTTAGACTCTTCTGGTGGTGGATTATGTTTTTCACAAGGACCGCCAGGACAATGTTGGGCATATAAAGAGAAGGCAAAAAAAGATAATAAAAGAACAAAAAATAGAGTTTTTATGTTCTTCTTTCTCATTTTAACCTCCCCTCTTTTTTTAGGTTTTTTATTAAATATTCTAATTCCTCTTTTTCAAGGTTAAATATTAAATCATAATAATCTTTTTCTTCTTCCAACTTTTCTTCTAATAAAATTAAATTTTCTTCTTTTATCTCTTTGCTTAACTCCTTTAAAATCTCCTCTTCCTCCTCAAGAGAAAGATTATCAACTAATGTTTCATAATTTTCTTCTAATAATATATACTCTTCTTTATTTTTCTCCTTTTTTAACAAAAGAAAGGAAAGGGAAAATATTAAAAGAAAGGAAGTTACCAAAGCCGATACCAAAACAAAATTTCTTCTCTTTATCTTTATCCTTATCCTTTCTTTTAATTTCTCATAGAAAAAGGAATAATCAGGAATAAATTCTTTCTTGGTAAGTTCTTCTTTTATTATTTCAAATTCCTTTTGGTATTTTTGACAAGTTGGACAATTAATTAAATGTTTTTCAATTATTCCCCTTTCTTCTTCTGGTAATAAATCTGATAAATAGTTAAAGATTTTTTCTCTTTCACACCTCATATTTTTCTTTCTAAAAATTTTGCCAATTTTTTATGGGCATTAAATAATGTTGATTTTATCGTCCCTTCTTTTAATTTCAAAACTTCACAAATTTCTTTAATTTTTAAACCATCAGAATGATAAAGTAAAAAGACGGTTTTTTCCAAGGGTGCTAATTTTTCTAAATATTTTTCAATTAATTCTTTTAATCTTTTATTTTCATACTCTTTTTCCACATCAAAGGGTGAAGAGATTTTTTCTAAATCAAGTTCTTCATTAATTATTCTCTTTTCTTTTTTCAAAAGGTTAAGACAATGATTCACAGCAATCCGATATATCCAAGTAAAAATTGAGGAACGGCCTTGAAATTTATTAAGATTTTTATAAACTTTGATAAAGATTTCTTGAGTAGCATCAAAGGCGCTATCTTTATCTTTTAGGATTTTTTTAGTAAGATTATAAACTTTTTCATAATACATCTTTACTATCTCATTAAAATCCTCTTCTTTTTTCTTCATTTAATTAGACAAATTTTTAATTAATAAGGTTTATTTAGATTTTTCCGTTTGTAAAATATAAAAAGTAAAAATGCCCGAATTGTCCAATCAATTACGGTACCATACCAGACACCATAAATTCCAAGTTTTAAAAAGATTGCTAAAAAATAGATTAAACCAATACGAATTAAAAATGTGGATAATAAGGCAACAAGCATTGGGCTTACAGTATCACCAATTCCTCTCAAACCACCAGCATAAACAAAACATAATGCTAATTGGGGTTGTTCTAAAGCACCAATCCTTACTAAATCAATAGCAAATTTTCTTACCGTACTTTCGGGATTGAAAAGGGCAACAAAATAATGGGGAAAAAAGAAAAACAAAATGCCAATTGTTGACATAATTAAAAAAGAGTATAGGGAGGTTCTTTTTATGGCAAAATCAACTAAATCTTTTCTTTTGGCACCAAAGGCCTGACCGGCCAAAGTGGTGGCAACAATTCCAAAAGCACTACCGGGCATAAAAGAGAGAGATTCTACCCTAACCGCAATCTGGTGGGCAGCCAGAGAGATTGTTCCTAAACTGGCAACAATTCTTATAAAAATTAAAAAACCTAAATTTAATAAAAGTTGTTCATTGGCAGCTGGTAAACTTATCTTAATAAAATCTTTGAAATAATTGAGATTTAATATTTTTTCAGTCTTTTCTTTTATCTTAATTTTTATTAAAATCAACGACAAAAGAGCAGATACTAATCCACCAATTCCCGTGCCCAAACCAGCACCTTTAATTCCTAAACGTGGAAAAAAGAAAATACCAAAGATTAAAAAATAGTTAAGAATTATGGTTAATACCTGAAAAGTTAAAGAGATTAACATCGGTGTTTTGGTATCACCGTATCCCCTCAAAATTCCGTTGTTAATTAAAAAAAGCATTCTAAAAAGAAGAAAGATAATTATAAAATTGAGGTATTCACCTCCCTTAATCGCCACTTCTCTTTCTGCACCCATTAAAATCATCAAATTTTTTCTTAAAGGATGTAAAATTAAGGTGATTAAAAGGCCAAAAATAAAGGCAAAAAAGATAGCAAAATTTAAAATCTCTTTTGCCTTTTTAAAATCTTTTCCGCCCACAGCTTGGGCAATCAGAGAAGTGGCACCAATTTGAAAACCTAAAAAGATATTGATAATAGCAAAAATGATGGTATTAGCCAGTCCAGCAGCAGCTAAATCAGCAGTTCCTAAATGACTTAACATCACCATATTGAAAAAGAGAACTAAAGTCTGGAAAATATTTTCTAATATTACTGGATAGACTAAGGTGAAAATAGTCTTCCGGGAATTAATTTCTAATTGATTAACTAAATCCATTATTTTAAATATTCTGAAAGCTCTTTATAAATTTTAATTAAAGGAATTTTTCTTTTTTGAGCAATTCTTTTTATATCTTCATATTCCCAATTTTTAATAACCTTACCTTCAACCTCCGCTTCTTTTATTCTTATCATTCCATATTTCGTCTTTATCTTTTTTATCTCTCTTTTTAAAATATTACGAAAAACGGGATAATACCTAACCCCTAACGTTTCGGTCTCAGAAAATATTATTTTCATAATCTTTTCTTTATCTTTTTCCTCAATTAAACAAGAAAGCTTATAAGCTGGTCGCATCTTTTTCATTAAAATTGGTGTAATAAAAACATCTAAGGCACCATTTTTAAATAATTGGGTAAATAGGTTTTCAAAGATTAATGGTGGTAGATGGTCTAAATTCGTTTCTAATAAAATGATTTTATTCTCTTTCTCAATTAATTCACCATAAATAACCCTTAAAATATTTGGTATCTCTAAATCAAAATAACCCGCACCATAACCAATTTTATAGATTTTCATTAAAGGTAAAAGGGAAAAATTATCACAAAGATTTTTAATAATTGCTGCTCCTGTCGGTGTGGTTAATTCATAATCATAAGCAATTTCATAAACCGGTATCTCTTTTAATATCTCTAAGGTAGCAAAAGCCTTTTTCCTCCCCAAAACAACTGGACTGGAATAGATTCTCTCAGGTTTGAGCATATTGATTAAAATACTTACTCCACAGATATCTAATAGAGTATCATAACTACCAAGTTCGTGAAAATGAACATATCTTTTCTTTTCTTGATGAATTTTACTTTCAGCCTTAATTAAGGAATCTAAAATTTTTAAAGAAAGTTTTTTATTTTCTTCTTTTAATTGGGAATCTTCAATTATTTTTATAAAATCCTTTGGTTGAAAAGATTTTTTATCCTCTTTTATCTTTATTTGATAAGCAGAAATTTCTCGTTTTTTTACTTTTTCTATTTCAAATTTTATCGGTAAATTTAAAAGAGAGAGTTCTTTTTTAAAAATTTCTATCTCTTTTTTTGATAACAGATTTAAAAGGGAAGAAAGAACCATATCACCACTTATCCCAGAAAGAATGTCAAAATATAAGATTTTCATAAATTATTAATCAAATGGGCTAAATAACCAGCACCAAACCCATTATTAATATTCACCACACAAACACCAGGAGCACAGGTATTTAACATTGTTAATAAAGGTGCTAAACCCGAGAAATTGGCACCATAACCAATAGAAGTAGGAACCGCAATAACCGGTTTATCAGTAATTCCCCCAACCACACTGGGTAAAGCACCTTCCATACCAGCAACAACGATGATTACCTTAGCTTTTCTTAAAAGAGGGTAATAATGAAGAAGTCGGTGAATACCAGCAACACCAACATCATAAAGCTTTTCTACTCTGTTTCCTAAAATCTCGCAAAACACCCTTGCCTCCTCAGCAATCGGAATATCAGCAGTACCAGCAGTAATAATTAATATATTACCTTTTCTTTTTCTTCTTTTTTTAAATAATAAAGCAAAAATTTTCGCTTTTTCATAATATATCCCTTCTTTAAAATCCTTTTTTAAAATCTCGGCCTTTTCTTTATCCAAACGAGTAATTATACAATCTTCTTTAATCCTTTCATATTCCTTGACAATTTTTTTTAAATCTTCAATCTCTTTATGTTCACCAAAGATTATTTCTGGAACTCCTTTTCTTAAAGTGCGGTGGGTATCAATTTTAACAACTTCTTTATCAATAAAAGGTAAATTTTTTAATATTGCTAACGCCTTTTTAACAGAAATTTTTCTATCTCTAACATTTTTTAATAATTTCTCATAATCCATTGGATTCCCATTGGTTGATAACCTCGCAAATCTAAAAGAAATTCGGAAAAACCTATCTTTTTTAAACTATCTATAATCCTTTTTCGGTTTTTAATTACTAGGATATAATCCTCTTCTCTCTTTAACTCAATCTTGGCTTTATTGTTAATCATTCTTAAACGAAAATCTTTTAAACCTAAGCTTTTTAAAAACTCTTCACCTTTTTCTACTTTTATTAATTTCTCTTCATCAATTCTTTCATAAAAGGGAATTCGCGAAGAAAGACAGGGTGAACTTGGTGCATCATAATTAGGAATTTTTAAATCCTTGGCTTTTTTTCTTATCTCCTCTTTTTTTATCTTTAATTTTAAATAAGGACTTTCAATATTTAACTCTTTTAATGCCTTAATACCAGGACGATAATCTTTCAAATCCGAATAATTTGTCCCCTCAATAATTTTGTTAACCTTAAAAATATCTTTTAATAAAAGAAGTTTCTGATAACTATCCTTTTTACAATAATAACATCTTTCGGGTGGATTTTTTATAAACTCTTCTCTTTTTAACTCTTCGGTAAAAAGAAAAATTCCTTTAATTCCAAGATTATTTAAAAAATTTATTGCCCTTTTTAAATGAAAAAAAGGATAAGTAGGAGAAATAAAAATTACAGGAAAAACATTATTTTTACCTAATACCTTTAAAGCCAGGAATAGCAATAAAGAAGAATCCACACCCCCCGAAAAAGCAATCATCACTTTTTTGTAGCTCTTTAATAAATTTTTCAGTTTTTCAAACTTTCTTTTCATATTTTTTTATTTCTCTAATGAGAACTTTTGTTGCTTTTTCTAAAATCTTTTTATCAATAAATCCCATATGAGAAAAACGGATAATTTTACCTTTTAATTCTCTTTGACCATTAGAAAATAAAATTCCTTTTTTTTCTTTTATCTCTCTAATAATTTCGGAGCTATCAACACCTTCTTTCATTTTGATGATTGTCAAAGCATTAGAAGGAAATTGGGAAAACAATTCTAAATTATTTTTTAATAAAACTTTTCTAACAAAATTAGCATTATCCTCGTGCCTTTTCCAATATTTTTTTATTCCTATTTTATTTATCTTCTTTAAACAGTTATCAAATACATATAAGGTATTAATTGCTGGTGTAAAAGGTGTCTCCTTTTTATTTAAAAATTTTTCATAATTTAATAAATCAAAATAATAACGGGGAGTATTAGATTTTTTTATAATTTCCCAAGCCCTTTCGTTTACACAGAGAAAAGAAATACCCGGAATTCCACCCAAAGCCTTTTGACTAGCACCGCAAAGAATATCACAATAAAATTCATCAAAATAAAACTCATCAGCCCCAATTCCACAAATCCCATCAACAATTAAAAAACGATTATTCTCCCGAGCAATTCTACCAAAATTTTTAATATCCTGCTTTACTCCGGTAGAAGTGTCGGTCAAAGTGGTAAAGATATATTTTATCGTATCATCAAGTTTTATCTTCCTTTCTACCTCCTCTAAAGCCACCCCTTTACCCGGTTCGCTTTTTAATATTTCTACATAATATCCAAAAGACCTCAAAATCTCTCTCCATCTTTCACCAAAATAACCGCAAGAGACCACCAAAGCTTTCCCTATTTTTGGAGAAAGATTACTAACTGCTGCTTCCATTGCTCCTGTACCCGAAGCAGTAAAAATAAATATTTTATTTTTAGTAAACAAAATTTTTTGTAATTGGGAAATTATTGACGAGAATAAATCATGAAATTTCTCTTCCCGATGATAGATTAAATCGTCACTCGCTCTTTTAAGCAAATTTTTTGGAACATAAACGGGACCAACAGTTAAAAGAAGATATTTTTTCATCGCTACTCCTTTTTAAGAAGTTCTTTTGATTTTTTTAAAGCACAAAATTCTCCACACATTGTGCAATACTCTTTTTTTATTCTGTATCTTTCATATATTTCCTTTGCTTTTTGGGGATTAATTGCCAAATTAATCATTTTTTCAAAATCTAATCTTGCCCGAGCAAGAGAAAGTTCTTTATCAATTTCTACTGCTTTTTTTATTCCTTTAGCAATATCAGCAATATGAGCAGCCAATTTGGCAATTATTACCCCCTCTCTCACATCTTCCACGGTTGGCAATCCTAAATGTTCGGAAGGGGTTACATAACAAAGAAAATCAGCACCGTAATAGGCAGCTAGGGCACCACCGATACCCGCAACAAAATGGTCATAAGGAAGCCCAATATCACTCACTAAAGGACCAAGAACATAAAAGGGAGCATTATTACAGATGATCTTTTCTAAAAGAATATTAACATAAATATGATTAAGAGGAATATGCCCAGGACCCTCAATCATCACTTTCACCCCTTTTTCTCTTGCTCTTTCTTGTAATTCCCCTAAAACTAACAATTCAAAAATCTGAGGTTCATCAGTAGCATCTAATATTGAACCAGGCCTTAAACCATCTCCTAAAGATAAACAAACATCATATTCTTTTGCCATCGCTAAAATATCATCAAAATATTCATAAAGAGGATTTTCTTTGTTATTATATTTCATCCATTCAACCACCAAAGAACCGCCCCGAGAAACAATGCCACAAATTCTTTTTTTCTTATACAAAATTTTCAATACCTTTTTATTTATTCCACAATGGATAGTAGCAAAATCAATACCATCAATAAAATGTTTTTCAATAACTTTTAAGAAATCTTTTTCTTTTAACTCAACAAAAGATTTGTTATTCTTTTTTGCTTCATAAGGCAATTGATAAATAGGAACACTACCTATTGGAATTTTTGCCTCAGAAATTAAAATTTTTCTTATTTCATCCAAATCACCACCCGTAGACAAATCCATTATTGTGTCAGCACCCGCTTCCTCGGCTGCTCTCAATTTTTTTAACTCGTTCTCGATATCACAAATTTCCGGCGAAGTACCGATATTGGCATTAACTTTGGTTGTTAAACTTTTACCAACAGCACAACCAATAATCTCCCTTCGCTTATTTTTCAAAATTACTACCTCTCCTCTCTTAATCCTTTCTTTTAACTCTTTTAAACTTATCCCCTCTTTTTCAGCAATTATTTTTAGATTATTATTTTTCATACCTTTCCTTTTCAAACTCTAAACAACATAAAAGCCGACCACAAAAACCAGTAATTTTTTCTCTCTTTTCTTCTAACCCTTGCAATCTCACCGTTCTTAATTTTACATGGGGTAATTCTTTTAAAAAAGTAGCACAACAAAATCTTCGGCCACAAGGACCGTAACCACCAATTTTTGCCATTGTCTCTCTTGCTGGTAATAAGATAAAAAAAGTTCTTTTCCCAACCATTTTTCCAAATTCCTTTTGAAAACTTGTTAAATCCATCTTTTTATTACTAATAGCATAACAGATTAATCTTTTTTCATCAAAGGAATAATGGCAAGCGATTGGGGTTAGGTTATTTATCCCTTTTTCAAAAATAAAATTGACAAATCTTTTGTAATAATTTTTTTCTTTCTCTTTTATTCCAAAATATTTCAAAATATCTTTCTGATCAGCTTTTTTTAAAATAACCCCTTTTATCTCTTCTTCGGATTCTAAAAAATTTTTTATCATTCCTAATTCTTCACCAAATTTTAGTTTTATAAGCACAAAATCTCCCTCTTTAATCTCTATTTCTGTAGCAGGATTGCAAAGAACTTCATAAAATTTATGAATCGTTACCAAAACCGTGTTCATTTCATTATTCCTAATTTTTCCATTATTTCATAATTTAAATATTTTTCATAATTAGGATGATTAATCTCTTTTGGATCATTGGTATAAAGCAAAAGATAATTACCGTCACCATAAATATCCATAAAAAGATAAAAATAATTTGTTTGCGAATAATACCAGTATTCGTAAGGGCGAATATCAATACCAAAATTTTCCACCTCTTTTTTTTCTGGTTCACCATATTTTAAATAAATCCTTCCCCGATCCGTTTCTATCCCCTTTTTCTTCATATGAGAATAATTGAGATTGACATACTCAATTCTGGCTTTTAAAGTATCTAAATTAAAAATCCGAAAATAATTATCCAAATACTTCTTTTTGCCAATAAGATTTAAATTTTCATATCTTTCTTTTTCCTTTTTATTTTTCTCTAAGAGATAAAAGAGAGATTCTTTTAAAGAAAAAAGAGAATCCCTTAATAAAACCCTTTTAAAACTTCCACTTACTAAATAAAATTCTTTTTTTTCTTGCCAAACTCTTTGGCTGTCTTCCATAAGAAAAAGGGTCAAAACTTTTTTTCCTAAAGTTAATCCTTTTAAAGGAATCCCAATTGCTTTTGCTAAGTTATTATTTTTCTTTATTACTCTCATGGGCACAAAATCCTTTTCTAATTTTCCCTCTTCATCAAAAATTTGATAGCCAACAAAAACTGTGTCTCTTTTTAAATTATACAATTCAAAATAAATATAAGCAAAAGAAGTTTTGTCTAAGTCATACAGCCTTTCGGGGTTAGGAGTGTAATAGTAGCCATTCCGATAAAAATGGCCACTTTTATCATCTACTCCACAACTATGAAGATAAATGAAAGAAGAAAGAGAGGTATTATTTTTAAAATCCTTGATTATTAAGGAATCTTGATAACTTCTTTGGAGATATTCAATTTGGTAAACATATTCTCCAGA
>JANXBG010000036.1 GCA_025060715.1 Caldifarciminota bacterium | reverse complement strand
ATTTTATTACCAATGATTAATTTTTATTTTGATTTAACTATTGCCCGCCACGATACAGGTAATATAATTTTACAGGTTACTGACCGTGCCCATATTGGTGGTGAAACTACTTATTATGCAGCAAATATTCCCTATGGTTTAAGATACCCAAAAACTGGAAATGATTATTTATTCTTTGGGGGATTTGGAATAACTAATTCCCGAATTTATGTTGCTGATGGTTATTATGGACCAAACCAAAGGATTGACCGTGATTTTAGAACTCGTGATGTTATCCACCGGGTTTCTCGCTATGGACTCCAAGAATATGAAGCCAGTTATATTGATTCGGGACATCCAACACCTAAAAATATAAAAGTAACCCAATATTCACTATCATCCCCTGACCCGAAATATGATGATGGTGTAATTATGATTTTTAAAATTAAAAATGAAGGTGCGATTGCTATTGATAGCCTTTATGCTGGAATTATATTAGATTTAGAATTTATGACGGGCGGAATTACCCGAGAAGTGGCAAATACCGATACAATAAGAAGATGTGTGTATCAAAGGGCAGCAGAAACTGAAAATCCCACAGTGGGCATAAAAATTCTTTCACCACCCAGATGGGTAAGATGGGCAAATTTAGCCTGTCTTCATAATCCCACTTATAGTTATCCTACTTCCGGTTTACATGATACTTTTAAATATAAGTTTTTTGCAGGAAGGATAAGGCAATATGTTGGCGGGACGACAAGTGATTGGTCGAGTGTCGCATCTGTTGGTCCTTTTAGATTAGAACCACAACAAGAATATGTTTGTGCCTTTGCTATTTTAGGGGGAATTTCAATAGACAATTTTTTAGCCAATGCCGATAGTATTCAATCATTTTATAACCGACTATTTATCGGTATAAGTGAAAATAATCTCGAAAAGAAGATAGCACTTTTAACAAACCAAAGAATCTTAAATTCCCAAGCCAAACTCCAATTAAAAGTGAATACAGAAGAAGAATTAAAAGTAAATCTCTATGACCTTTCTGGAAAATTGGTTCAGTCCTTTGGTAAAATTAAAGGGAAAAAGATACCTACCTTAATTTTAAATAAAGATTACCGTAAAAGAATTTACTTTTTAAGAGTCGAAGGAAAAGAAAATTATCTAACAGAAAAGTTAATCTATTTAAAGTAATTTGCTATTCTTGCGAACCGGAAATTAAATTTCTTATTATTTGATTTTATAAACCAAAGTTTAAAATTTAAATTGGTTATTATTGACTTTTTATGATTTTTATTTATATTTTTTGTTAATTAAAAAGGAGGTTAAAGATGGTTTATTTTGTGATTTTATTACAAATAATTAATTTTAATCCTAATTTTGATTTAACTATTGCTCGCCATGATACTGGCAATATAATTTTACAAGTCACTGACCGTGCCCATATTGGTGGTGAAACTACCGGCACAACAAATATCCCCTACGGTTTAAGATATCCAAAAGCTGGCGGACTTGACCATTTATTCTTTGGTGGCTTTGGAATAACCAATTCCCGAGTTTATGTTGCTGATGGCCATTATGCACCTAATTACCGAATTGACCGTGATTTTAGAATTCGTGACCCTATCCGCAGGGTATCTCGTTATGGTCTTCAAGAATGGGAAGCAAGTTATATTGATTCCGGACATCCGACTCCTAAAAATATAAAAGTAACCCAATATTCATTGGGCTCTCCTGACCCAAATTATGATGATGGTGTAATTATGATTTTTAAAATTAAAAATGAAGGAACAGCAACTGTTGAAAGTCTTTATGCGGGAATTATTTTAGATTTAGATATGCGAGGAACAATTTCAGAATATGCTTATACCGACACTTTAAGAAGATGTGTTTATCAAAGACAATCAACCACCGAAAACCCCACAGTAGGAATTAAAATTTTATCCCCCACAAACTGGGCAAATCTTGCTTGCATTTATAATCCTACCTATGTTCATCCTTATTATGGCTTACCGGATACCTTCAAATATAAATTTCTCACCGGAATGATAAGACAATATTCTGGCACTACTGCCTCTGACTGGTCAATTGTTGCTTCGGTTGGTCCTTTTAGACTAGAACCACAACAAGAATATGTTTGTGCCTTTGGGATATTGGGCGGAGCATCCATAAGTGGTTTTTTAACAAATGCTGATAGTCTTCAAGCCTTTTATGATAGACTTGTTGGTATAAATGAAAATAAAAAAGAGAAGAAAGTAATACTTTTGACAAATCCAATAATCTTAAATTCCAAATCTAAACTCCAAATAAAAGTAAATATTGATGAAGAATTGAAAATAAATCTCTACGACCTTTGTGGAAAATTTGTCGATTGCCTTGGGAAAATTAATGGAAAGAGAATTCATACTTTAAGTTTGGATAAAAAATACTCCAAAGGAATTTACTTTTTAAGAATAGAAGGCAAAGAAAATTATCTCACAAAAAAACTTATTTATGTAAAGTAATTTACTGATTTCTTGGACCAAAAATTAAAGTTCCAATTCTTATAATGTTCGCACCTTCTTCAATAGCTACTTCAAAATCACTGCTCATTCCCATTGAAAGATATGGCAAAGATATATTAAATTTTTCTTTCATTTTTTCTCTTAATTCATAGAGAAGGCGAAAGGATTTACGAGAATTTTCTTTATTTTCAATCGCACTAATTGGACCTAAGGTCATTAATCCCACTAATTTTAAATGAGGTTTTCTTAAAACATATTCTATTAACCGTTCTAAATCCTCTGGCGAAATACCAAATTTGGTTTTCTCAAAAGATGTATTTACTTCAATAAAGACTGACATAATTTTATTTTCTCTTTCACATACTTTCTCTAATTCTTCAGCAAGTTCTATTCTATCTAAGGATTGAATATAAGAAAAGTATTTCACCGCCTTTTTAACTTTATTAGTTTGTAAATGGCCAATAAAATGCCATTCGATATTTTTAAATTCACTATTAATTAAAGGAATTTTTTTTATTGCCTCTTGGATACGATTCTCGCCAATTTTATTTAAACCATAACTTATTGCTGCTTTTATTCTTTCCGTATCTACACCTTTAGTAACCGCTAAAATCTCAATTTCTTCCTTTTTTCTACCAATTTTATTACACACTTCCTCTATTTTTTTTAATAAATTTTCAATGTTTTTCTTTATGTCTATCATATTTTTTTATTTTAATATAATAAATTAAATTTATCTATTTTCAAATAGTAGATATTAGATTTTAACAGTCCAACGTAAAACAAGGGACTACTTTTTATTTTATTAGTCATAAATTTCTTCTTTCTAAATGAAAAAACTTCAAAGGTAAGACTTTTAAAGAGACATTTTTTAATATTCTCTTACCATTAAGATTTCCTTAGAAATCTCTATCATTTTAAAAAATATCAAATAATTTCAAAACATTAGTATCTTCTACAAAAGTTTGACTTATGATAAATTTTTGTTATAATAATATCCTAAAATGTTTAATTTTTTATTCAAAAATAAAGTAAGAAAATATACCTTTTCTGGAGGAATTCATCCAAAGGAGAATAAGCATTATACAGAAGAATGCCCCATAGAAAAATTACCTTTACCGAAGATAGTTTATATTCCCCTTTCCCAACATACTGGCAAAATAGCAAAACCAATTTTAAAAGTTGGTGATAAGGTTAAAGTAGGTCAACTTATTGGCGAAGCTGATGGTAGAATTTCAGCAAACATCCATTCCTCTATTTCGGGTGTAGTTAAAGATTTAAAAGAACTTCCCCATCCTTTAATTTTTTCTCGAGTTTTAACTTATGTTATTGAAAACGATGGTGAAGATATATGGGAAGAAAATATTAAAAAAGAATTTGTCGAAAAGGATTTTAGTAGTGAGGAAATCATTGAGAAAGTTCATAAGGCAGGGATTGTTGGTTTAGGTGGTGCAGCATTTCCAACAGCCGTAAAATTATCACCACCAAAGGAGAAGGTTATTGATGCTTTGATTATTAATGGCTGTGAATGTGAGCCCTATTTGACAAATGATTATAGATTAATGATTGAAAAACCAAAGGAGATTATTTTAGGTGCATTACTTTTAAAGAAGGCGTTAGAGAAGAACAGCAAGAATATTAGATTAATCTTTGGCATTGAAGATAATAAAGAGAAGGCGATTGAGATTTTTAATTCTTATAAAAAAGAATATAATTTTGAGGTTTATACTTTAAAAACAAAATACCCCCAAGGAGCAGAAAAGCAGTTGATAAAGGCAATCTTAAAAAGGGAAGTACCCAGTGGTGGGCTACCTTTTGATGTTGGTGTTGTTGTTCAAAATGTCGGCACTGCTTATGCCTGTTATGAAGCCTGTTATTTTGATAAACCATTATTTGAAAGGGTAATTACTGTTTCTGGCAATGGAATTAAGGAAAAGAAAAATTTGCTTGTGAGAATTGGCACACCGGTTAAAGATATCGTTAATTATTGTGGTGGTTATGTTGGTGAAATTAAAAAAATTATTTTTGGCGGTCCGATTATGGGGGTTGCTATCTATTCAGAAGATATGCCAATAGTAAAAGGAACTACAGGAATTCTTTTTTTTAATGAAAGAGATGTGCTTTTAGAAAAAGAAAAAGATTGCATCCGTTGTGGAAGATGTGTTGAAGCTTGTCCGATGGGGCTTTTACCTTGCGAATTACATAAATTTATTAAAAAAAGGGAGTTTGATAAGGCAAGGGATTATTCTCTTTTAGATTGTATTGAATGCGGCTCTTGTGCTTTTGCCTGTCCAGCGAAAATTAAACTTGTCCAATCTTTTAAATTTGGTAAGCAAGAAATTTGGAAAAAGGAGAAAAAATGAATGAAAAATTGATTGTCTCTATTTCACCCCATATCCGAAGTGATATTTCCGTTGAAAAAATAATGTGGAGTGTTGTCTGGGCATTAATTCCGGCAACAATTGGTGCGGGTTATTTCTTTGGTATAAGGGCAATAGTTTTAATAATTATCTCGGTAGTCACTGCTTTAATTTCTGAGTATATTTGTAATCTTATTTTTAAAAGGGAAATTTCTATTTTTGATGGTAGTGCGGTAATTACTGGTATTCTTTTGGCTTTTAATTTACCGCCACAAGTTCCTTTCTTTATTCCCATCATTGGCTCTTTTTTTGCTATTGTTGTTGTCAAACAACTTTTTGGTGGTTTAGGATATAATTTTTTAAATCCTGCCTTAGCTGCCAGAGCTTTTTTGGTTGCCTCTTTTCCTCAAACAATGAGTGCTTCTTATACTGCTCCTTATTATGGAACTATCAGCGGTTTTGATACCGTAACCCAAGCAACACCCCTATCGGCTATTAAAAACACGAAAATTATGGGAACTCCTGAAGATTTAGAAATTTTACTAGATAAGGCAACAAGCTGGGAAAGTTTAAAAAATTTATTTTTTGGTAATGTTGGTGGCTGTTTGGGGGAAACTTCAGCAATTTTATTATTAATTGGTGCTATTTATTTATTAATAAAAAAATATATTGATTATCGTATCCCTTTAAGTTATCTATTAACTTGTTTTGTTTTATCATTAATTATTTTACCAATAAAGAGATTCCCCAATTATCATATCTTTCAAATCTTATCAGGTGGTCTTATCCTTGGTGCTTTTTTTATGGCAACCGATTATGTCACTTCACCAATTACCAAAAAAGGAAGAATTATCTTTGGTATTGGCTGTGGTATTTTAACAATGTTGATTAGACATTTTGGCGGCTATCCGGAAGGAGTATCTTTTTCTATTTTATTAATGAATGTGGCCACACCATTGATTGAAAACTACACAAAACCAAGAGTTTTTGGTAAAAAGTAATTATGCGACAAATATTAGTTTTAACCTTTGTCTGTGTAATAAGTGCCTTACTTTTATCTTATGTTTATATTTTTACTATGCCAAAGATTAAAGAATATAAAGAAAAGTTTTTTACCTCGGCACTTTCTGAAATCTTTCCTAATATGGGTGGTTATGTTGAAGTTATTAAAGATAGTTGTTATCAAATTCTTTCAGAAAATAAGGAAAAGGTTATTGGTTTGTTTTTTAGAACTAGTGAAAAGGGTTATGGTGGAATAATTGAGATGTTTGTTGGTATTGATACTTTAGAAAGGGTATGTGGTTTAAGGATTGCTTCACCAGCCGAAGGATTGAAAGAGACACCAGGATTAGGTTTAAAAATTAGAGAAGATAAATTTAAAAATCAATTTTTAGGGAAGAGGATTGAGCAGATAAGATTAAAAAGAGAGGGTGGTGAGATTGAAGCAATTACTGCTGCCACAATATCTTCTAAGGCAGTTTGTGACGGAATTAGAAAAGGGATTGAAAAATATAAGAAATATTTGAGGGAAAAATGAGGTTTAGATATTTTTGGAATGGAATTATTTTAGAAAATCCGGTATTAATCTTAATGATTGGTTTGTGTCCAACTTTGGCAACATCCATTTCAGCAAGGGATGCTTTGGGAATGGGAATTGCTGCCTCTTTTGTCTTAATTTTTTCTAATATCTTTGTTTCAGCAATTAGAAAAATAGTTCCTGAGAATATTAGGATACCGGTTTTCATTATTATTATTTCAACTTTTGTTACCATTGTTGACTATATCTTACAGGCCTATCAGCCTGATATGTATAAAGTACTTGGTGTTTTTGTGCCATTGATTGTTGTCAATTGTATCATTTTAGGAAGAGCCGAAGCCTTTGCCTATCATCATGGAATATTTGATTCTTTTCTTGATGGTTTAGGAAAATCAATCGGCTTTACCTTGGTTATCTTTATTATGGGAGCAATAAGAGAAATCTTGGCACAAGGAACTTTTTTTGGAGTAAAGATAATGCCCGAAGCTTTTATTAACAATTCTCTTTTATTTATGATATTTCCACCCGGTGGTTTTTTATTAATTGGAATTTTAAAGGCAATTGTTAATAAATTATTTTTAAATAGATAATATGAATATTTCACCAGCCAAGGTATTTTTTGCTAGCTTTTTAGTCCAAAATATTTTATTAATGCGTTATATTGGATTATGTCCGTTCTTTGGCGTTTCAACAAGGATTTCAACTTCCTTTGGTATGGGATTAGCAGTAATTTTTGTAATGCTTTTGGCAACTCTTATCACCTATCCAATTTACCATTTCTTTTTACTTCCTTTAAATCTAGAATTTTTGAGAACTGCTTCTTTTATCTTAGTGATTGCCAGTTTAGTTCAATTTGTCGAGATGTTTTTAAAGAAGAGTTATCGCCAATTATATAATGCCTTAGGAATTTATTTACCATTAATCACCACTAATTGTGCAATTTTGGGAACAACTTTCTTAGTGATTGATTATCGTTTTCATTTATTAAATACAATAATTTTTGCCTTTGGAACAGGTTTAGGATTTATGTTAGTAATTATTCTCTTTGCGGCAATAAGAGAGAAATTGGATTACGCCCCCATTTCTAACTCTTTTAAAGGTTATCCCATTGCTTTTATTGCTGCCAGTCTTGTTTCTTTAGCCTTTTTAGGATTTGCTAACCTTTTTGGTGCTTCCTTATGATTATAATTTCTATTTTACTCTTAGGCACGTTAGGTCTTTTAATGGCGACTCTTTTAACAATTGCCCATAAGAAATTAGCAGTCTCCTTAGACGAAAAAGTAGCTCTTTTAATGAAGGTTTTACCTTGTGCCAATTGTGGTGCCTGTGGTTATGCTGGATGTGAAAATTATGCGGAAGCAATTGTTAAAGGAGAAGCCGAGCCAAATTGCTGTCCAGTTGGTGGCAGAGAAGTGGCAGAAAAGATTGGTGAGATTTTAGGAATAAAAGTAGAAACAAAAGAGAAAGTGGTTGCTGTTTTAACCTGTCAAGGTGGAATTGAGGAATGTAAAGAAAGGTTTATTTATGATGGCCATTTAGATTGTAAAGAAGCAAATATCATCCATCAAGGAATGAAAGCCTGTCTTTTTGGTTGTTTAGGTTTGGGCACCTGCGTTTTAGTATGTCCTTTTAATGCTATCAAAATGGATGAAAAGAAAAAGTTACCAATTATTGATGAGGATAAATGTACCGGATGTGGAATATGTGTAAAAGAATGTCCTAAAGGTGTTTTAAAACTAATTCCAAAAACAAAATTGGTTTATCTTGCTTGTGTTTCACCCGACAAAGGAAGGGAAGTAAGAGAAGTTTGTAAAGTAGGGTGTTTTGCCTGCGGAATTTGTGTTAAAGCCTGCCCATATGATGCCTTGAAAATGGAAAATAATTTACCCATAATGGATTTTGAAAAATGTATTGACTGTGGGATTTGTTATCAGAAATGCCCAACAAAATCTTATGTTGATAAAGTAAAGAAAAGACCTTATGCTTTGATTGATACTACCTGTAATGGTTGCGGTGAATGTGTGAAGGTTTGTCAATTTAAAGCAATCGAAGGAAAAATCGGTGAAAGACACAGAGTAATTATTGAAAAATGTGTCGGCTGTGGTGAATGTTTTCGCGTCTGTCCGATTAGGGCGATTACAATGGTTGGTGCCTTAGGTTATACCTATAAAGAAGTATGAGAAAATGTCTTCTTTGTAATAAAAGAACGTCAAAAAGATTTTGTCCTTATTATCAAAAAAATATTTGCTCAATCTGTTGCGGCGAAAAAAGGAAAGAAATTAATTGCCCAAAAGATTGTGTTTATTTAAAAAATGCCCAAACCCATTTAAAAGAAAAACTTTCTCTTCCTTTATTAAATTACGAAGAAGATTTCAATAAAAATCTAAGAAAAGAACTTATTCATTTAAAAAATACCCGATTAAAAGATTTAAAAGAAGAGGAAATATTAGAAGTTTTAGAAATTATAATTGAAAAAGTTAGATTAGAAACAAAAAATTTAATATATGAGCCCAAAATTATTGATATAAGAAAACAACTAATCTACGAAACAATTGAAAATCTAATTAAAAACCATTCCGATGGAAAAAAGGAATATAAAAAATATGATAAAGAAACAATATTAACCCTTTTAAAATTAGAAGAAAAGATTATTAAAGAATTAAAAAATAAAGAAGAGGATTACTTTAAAATCTTTTCCCTCTTATCTTAATTATTTTTTCTTGTGACGCATCATTTTTCTTCTTTTCTTATACCAATGCCTTTTTACCTTTTTCAATTTTCTTTTTCTTCCACAGGGCATAATTAACCTCCTATTTTTAATGTTTCTTTAAAAATTTTTGATGCCCGAAAAACGGGCACTCTTCTTGGTGGCAAACTTACCGGTTCATTAGTCTTTGGATTTCGAGCAATCTTGGGTTTTCTTAATTTGGTATTAAAAATACCAAAACCCCTAAGTTCAATCCGATTACCTTCTGCCAAATTATCAACTATTTTATCTAAAAACCTTTGGATAATATCGGCAACATCTTTTTTTGATACTCTTGGTGAAACTTCTCTTACAATTTCTTCAACAATTTGTTGTTTGGTTATTGTCATATCCCCTCCTTCCCTTATCTACAAGTTTTACAGCTTGTGGCATGGCAACTACTACAACTTTTGCTACCCACATTTTTCTCTAATCCTTGGGTAGCAAAAGTAGAAAACTTTCTTTCTAAATTTTTTGAGCCACAAGCTGGACATTTGACCTCCTCCTCTTTATTTAAAACTAACTCTTCAAACTCTTTTTTACATTTTAAGCAAAAATACTCATATATTGGCATATAAGTAATTATAACATAAAAACTTACAAAAGTCAAGAAGAAAAGATTCGGTATTCTAATTTTTAAGTATTCTAAGAATTAATTGATATTTTTTACATAATTTATATAATTCTTTTATGGAAAAAGAGAAGAGAAAGATTATTAACATCTTTGCCTTTGCTTCTTTTTTAAATGATTTAGGTTCAGATATTATTTATCCTTTATGGCCTCTCTTTATTAAAAGTTTAAAGGCCAATATGGTTGCCTTAGGCTTAATTGATGGCATTGGTGATGCGGTGGTTTCTTTATCTTCATTTTTTTCCGGTTATCTTGCCGATAGAATAAAGAAAAGAAAAATATTTGTTTGGCTTGGTTATCTTTTTGGTTCTTTATCAAGGCTTGGTTATGCTTTAGCAAAATCTTGGTTTATTCTTATTCCTTTAAAGATTCTTGACCGCTTTGGAAAGATTCGTCAAGCCCCAAGGGATGCAATAATTGCCGATGTTTCTGATGATAAGGATAGGGGGAGAAACTTTGGCTTTTTAAGGGCAATGGATAATTTAGGAGCAGTTTGTGGAATTATTATTGCCTTATTATTTTTTAAATTTCTTGGTTTTAGAAAGCTATTTTTCCTTGCTGCTCTTCCTTCTTTAATTGGTGTTTTTTTAATTATTATTTTTATTAAAGAAAAGAAAATAGAAAAAAATATAAAAAAGGATATTAAAACCTTTAATTTCTCTTTTAAATTTTTTGATAAAGATTATTATCTCTATCTTTTTTCTTCTTTGCTTTTCTCTTTATCTTATTTCTCTTATTCATTTCTTTTAATTTATGCCAATAATCTTGGCTATCAAGAGGCTTTTATTCCTTTATTTTATTTGATTTTCACATTAACCGCTTCTTTATTTTCTCTTCCTTTTGGCAAACTGGCTGATAAAACTTCCCGAAAATTTACCCTATTTTTAGGTTATCTTTTTTGGCTTATCGCAATTTTAGGCTTTATTTATATAAAAACTAAATTTTTATTATTTTTTCTATTTTTAATTTATGGTTTAAATAAATCGGCTTTAGAACCAAGCCAAAAAGCATTAGTTTCTGAATTATCACCAATAGAATTAAGGGCCACAGGTATTGGTTTTTTTCAAATGGTAAACGGAATAATCGCTCTTTTTTCATCTTTTATTGCTGGTATTTTATGGGAAAGATTTAGTATGAAAACTCCTTTCTATTTTTCCTTTCTTTTAACCATCCTGGCGACAATTATTTTACTTTTTGTAAAAGAAAGGCGTCATTTAATATAAATAATCTTTTTCCTTATTCTCTCTTTTTCATTTATAAAAATATAATAAATTCCATTAGATAATCTCTTATACCAGTTTTTATCAATCTTACCTTCAAAAACCTTTTTGCCGGTAATCTCATAAATTGTTAATTTTAAATTATCCCTTAGATTTATAATGAATTCACCTTTTTGAATCGTTGGAATATTTCCTGGATTTATCTTCTTAGCAAGAGAAAAGGATTCCTTCATTCCAATATAACCAATTGTATCGGTAGTAAATTTAATCGCTCTCCTTGGAGTAATTGGTGCACAAGCACGGTGATAAGTATTGTTATATAAAGCATTTATTCCAATTGTATTTGTCTGGTCTTCAATACCAATTGTATTTGATTGATAATAATTGGCAGTTAGATATTGAAAGACTATCTCATTATCACCGGTATAAGTTCTTACTGTTGTATCATAGATAATTATTTGGAATTTATCCCATTGACTTCTTGGGTTATAATAATGAACACTATCCCATTCTAAAATAATTCGACGATTTAACTCATCATAATAGAACCAAATTCCATTACCAGTTGGTGGATATAAATCATCCCAATTGGCACAAATCATTGCACTGGGATTTGTTGATGTCGGGTCAGGTAATTGTTGATTG
>JANXBG010000035.1 GCA_025060715.1 Caldifarciminota bacterium | reverse complement strand
CAGGAATTATATAAGAATTAGCAGTTATAAAAGTATCAATTTCATCTTCACAAACTATTTCTCCACGATAATCGTATCCTTCAATCCATATATTAAGCCAATAAAAATCTGCGGAATTAGCAATTGTCCAAGCAATAGTTGCCGAACTTCTTGCTGGTAAAGTTTCGCTATATCTTGGTTGAGTAAAATAAGTACTTTCAGGTATCCATACTCCTCCTGAGCAAATTCCTACATTAGAAATTATTTTTAAAGAATATAATTTTTTAGATGCTAATTCAATAGTATCGTAAAAGTATAAATATCCGGGACGTAAATATTTAAAAGGAAATTGTCTTACATTACCTTCCCATATTAATTTAGCATCGGAAGACCCAGGGTCGGGTAAAGGAGAAGAAAATAAATAAGCAGTTTGCCATCCCCACCGTCCTAAAAAACCAAGGGCAATATTTTTGATTATAGTGTCATGAATAACAGTAGTATCATGGATTATTGTAGTATCGTGGACAACTTTTGTGCATGAAAAAATAACTGTCTCATTTCTTTTTTTGTTTTGGAAAAAATAAATAATTAAAATACCAAAAATTATTAGGAAAAATAATCTCTTTATTCTCATCTTTACCTCCCATTTTGTTTATTTTATTTTAAGCAATAAAAATATTAACATCAACTATTTCTCCCAGGTATCTATCTGTGCCTTTTGTAGAATTCCTGAATAGTCAATATAGACGGTTTTTAACTCGGAAAAGATATCATAAACCGTCCAACCACCTTCTCGATGGCCATTACCCGTTTCTTTTACGCCACCAAAAGGTAAATGGCATTCCGCACCAATTGTTGGAGCATTCACATAGGTAATACCTGCTTCAATCATCTCAATTGCTTTTGCTGCTTTTCTGATGTCATTAGTATAAATAGAAGAAGAGAGGCCATATCTACTATTATTTAAAATTCTAATAGCATCTTCAAAATTTTTTGCTTTGATTACTGATAAAACTGGCCCAAAAATTTCTTCTTGGAAAATAGTCATATCTTCTTTCACATCTACAAAAATTGTTGGCTCATAAAAAAATCCCTTTTTACATTCCCCTTCTTCGTAATACTTTCCACCGCAAACCAATTTAGCACCTTCCTTTATTCCAATTTTTACATACTCATCTACCCTTTTCCTTTGGCTTTCATTAATTAGTGGTCCCATTTCGGTATCTTCCTTTAAACCGTTACCAATCTTTATCTTTTTTGCTCTTTCAATTAATCTTTCAATAAATTGTTCATAAATTTCTTCTTCTAAAATCAACCGGGAGGTAGCAGTGCATCTTTGGCCGGTGGTTCCAAAGGCACCCCATAAAACTCCTTCTAATGCCAAATCTAAATTGGCGTCCTTTAAAACAATTTGGGCATTTTTACCACCAAGTTCTAAGGAACATTTTTTTAACATTTTACCGCATACTTCGCCAATTCTTTTGCCCACTTCACTGGAACCGGTAAAAGAAACTCCTCTAATTTCTGGATGGTTTAAAATTGCTTCGCCTACCTCCCCACCTTTACCAAATACTAAATTAACAACCCCATCAGGAACACCTGCTTCGGCTAAAATTTCTACTAATTTTGCAGCACAAGCAGGAGTGTCGGTTGCTGGTTTAAAAACTACAGTATTACCACATAATAAAGCAGGAAAAATTTTCCAAGAAGGAATAGCAATAGGAAAATTCCAAGGAGTTATAATTCCCCAAACACCGATCGGTTGTCTTATCACAAATGCCATTTTGTTAGGCAATTCACTGGGAGTAGTGTAAGAAAATAATCTTCTACCTTCACCAAAGGCATAAAAAGCAGTATCAATTCCTTCTTGAACATCACCTCTTGCTTCTTTCAAAATTTTTCCCATCTCTTGAGTCATTAATCTTGCCAATTCCTCTTTTCTTTGGAGCATTAACTCACCAGCCTTTCTTAAAATCTCTCCCCTTTTTGGTGCCGGAACACTTCTCCAATATTCATAGGCTTTTTTTGCTGCTTTTACTGCTCTTTCTACATCTTCATAATTAGATTGAGGGAAAATACCAATTACCTCATCATAATTTGCAGGATTTCTATCTTCATAAGTTTTTCCAGTAACCGAAGGTACCCATTTGCCATCAATAAAATTTTTATACTCTTTCATCTCTTCCTCCTTTTTATAAAGTGATCTTTTGTTTTATTCTTTCTTTTTCTATTTTTTCTAATTCCTTCTTTTTTATCTTTGTTGGATAGATACCAGTAAAACAGGCGGTACAGAAATGTTCTCTTTTTCCACCACCTACTGCTTTTATTAATCCTTCTATTGTTTGATAGATAAGTTTATCAGCGCCAATCATCATTCTAATTTTTTCTATACTATATTTTTTAGCAATAAATTCACCTCTGGTCATCATGTCTATTCCATAAACACAAGGAAATCTCAAAGGTGGACAAGTAATTGCTAAATATACTTCTTTGGCTTTTGCTTTTCTTAATAAAGCAACTATTTCTTTAGAAGTAGTACCTCTAACAATAGAATCATCAACAACTAATACTTTTTTATTTTCTATCTCACTTTTTATTGGATTAAGTTTTTGTTTTACTTTTATCTCTCTTTCCTTTTGAGTAGGCATAATAAAAGTTCTTGGAATATAGCGATTTTTAATTAACCCCTCTTTACAATCAACCTTTAAAACTTTACTGACACTAAAAGCTGCTGCCCTTGCTGTATCCGGAACTGGGATTACCACATCGGGTTTTAAATTCTCTTTTAAACACTCCTTTCCTAACTCTTCACCTAATCTCAATCTTGCTTCATAAACACCGATTCCGTCAATAATTGAATCGGGTCTTGCAAAATAAACATATTCAAAAATGCATGGATAACTATACTTTTCTCTTTTTAATCTTTTTGAATGAAATTTTTTATTTTTATCAATAAAGATTAATTCACCAGGATAAACATCTCTAACAAAAGAATAATCAAGCATATCAAAAACTACACTTTCTGAAGCAAAGGCATAGCAATTATTTTTTTTACCGAAAGATAAAGGCTTTATTCCATACGGATCTCTAAAAGCGAAAATTCCATAATCAGCAATAATTCCAACTACTGAATAACTACCTTTCACATATTTAAAAACTTCTTTGGTTGCTAAACATAAAGATTTAAAGAAATTATTACTCTTTAAATGTTTTTCTAACGCAACACCTAACATATTTAAGATAACTTCTACATCCGAATAGGAAGTAAGTTTTCTAAAAAATTTCTTCTCTAATAATTCTCTTAATTCGTAATAATTTGTTATATTACCATTATGAGCCATTGCAATTCCAAAAGGATAATTGATATAAAAGGGTTGAGCATCCTCTAAACTACCAAAACCACTAGTTGGATAACGAACATGACCAATTCCTATGTTACCTTGAAGCCGAGCAATATTTTTTTCATTAAAAACATTATTAACCAGTCCCATCCCTTTTTTTAAATGAAACATCTCATTATAGGTAATTATACCGGCGGAATCTTGTCCCCGATGTTGAAGAGCAATCAATCCTTCATAAATCTCATAAACAACATTGTCATTTCCGTAGATTCCGATAACTCCGCACATTTTTATTTATTGAGAAAAAATCTCTCTTCCTTTGAGAAAGGCTTTTTTATTTAACTCTAAATATTCTTTTTTTACATTTCTTTCTATTACTTTAAGATAATCATCGATTTTAAAGGGTAAAAAATTAGATAAAAATCCAAGCAAAATAATATTACTAATCCGAATATCTCCAAGTTCTTTGGCAATTTTTTGCGCGGGCAGATAATAAAGGTTTTTTACTTTTTCTTTTAAATTTTTATCAATAGTATGGGACTCAAATTCCACTTCACCCACTAAGACAGGCAAAGGCGGCATATAAAAATTGTCAGTAATCAAAATTCCATCTTCTTTTAAATAATCTAAATATCGCAAAGCCTCTAGTTTTTCCATACTAACAAGAAAATCGGCCTCTTTTAAAGGAATTAGGGGTGAATAAACCTCTTTACCAAATCTTAAATGGCTAATTACACTACCCCCCCTTTGTGCCATTCCTTTCACTTCACTCTTTTTTACTAAAAATCCATTTTCCATTGCTACCTCTCCTAAAATATCGGAAAAAAGTAAAATACCCTGTCCACCAATTCCACAGATAAGAATATTAGTGATTTCTTTATTCATTTTATCGCTCCTTTTGGACAGACTTCAATACACATTCCGCAACCAACACAAAAATTTTCATTAATTTTTGCTTTATTATCTTCATAAGAAATTGCTGGACAACCTAACTTAATACAAAGTTTGCAACCAGTACATAATTCAATATCTATTTCTTTTGGCTTTTCTCTTTTCTTTAAAAAGATACAAGGCTCACGCATTATTACTACTGCCTGTTTTTTTTCTTTTAAAAGTTTATCAATAATCTTCTTATTCTCCCTTATTTTATAAGGATTTAATACATAAACCTTTTCTATGCCACAAGCACGGGCAATATCTTCAGGTAAAATCTTTTTTGTCTCTTCTTTCATTAGGGTTCTTCCTGTTCCGGGATGGTCTTGGTGACCTGTCATACCTGTTGTCTCATTATCTAAAATAAAAAGAATAATATCACTCTTATTATAAACCATATTCAAAAGTCCAGGTACTCCCATATGGAAAAATGTTGAATCACCAATTATTGAGATTATCGGTCTTTGATCATTAATCCTTTTATTCACTTTTTCAATACCCTGTGCTAAGGTAATAGAAGCACCCATACACACACAAGTATCCATCGCATAATGGGGAGCTAAAGCACCTAAGGTATAACAACCAATATCACCAGTAATAATATAATCTTTTTTTTGTAAAAGATAGAAAGTTCCTATATGCGGACAACCCGGACACAAAACTGGTGGTCTTCTTGGTAGTTCATCACTCTTTTTTTCTTTCTCCTCTTCTTTTTTTATAAAAACTTTCAATCTATCGGGATTTAACTCATCAAATTTTGGCAAATAACCTTTCCCTTTTACTTTAAATCCTAAACTTTTTACCATTAATTCAATAAAAGGCTCGACTTCCTCAACAACGATTATCTCTTTATACTTTTGGCAAATACTACTTACTAACTTATCAGGAAAAGGATAGACCATTGTTAATTTTAAAAAAGAGGCATCTTTAAAGACTTCTTTGGCATACTGATAGGCTACCCCATCAGCAATCACTAATAAATCACTTTTTCCCTCTTCAAAACGATTATAAGGGAAATTATTGCTATATTCTTTTAATTTTTCTAATTTTTCTTCTAATAGAATATGTCTTCTTTTAGCAAATTGGGGCAAAAGGTTAGTTTTACTTACGTCTTTTTTATACCCCTTAATCTCTTTCTCTCTTCTTTCACCAAGATTAACAACCGATTTACAATGGGAAACCCTGGTAGTCATTCTTAAAATCACAGGAATATCAAATTCTTCACTAATTTCGAAAGCTTTGATTACTAAATCCTTTGCTTCTTGGGAATCGCTGGGACATAACACAGGAATTTTGGCAAAAAGTCCATAAAAGCGATTATCCTGCTCATTTTGGGAAGAATGCATACCTGGGTCATCACAAGTAACGATAATAAAACCACCTTGAACACCGATATAAGCTGAAGAAAAAAGTGGATCAGCAGCAACATTTAAACCCACATGCTTCATTGCACAAAGAGCCCGAGCACCCGCCAAAGCTGCTCCCAAAGCGACCTCTAAGGCAACCTTTTCATTTACTGACCATTCACAATAAATTTCTTTATATTTAGAAATTTCTTCTAAGATTTCTGTTGAAGGAGTTCCAGGATAAGCAGCCGCAACTAAACAACCACCTTCATAAGCCCCTCTAGCAACTGCTTCGTTACCACTTAATAAAGCCCTTTTCATAAGAGAAAAATTATAACAAAATAAACAATAATGTCAAAAATAAATTGTAAATTTCTTAAAATAATCGGTGCTCTAAGGAATTTTTAATACTGAGGAAATAACAAAAAAATACTAACCTTTGGGGCTATTTTTTCGTTATATATATAAGGAGAAGTTTATGGCTAATAAGATAGAGAAATATTCTTTTGCTTTTGGCTGGGATTATCCAAGTCTAATAATTCCTGATATTACTATAAAAAAGACCTACAAATTGCTAAGAAAAATGAGGATAATTAGATTTTGAGAATTTGATTAAGAAAAAGGAGGTATTAGGGGAATTATATATGCTTTAGTCATCGAGTAAATAATTAATTCTAATAATTTTATTAACACTACATTGATAAAACAAGGGGATTTTATTTTCTATAAAGAAGGGGGCAGTATAGTATATGGTATAGGTAAAGATAAGATCTATCAAATAGCACAAATATTTTCTATTTAAATAAGTTATTAATTGGTTTATATTTATCATAATAGGTTCATTATTTAATTTACCAATTAAGTATACTAATATTTCTTCTTTGGTAAAAAAGAAGATTTAACATATTAAAACCCAATTTTCCACTATCAAAAATATATAAAAATTCTTTCCATTTTTAAAAAGAAGCACAAGATGGTCAATTATATTATAATACTCAAAAATCTTATTTGGGGTATAATATGAATAATCTTTGCTTCCCTAGAAAAATTAAATCTCTTAGATTTGACTCCTTTGGATGAAAACTTTGCTATAAATTTCCAATTATTATTTTTGGACAATTATGCTCCTGATTATCGCCGCCTTATAGTTGGTAATGACGTGTTAATTAAGTACAAAATTTTAATAAATTACAACTAAAAACAAAACTCCTTTTAGATAGGCTTGAACTTAAATTTTTTCTTTAATTTTTTTCGTCAAACCTACACTTTTGTTCCTCAAACCTAATTATCAAAGAGTGTCAATTAAATTATTATTAATTAAAAGCAATTTATAATTTTTCCTATTTTAAAAGATTTTCCTATTTTTAATTTATAGAAATAGACATTATTAGGCAAATCGTTAATATTAAATTTTAAGCTATATTTACCTGGTTCTTGGATTTTATTTATTAATGTTTTAATTTCTTTTCCCAATTTATCATAAATTATCAATTTCACATCTGTTTTTTTCGGTATTTCGTAATTTATTAAAAAATTCCGCTTGACTAAAAGAGTTTTAAGGTTTGTTTCACTAAATTTATCTTCTGTTAAACCTGTTCCTTGAGTATCAAGTAGATAAGCTTCATCCCTACCGGTTTGGGCATTATATCCCCGTCCAACAATAAAACGACCATTAGAAGAAATTGCCATTGCATCTCTTAAAACACAACCTGGTGGAATAATATTGGCATAGGTAACATTTAAATCTTCCATTCCATTATTTTCCGTCCAACGAAAGGCATGCCAATCCCCTTGGGAAACTTCTGCCCAACCAACAACAATACTTCCGTCATAATTAGCTGCCCAAGCTTCGCTCCATTCGCCACCCAATGTCCCTAAATCATACATTCCGGTAGTTCTTGTCCAACGAAAAGCCTTTAATGGTGTTGATGATGTTGGTCCCAAAACTCCGACTACTACTTCACCATTACCGGAAACATCAAGGGCTTCACTAAAACCAAAAGCCGGATTATGAATATCCTCCATTACTCCATTTTCCCAACGAAAGGCATGATGAATTTGACCAGGAAAACCCGACCAACCAACAACCACCCGACCATCCAAAGAAACACCTGTTGCCACACTCCGCAAAGCACCAGGAAGGGTTCCTAAATCTTGCATACCCGAATCTGGTTTCCAACGAAAAGCATGATTATAGCCACTACTATGCTCAGCACTACCGACAACAACCAAACCATCATAAGAAGCATCATAAGCCCAACTCACACTTCCGCCCAAAGTGCCAAACTGATACATTGTATCATTATGCCAACGAAATCCCCGATATATATTACTGGTGCCAATAAAACCATAACCAACAACCACCGCGCCATTTGCCGATAATCCCCAGGCTTCAGCACTTCTTCCCGGACTTAAAGGGTTAATAATCACCATTCCTGTTTCTGGTGTCCATCGCCAGGCATAATGAGGACTATAAACACCTGCCCAACCAGCAACAACTCTACCATCATCCGAAACACCATGGGCTTCTGCATAAGGAGTTTCTAAAGAACCAAGCCAGGTAAAAGATTGAGAAAATACCAAATTAATAAAAAATAATATTAAAAATAATTTTTTAAACATTTTTTCCCCCTTTTAACTCCTTTTATCAAGAGCACAAATTATTTGCTATAATATACAAAAATTTTTTGAAAAATCAATAACCCAATATTAAAAAATACCTTGACATTAAAAGAAACAAATCACAACATCCTATGGTATAATAAAGCCTTGGGAAAGAAGGATATTTAAAATTACTCAATTTTTAACACTTTGGCGCCTTTGATTTTTCTTCTTTTTATGTCAATCAGGGCTTCGTTCGCTTTTTCAAAGGGATAGATTTCTATTTCCGGTTTTATTTTTATTTTCTCAGCAATTTTTAAGAATTCTTCTATATCTCTTCTTGTCACATTAGAAACCGATTTAATTTCTTTCTCCTGCCATAAATCACGAGGATAATCAATTTTTAATAATTCTTCTTTGTCAATCTCTTCTTTTCTTATCGCATTAATTACCAATCTGCCATTAGGTAAAAGATGTCTCATAATGAAAAAGGGTGGTTTCCAAACGGGTGTAGTATCAATAACACAATGAATTTTTTCGGGTGGTTCATCTTCAATATCTCCTGCCCAATAAGCACCAAGTTCTTTTGCCAGTTCTCTTTCTTTTTCAGTTCTTGTGAAGACAAAAATTTTAGAATTGGGATAAAGATATTTAGCAATTTTTAATACTAAGTGGTTAGAAGCACCAAAACCAATAAGTCCAAGGTTGTTTTTATCTTCCATATCAGTCAATCTTAATGAACGATAACCAATCGCACCTGCACAAAATAAAGGAGCCGCCTCTTCATAACTAAAATTTTCCGGCAATTTAAAGGCGAAATCTTCGTTGATTTTAAAATATTCACAATAGCCACCATTCACATCCTTCCCTGTTGCTTTGAACTCTTGGCATAAATTTTCCAATCCCTTTTCACAATACTCACATCTTTGACAAGCCGAATATATCCAACCAGCGCCCACTCTATCACCAATTTTAAATTTTTTAACTTTTTTGCCAATCTTTACTACTTCACCAACAATTTGATGGCCAGGAATAATAGGAAAGAAAGAAGGCAACGCTCTACCCTCAATTTCATCAATTTCTGTATGACAAATACCACAGGCCTTTACTTTGATTAAAATTTCATTTTCTTTTATTTCTGGTTTTCTTAATTCAGCTAATTTTAAAGGTCTATCATCTTTTTCTAAATTAGAAATTTCAGTTATTAAAAAGGCTTTCATAAATAATTATACAATAACTATAATAAAAATGTCAATCAATATATTGATTTTTGAGAAACCTTTTTTATAATAAATGTATCTAATAAATTGAAAACAAAAAGGAGGTGAAAGATGAGACACTGGTTAAGACCTTGGACACCTTTAGCAAAAGAGTTGGAAGAGTTGGAAAAAGATATTAAAAGAACCTTTGAGGAATTTTTCGGTCGAAGAAGGAGAATGCCAGCGATGGCGGAAGAATTTGTTCCCTTGATTGATATGTATGAAAAAGGTAATGACATCATCGTAGAAGCAGAAATACCCGGCTTGGAAAAAGAAGATCTCTCGGTCACTGTCTCCGAAAATTCCTTGACTATTAAAGGTGAAATTAAAAAAGAAAAAGAAGTGAAGGAGAAAGATTATTACCTCTGCGAAAGAAGTTATGGCAGCTTCTCCCGCACCATCGAATTGCCCACTGAAGTGGATTCCGAAAAGGCAAAAGCATCTTACAAAAACGGCATCCTAAAAATTACTCTTCCCAAGAAACAACCCGAAAAGAAATTAGAAACCGAAATTAAGATAGAATAATTCCAATTCCTTAAAAGGAGAGCTGGTGGTTGGAGTTTTCCGCCACCAGCTTTTTATTTTTGTATCAAATTATTGAAGTAATTTTAATACTGCTTTATAATAATATTATGATTTATTTTTATAGTTTAAGGTTTAAGGAGGTAATAGGTTTAAGGAGGTAATATGAAAAAAGTCACTTTTCTTTTAATTTTTTTATTAGCTTTACCCTGTTTTGCCTTTCTTAAAATAAAAAGTTTTTCCTATTCCGAAGCAGAAATTGAAATCACATTAGAGGAGCCAAAAATTGAAATTAAAGAAATTCCTGAAGGCAGATTTTCTATTATCTCTTTACCAGTAAGTGGTCAATCAACAGAAGAAGGAAAGCCTTTGCTACCGGTAATTAGAGAGTTTTACCAAATTCCCGAAGATGGTGAAGTGGAGATTGAAACAAAAGATTTTGTTAAAAGAGAGATTAGTTTAATTTATCCTATTTATCCTTTACAGCCACCAATTCCCAAAACTGGTAAAAAACCATTATTTACGATAGATAAAGAATTTTATGAGAGAGATATTTATTATCCTGAAAAATTAGCAGATATTATTCTTACTGGTTATATTAGAGGAAGAAGAATAATTGTTTTTGAGGTATATCCAATAAGATATAATCCGAAGAAAAATAACATTCAATTTTATTCCCAAATTAATTTAAAAGTAAAAATCAAAAATGGTAATTTAAATAAGACTATTCAAAAATTAAGGGATTATTATTCATTGCCTTTTGAAAAGAGATTAAAAGATTTGATAATCAATTACAAATATTATGAGATTGACCCACCAAGATTACCAATTGGTTATTTAATAATTACTCCTGATGAATGGTATAATAATCTTTTACCCTTGGCAGATTGGCGATTGAGAAAAGGCTATAAAGTTTGGGTAAAAAAATTGTCAGAAGTTGGTGGCGGCAGTGCTGATGTTGTTAGAAATTATATTTTAAATGCTTATAATAACTGGCCAATAAAACCTACTTATGTATTATTAGTTGGTGATGTTGATAGAATTGGTTATTTTACTGGTCAAGGTTCAGAAAATCCGCCAACCGATTTAAATTTTTCTTTAATGACAACTGGTGATTATTTTCCTGATATTGATGTTTCTCGGTTATCTGTAGCAAATTCTATTCAATTAGATTCTTTCGTTTTAAAGGTCATTAAATATGAAAGAAACGAATGGATTACTGAAAGGGATTGGTTAAAGAAATCTTATTTTATTGCCTCTAATGATGGTAGATATCATCAAGTAGCAGAAAGCACTCACAAATATTGTATGAGACTACAGAGAAGATTTGGGGTTATCTGTGATTCTTTATTTTTATATTACAATTCAGGAACACCAATTACTACTGCAATAAATGGTGGTCGTGCTTGGGTAACCTATTCAGGACACGGATATTATGACCAGTGGGCAGACCCAAGTTTTACTTCTGCTCATGTAAGACAATTGACAAATATTGATAAAGTTCCTTTTGTTGGCACTTATGCCTGTTATTCGGGAGGTTATCATAGTTCTTCTTATCCTGAATGTTTTTCTGAAACTTGGATTAGGATTGGATTTCGGGGAGCAATCGGTCATTATGCTTCTTCTGTTACCTCTTATTGGGAAGAAGATGATACCTTACAAAGAAGGGTATTTGATGCTTGTTATGATAGTAATTTCTATTGGGCAATGGGAATGATAAACAAAGGAAAACTTATGTATTTTAGACAGATGGGAAATTCTTCAAGGACAAGAAGATATTTTGAGATGTATAACTTAATGGGCGATGGAGCAATTGATATTTATTGGGATATCCCAAAAGAGATTGAAGTGTCTTATCCAAGAATAATTCCGGTAGGTTCTTATCAACTGGTGATAAATGTCCAAAGTGAAGGAGAGCCAATTAGGGATGCCTTGGTCTGTGCGTTGTTAAAATCTGATACCTCTTTTCATTATTTTGGTTATACTGATGAAAATGGTGAAGTGAGATTTGATATCTTTACTTCCCAACCAGATAGTATTTATATTACCGTTACCGGTCATAATTTAGAACCCCATATTGGTGCTTGTATAGCAATGCCAATAGGTGCGCCTTATGTTACTTATCTAAGACACCTAATTAATGATAATCCACCAAGAGGAAATGGTGATGGGATAGCAAATCCCGGTGAAGAATTAGAAATATTAACCTGGGTAAAAAATTGGGGGCAGGAAACTGCTTATAGTGTTATTGGAAAATTTGTTTCTCGTGATACGTTGGTAACAATGGATGACACAATAAAATATTTTAATAATATTGCTCCGCAGGATTCAACATTTACCGGTGAAGATGGGTTTAACTTAACAATTTCCCAAAATACCTTTAATGGTTATAGTATTCGTTGTTCTTTACTCTTAAGAGATATTAACGATTCTTTATGGATTTCTCCTTTTACAATAACTGTTGGCACACCAATTTTATCTTATGAGGATTTTATTGTAAAAGACTCCTTTTCCCAAAGGCCAAACGGTAGAATTGACCCAGGTGAAACAGCAAATGTTTTAGTAAAAATAAGAAATATCGGATTAGGACATAGTTATAATACCTATGCCATTTTAAAAAGTTCCGATACACTCTTTACAATAATTGATTCCTTTGCTAATTTTGGAGTAGTTTTAAGAAGTGATAGCGCAATCAACTTTAATGACCATTTCAAAATATTTGCCTCCCAATTAATCAGACCCGAAACAGAAATTTTATGCACCTTAAAATTATTTGGTGATAATTTTGAAAGAATAACAACATTTAGAATACCAATTGGCAGAATAACAATAACTGACCCAATACCCGATAATCGTCAGCCTGAACCTTTATATTATGCCTATGATGATATTGATACTTTCTATCAACAATGTGATTCCTTTCAATGGGTTGAAATAAGAAATCTTGGTGTGAGATTGCCAATAAC
>JANXBG010000034.1 GCA_025060715.1 Caldifarciminota bacterium | reverse complement strand
CAATATCAGCTGCCGGCTTAATGAAAGTTATTGAAATTTTCTGGCAATTAAGAGGCGAGGCTGGTAAGAGGCAGATTGCTAAAAAAGCAAAAAGAGGTTTGGCACAGGCTTGGGGAGATTTGATGCAAGTAGGAACAGTAGTTATTTTAGAAATTTAAGGAGGTAGAAATGAAAAATTTTTTAGGAACACCATTAAGTGAAGAAGATTTTAAAAAGAAAAATTTTTGCTATGAGACTTGGATTGCCAATTGTTTTTATGCCTGGGATTGTGGGAAGGCAATCGGTAGATATTTAGAAGGTCTAAAAGAAGGAAAGATTTTAGGTGTGAAATGTCCAAAATGTGAAAAGATAATGGTGCCCCCAAGAGTTTTTTGCGAATGGTGTTTTGTGCGGACAGAAGATTTTGTAGAACTAAAAGATACAGGAAAAATAAATACCTTTTCTATCTCTTACATCTCTTGGGATGTGAAAAGATTAGAAAAACCCCAAATTCCAGCAGTGATTGAGATTGATGGCGCTTCACCAGGTTATGGTATTCTTCATTTAATATCGGAGGTAGATCCCAAAGAAGTGAAAATTGGAATGAGAGTAAAGGCGGTTTGGAAAGAGGAAAAGGAAAGAGAAGGGAAAATAACTGATATTAAATATTTTAAACCCTATTAGGAGGAGAAATGGAAGCAAAAGAAAATAGAAAAAGAGAGATAATTCACCATTTTGGAAAATTACCCGTTGAGAGTTTATATACCGCAGGAATTGCTGGTGAGAGATTTCTTTTAGGTCTAAAAGAAGGAAAATTTTTGGCAAATTATTGTGATAATTGTGATTTTACTTTCTTGCCACCAAAACTTTATTGTGAATTCTGCTTTAAGGAAATTCCTGATGAAGAGTGGAAAGAAGTTGAAAATAAAGGGATTTTATTATCCTATACTTTTACCCACATTGATACCCAAGGTAATAAATTAGAAAATCCAATTATTATGGGAATTATAAAAATAAATGGTACTGATACTGCTTTTGTTCATAAACTTTTAGATAAAGTAGAGGATATTGAAATTGGAATGGAAGTGGAAGCGGTTTTCGCTCCTAAAGATCGAAGAAGGGGAAGTATTAATGATATTGTTGGTTTTAGAAGAATTGAATGAAGGAATGTATCTTTTGTCAAATTGCTGAAAAGAAAGAGAAAGCATATATTGTTTATGAAGATGAGAAAAATATTGCTTTTTTAGATATTTATCCAATAACAATTGGTCATACTTTAGTAATTCCTAAAAAACATATTATCTTTCATACTGATTTAGAGCCAGAAGATGCTGGGCCTTTTTATCGAGCAGTTTATTTAGTTAGTAAAAAATTACAAAAAGCTTTTCAACCTGAATATATCTCTCTTCTTATTAGAGGAACAAGGGTGCCCCATTTACATTGCCATTTGATACCAAAGATAAAAGATAAAGATAATATCTTTGATAAAATCTTAGATTTACACCATTTTTTACAAGTAAGAATAAAAACCAATTTGGAAGAGAAGGATTTTGAAGAGATCCAAAAGAGAATAAGAGAAAGTTAAATGGTAAGAGTAAGGATTGCTCCTTCACCGACTGGTGCTATTCATATCGGTTTAGCAAGAAGTGCTTTATACAATTTTCTTTTTGCTCGGCAGAATAACGGTAAATTTATATTAAGGATAGAAGATACCGACCCAACCCGCTCAACAAAAGAATCGGCAGAAGTAATTATGGAAGGTTTTAAATGGCTTTCTTTATATTGGGATGAAGGTCCTTATTTTCAATCCCAAAGATTTCCTATTTATAAGGAATATGCTGAAAAATTATTAAAAGAAGGAAAGGCATACTATTGTTATTGTAGTGAAGAACGATTAAGAGAAGAAAGAGAGAAGGCGTTAAAAGAAAAAAGAAGTTGGCAGTATGATAGATGTTGCCTTTATTTAACTGAAAGAGAAAAAGCAAGATTAGAAAAAGAAGGGGTACCAAAGGCAGTTAGATTTCTTGTTCCTTCAGAAAGAAATGTAGTGTTTAATGATATTATTCATGGAAGAATAGAGAGAAACAGCAGGGATATTGAAGATTTTGTTATTTTAAGGGCAGATGGAACACCAACTTATAATTTTGCTTGTGTTATTGATGATGCCTTAATGGAAATTTCCCATGTGATTAGGGCAGTAGAGCATATTTCTAATACTTTCAAACAAATCCTTTTATATGAGGCATTAAATTTTAAAATACCTTTTTTTGCCCATTTGCCGTTAATTTTAGGAAAGGATGGAAAAAAATTGTCAAAACGACACGGAGCAGTATCAATAATGGAATATAAAAAAATGGGAATTTTGCCCGAAGCTTTAGTAAATTATTTAGCTTTATTAGGTTGGTCACCGGGCGGTGATTTAGAGATTTTTAGTTTAGAAGAAGCAATAAAACTTTTTCGTTTAGAAAAAGTAAAAAAGTCAAATGCTATTTTTGACTTTCAAAAATTAGAATGGATGAATAGTGAATATATAAAAAGAAGCGATAATAAAAGATTATTAGAAGGAGTAAAAGAGTTTTTAAAAGAAAAAGAGATTTCTTACGAAAAAGAAGAAAAACTTTTAGATATTATTCAGTTGAATAAAGATAGAAGCAGAAATCTTTGTGAACTTGCTGATAATATCGCAATTTATTTAAAGGAAGAGATAAGTTATGATAAAGAGGGGATCGAGAAATATTTGGATAAGAAAGGAAGAGAAAGTTTAGGAGAACTTTTAGCAGTTTATGAAGAGCTTTCGGTTTTTAATAAGGAGACAACCGAAAAGGCTCTAAGAGAGTTGGCCAGTGAAAAAAATAAAAAACCAGCGGAATATATTCATCCATTAAGAGTAGCATTAACCGGTAAATTGGTAGGTCCGCCAATTTTTGATGTGGTAAATTTAATGGGAAAGGAATTAGTGATTAAAAGGATTAAAAAAGTATTAACGTTTAGTTTGGAGAGTAATTCCGAAAATAATTAAAAATAAACCAAGAATTGTTGTGAAATAAATTTTCTCTTTTAAAATAAAATTGATAAAAATTAAAGATAAAAAGGGAGTAAGATAGATAAGATTATTAATTTTTGCTTTATTTTCTGCTGATCTTAGTGCTTTCAAAAAGAAGAAAAAAGTAAGTCCCATTTCAAAAATGCCAACATAGATACCACCAAAAAGATAATTATATTTTGGAAAAGAAAAATTATTAGTAATTAAAAGAAAAACGATTGTGAATAAAACACCAAAGAAAAAATTGCCAAAGAGTTTAAATTCTTCTTTTCTTTTATCTAAAAGGTTTAATATCCAATATAGTGCCCAAACAAAAGAAGAGGATAAAGCTAAGATTATTCCGAGGAGATTAACATTTTGAAAATCAAATAGTTTTCCATAAGAACTGATTATTAAGACACCCAAAAAACTGATAATTAAAGCAAGAAAATTTATCAATCTAATTTTTTCTTTTAAAAATATTGTCGAGAAAAAGGTTAAGACAATAGGCCAAGTGAAATTTAGAGGTTGAGCAATCTGGGCCGGTAAAAGGGAATAGGCTTGAAAAAGGATTAAGTAATATAGGAAAGGATTAAGAAAACCTAAAAGAAAAGAATTTAAAAAGTTTTCCTTAACTAAATGAAGATTTCCTTGGAAAAGTATTAAAAGAAATTGGATAAATAAGGCGGTTAAAGAAGAGATAAATAAAAGTTGAGGATAATTTAAATATCTTAAAGAAATCTTAAAGGCAGTGGCAACGGTTGACCAAAAAAGAACTGATAAAATAGCAAAAAAATAACTTTTCTTAACCACCATTAAATTATATTAAAATCAATAAGAGAAGCAAGTTTTTAAATTATTGATTTATCAAAAAAATTGATTATCTTTTAAAAATGGGTTTTGCTAAAATTTTACTTTTCTTTTTCTTATTTTCTTTTGGAAAAAATTATGAAAAGATTTTCTATTTTCTTAAAACCCATCAATTTGATTCCAGTATATTTTATCTTAATAATTGTCTATTTCAAAACCCAAGAGATTCTTTTGCTTTTTTATATTTGGGAAAGAGTTATTTGTTTAAAAAGGATTACAAAAAGGCAAGAGAGATTTTTAAAGAAGCAAAAAATATTTTCCCCAATTTTGATAGCCTTATTTATTATTACTACTATTCCTCTTTTAAATTAGTAGAAAATAATAAAGAAGAGTTAAATAATTTGAAGGTTAGAATAAAAAATTATTTAGATACCCTTTTATTAAATCCAACAGAAAAAAATCTTTCTTTTGCCTATCTCCTTGCCGCTTTTTCTGATACTATTTATTTAAAAAGAATAAGAGATGAAATTTTAGAAAAATATCCGGAAAGTAAAATTGGTTATGAAATAATTGGTAATATCTTTTATGATAGTCTATATCCTATTTGGTATAATGATACCTTAAAGATAGATTATTTAAAAAGATTTTTGGAAAGATTTAAAAAGAGTGAATGGCGATTTAATGCTTATCAATTTTTATTATCTTCTTTTTATAATTTGAAAGATTTAGATAATTTAATTTTTTATTGTGAAGAAATGGTAAAGGAAATGGAGAAAGATGTCAGAGCATTAAATTTTGTTGCCTCTTTATATTTAAGGTGCGAAACCTTATTTGATAAAGCATTAAACTATTCTTTAAAATCTTTGAAAATAGTTAAAGATTTTAAAAAACCAAAACATCTACCTATTGAGCAATGGGAGCTTATCTATCCCAAACTTTATCCCGATGCCTGTTTTAATATTGCCCGTTCCTATTTTTATTTAAAAGATTATAAAAAGGCAAATAGATATATTAAAAAAGCATTAAAGATAGAATTTGATTTAGATAATGATGCCACCAAAGCCCCTTATCATTATTTTTCCGGATTGATAAAAGAGAAGATGGGAAGAATAGATGAGGCAATTAAAGATTATGGTAAGACTTTAATTTTAGGTGATGTAAATAATTTCTATTCTCAAAAGGCAGAAAGTTCTTTAAAAAGAATTTTTGGTGATAAAATAGATTTAATTACTTATTTGAGAAAGATTTTTAAATATCAAGGTCCAATATTTACTGATATTACCAAAGAAGTGGGTTTAGAAGAAGAAAGGGCAGGAAGGGTTGCTTTTGGTGATTATAATAATGATGGTTATGAAGATTTATTATTAAATGGCAGTAAACTATTTAAAAATGAGAATGGTGAAAGATTTGTTGAAGTAACAAAAGAGGCAGGGATTTATGGAAATAATAATGGTGGTCTATTTGCTGATTTAAATAATGATGGCTATTTAGATATTGTTTGTATCTCTAATGAGAAAAAAGGTGAAAAGGTATTTAAAAATAATGGTGACGGAACTTTTACTGATATGAGTGAGATAGCAAAAATTTATGATGATTATCCAAGTGAAGGATTGGGGATTGGTGATATTGATAATGATGGTCTTTTAGATATTTATATTGCCAATTATGAAATTTGGGAAGAGCATAAATATCTGCCCGATTTTTTATATAGAAATCTTGGTGATTTTAAATTTGAAGATATTTCTGAGAAGGCAGGAATAAGAAATATAGAAAATAAAGCAGGAAGGGGAATTAATTTTGGTGATTATAATAATGATGGTTATTTAGATATTTATGTCTCTAATTATCGGCTCTGTGAAAATTTTTTATGGCACAATAATAAAAATTTAAGTTTTGAAAACAAGGCACATTATTTAGGAATAGCTGGGGATGAGAGAGAAGGTTATTATGGCCACACAATCGGTTCAGAATGGGCAGATTATGATAATGATGGTGATTTAGATTTAATTACTGCTAATCTTGCCCATCCCAGATATATTCAATTTTCTAATCGTACAATGCTTTATGAAAATAAAGGAAATAGATTTATTGATGTGAGAAAGAAAAAAGGAATAAAATATGAAGAAACCCATTCTGACCCTGCGTTTGGTGATATTGATAATGATGGTGATTTAGATTTATATATTACCTCCGTTTATGAAAATCGTCGTTCTTTTTTGTATCTAAATGATAAAGGGAAATTTAAGGATATAACTTATCTAAGTGGTGTTAGGGTATTTAATGGTTGGGGGTGTGCCTTTTCCGATTTTGATAATGATGGCGATTTAGACTTAATTGTCGGTAGCGGCTCAGGAACAAAATTTTTTAGAAATGATACTGAAAATAATAATTATTTAAAAATAAAGATGATAGGCAAAAAATCTAACAAAAATGGAATTGGAGCAAGAGTAAAAATAAAAATTGGTAAGAAAATTTTACTAAGAGAAGTTAATTGTGGCAAAGGAACTACCTCCCAGTCATCAATGATTTTACATTTTGGTTTAGGAAAGAAAAATAAGGTAAATTTAAATTATCGTTTTCTTGGTGGAAAAGAGAAGACTTTGAAAAATATAAAAGCAAATCAACTTTTAATAATTGAAGAAGATTAACTTAAATATTGACTTTTAAAAATTTTCATATCAAAATATTAGAAAAATGAGTTAAAAGGAGGAAATGTGAAAAAGAAGATTTGTTTATTAATTTTAATTCTCTTATTAGTTTTTATGGGTTGTGGAAGAAGAAGTTCTTTTCCTGACCAAGTAGTTGCGACAATTCCGGTTGGTGAAGGACCTCAAGGAATTGGGATTTTGCCAAATGGTCAATATTTATATGTAGCTAATTTTTATGATAATACTGTTTCAGTAATTAGGGTTTTAGATAATCAAGTGATTGCGACAATTCCGGTTGGTGACGGTCCTGATGGAATAGCAGTATTACCTAATGGAGAATATGTTTATGTTACCAATCATCGTAGTGATGATGTTTATATAATTAGAACTGCTGATAATCAGGTAGTCGGCAGAATTGAGGTTGGCGATGGTCCAGAAGGAATTGTGGTTTCCCCGGATGGAAATTATCTTTATGTTGCCCATCATCGTAGTAATGATATTTACATAATTGAAGTTGCTACTAATCAAATAATAAGAACTATTCCAATTGGTAGTGGTCAGTTAGATTGGTTAAAAGTTTTACCCAATGGAAATTTTCTTTATGTAGCAAATTTTTTAAATGATAATCTTTCGGTAGTTAATTTAAAGAATAATCAAGTAATAGCAAATATACCTGTTGGTAATGGTCCCCAAGGAGTAGCTTTATCCTTAGATGGCGAATATGTATATGTTGCTTGCGAATATGATAATCGGGTTACAATAATTAGCACTGCTAATAATCAGGTTATCGGCTATATTCCGGTAGGAAGAGGTCCTTGCGATGCTATTACTTTGTTGCCAAATGGTAGGTATATTTATGTAGCAAATGGTAACGATAATACTATATCAGTAATAAGGACGAATGATAATGTAATAGTTGCTACAATTCCTGTTGGCAGATATCCTATTGGTGGAATAAGTGTTCATCCCTCTTGTGAATTTGTTTATGTTTCTAATATCCAAGATAATTCAATTTCGGTTATCGGTCGTTCTTACACTTATGGTTATCCTTGGTAACTATTATCTGTTGATAACATTCTAATTGTTTTTTCGCAATAGTATTCCAATCAAACTGTTTTGCCCATTCTTTTCCATTGTTTCCTAAAAATTTTCTTAAATCTTTATTTTGAATTAATTTTAATATTACTTCAGCAAGTTGGTTTATATTATCTTTTTCAAATAAAAGCCCTGTTTGATTATTTTTTACTAAAAAGTTAAGGGGCTCAATATTAGAAGCAATTATCGGTTTACCACATGCCTGAGCTTCGCAAGCGACCATTCCAAAAGATTCAAAACGGGAAGGCATACAAACAAACAAAGAATTTTCAATAATTTTCTTTTTTTCTTTGCCATAAACTGCTGGTAATATTTTTACTTTATTTTCTAAATTTAAAGAAATTATCATTTTTTTGATAATATTTTCATCTTTTCCTTTGCCGACAAGATATAAATCAGGCAAATCATTTTTTAATTCCAAAATAAGTTTTTTATAAGCATAAATAAGGGTATCAATCCCTTTCTGTTCAATATCATACCTGCCAAGAAAAAGAATATAATTTTCTTCCTTTGGGACAGAATTAAAAAGAAATTCCTCTACTCCATTAGGGATAAAAAATGTTTTTGCTTTTTTATTTATTTGGAAAATTTCTTTTTTTATAGTCTCTGATACAGCAATTAGATATTTAAAGTTTTTAATTGCAATATTTTCGAAAATATAAGAAAGAAAACCTTGTAGTTTTTTAAATAACTTTTTATTTTTTATCTCATATTTATAAAAGATATTTTGAAAAAGTCCAATTACTGGTTTTTTTGTATGTAAAAAAGAAAAAATTGGTGAATGGCTGGAAAAATCTTCAATTAAAATATCATGAGGAATTTTTCTTATATAATAAGGGGCTAAAAAAGAATAGGTTAAACGAGATAAAAAATAATTAAAAGAAAAGCCAATTCTTATGTATTTTATGTTATCCTTTTCTTCCACTCTTTTACAATGAGGATAAGCACCATTAATAACTGTAATAGAGATGTTTTTGGGAAACCTTTTATAAATTTCATAAGTTCTTATTGCCCCACCTCCACCACACCAAGGGTTATTTAAATCATCATATATTAAATGTAAAATTCGCATCCTCTATTTTAATTTAAAATTTATAATCTGTCAATCTAAAAATTTTTGCTAACCAAAGGGTAGCTTTTTTCGTTATATATAATAATAGAGGAAATTTTAAAAGGAGGGTTTAGAGGAGATAAATAATCTATTTAATAATTTTTATTAGCCAATTATTAAAAAGAGAAGGGGAATATTTTTTAAATTAAAATAGGGGCAGTATAGTAGATGGTATAGGTATTTTTTAGGAAGGGTTTATTTTTAAAGTTTCTTTATAAAGTATTTTTAAATCATTGATAATTTTTTCCCAAGAAAAATTCTCTTTTACAAACCGATAACCATTTTCCCCTAATCTTTTGGCTAATTTTTCATCTCTTATAACCTCTAATATCTTTTTGGCTAATATCTTTGGTTCCTTTTCGGGCACTAATATTCCGTTTTCGTAATCCTTCACAATATCTAAAATCCCACCAACAGCAGAAGCGATTACTGGTTTTTTATAGACCATTGCCTCTAAAAGAACAACCCCTAAACCTTCGGTATCACCCCTCTCATCAATTATTGCTGGCAAGACAAATAAATCACAATTTTGATAATAATAAGCCAATTCTTTATCACTAATAAAACCTTTAAATTCTACATATTCCTGAAGTTCTAATTCCTTTGTAAGATTTTCTAAATTTTTTCTTTCACTCCCATCACCAATAATAATAAGTTTTACTTTTATCTCTTTTAACACCTCTTTCAATGCCAAAATTAAATAATTCACTCCCTTTCGTTTAACCAAACGGCCAACAAATAAAATAGTTTTTTGGTCAGTTTTTCTATTTTCTTCTCTATCCAAAAAAGTTTTTACTGCGGCACTAAAAGGGATAATTTTTATCTCCCTTTCATAATATTTTTTAATCTCCTGGGCAGTATAATTAGAAATAGCAGTTACTTTATCGCTTTTTTTGATGATAAATTCTAATATTTTTTTAATTAACCTTGACTTTAAAAACTTAAATTCAACACCGTAAAAACTGCTTATCAATCTTGGTTTCTTAGGGGCAAAAAAATGACTAAGATAGGCAAAGAAAAAATGGGGAAGAGGCCAATGGATATGGATAATATCATAACTTTTTTTCCTTAATAAGATTATTAAATTTAGGAGGCCAAAAAAAAGATAAAAGATTAAAAGAATTTTATAAAAAAAACTTTTTTTTAACCTATCGGGAACATTCTCCTCATGGGTTAATCTCTCATAATTTTTAAAAAAATAACGAAAGCGATAAACAGGAATATTAAAAATTCTTTGATTTTTTAAACCAAGATAACTAGACGTGAAGACTTCACAATCAATATTTTCTTCTTTTAACCTCTTTAATGTTTCGGTAAGCCAAGGAGTAATAAAATCTTTTTCATTACGGGCAAAGGCAGTGGTAATATGAAGAATTTTCATTAATTAAACTTAAGAAAGGGAAGCAATATATTCGGCAAGTTTACTTTTTATTCGGGCAGCCTTATTTTTGTGAATAATACCCCATTTTACCGCTTTATCAATAATTGATTGAACTTTTGGAAATAATTTTAATGCTTCTTCTTTATTAGGTATTCTTTTAAGTTCTTTAATGGCTTCTTTTAGCTTTTCTTTTCTTGCTTTATTTCTTAAATATCTCTTTCTATTCTGTCTTATTCTTTTTAATACCGAAAGACTTTTTTTCTTTGCCATCTTAACTCCTAATCATTTATGCCAGGGCGCGGAATCGAACCGCGGACTCCCGGATTTTCAGTCCGGAGCTCTACCTCTGAGCTACCCTGGCATATTTCTATTATTTTAAAAAAAATTTTTTTATTGTCAACAAAAAGATTATTGATTAAATTTAAAGAATAGCAAGATAATTTCTCTTTTTATAAAATTAAAGTTTTGGTGGAAAAGGTCCTTTTTATTGTTTAATACTCAAAAATATAATGAAGAATGGCAAAAATGGTTTCATATCTAAGTATTGAAAATTGGAGTATAAAATGAAGTTTTTTGATTTCAATTTAAACTTGATTCCTTAAATGTGAGACATGTTGACAGATGGAGTGATAGTCCTTCTTTGGAGATTACAGATAACATTTTTCTTATTTCTTATCAACGGAAAGTGGAGTTAGTATTTTAAAGTTTGCTTCCTAATTCAACAGAACTTTTAAATGATATAAATACTTCTGGCTTGGTAATGGAAACAATAGTTAAAAATACTTTGCTTTTTTAGTTTGTTATAATTTGGATAGTTTTTAAATCCTATTCTTTTAGGGCAATAAGGGATTAGTGGTTATCCAATATAGTAATAAGATAGATGGCTTTATATTTTTGGATGTATTTAATCCTAGAGTTCCAAAAAGGATAAATTCTGAGGAACGGATATTGAAGAGGTTTGGGAAAAGAGAATTATTGTTATTTAACAACAGGTAGTTAATAAAGGAAATAGGTTTTTATTTTCGTAATGTTCGCTTAAATTGTTTCTTTTCCTTCGCTACATAATAATTAATGGTAAATAATTAATGGTAGATTCTGCTCCTCAGGCCTTCTATGATATTTTAGTGGTAAATTATAGTGATATTCAAATTTGAAATATTACCAATCCTTCTTCTCCATATTTAATTAGATCCTGTTATTATCCTCGTTCTTATGATTTTGCTAACAAAGAAAGATAGGTAAATATACAAATACAAAACCTTACAAAGTTAAAAAATATTTGTTTGTTTAATTGCGATGCTTTGTAAAACTTTAAAACATTTATCAAAATGAAGATTGTGTAACGATATAAGTCATCTAATTTCAATAACTTGTTTAAATTTTATTAAAAAAATATCTTTTAAAGGACCGATTTACCATTTATTATAAGTTTTTATTATAAGTTATTGATTTTAAGCGATTTAGATAATTTTGGGTTTTGTTAAATGAATTGTGTTATAAGGATAGATGATTAAGTAATATATCGTTTAAGAGATTGGGTTTAGGGATAATTTTGTATTGTTATAACTTGAATTTTTGATATTATTAAGTAAAATTAATAATGAGAAATATTTGTGTATGTGCTATAGGAGGCAACTCTTTAATTAAAGAAGGTGGTGGAATTTCTTTTGATGACCAGTTAAATACTGTTTATGAGACTTGTGAAAATTTAATTTCAGTTATTGAAAAAGGTTATGAAATTTTGATTACTCATGGTAATGGTCCTCAGGTTGGCTATTTACTTTTAAAAAATCATTTATCAAGGAGTTTCTTGCCGGAAGAGCCGTTGGATTGTGCTAATGCGATGACGCAGGGTGAGATTGGTTATATGATAAGTTTAGCAATGACTAATGTTTTGAAAAGGAATAAAATTGATAAAGATGTTGTTACAGTAATTACAAGGGTATTGGTGGATGAAAAAGATGAAGATTTTAAAAAACCCTCAAAACCAATTGGACCTTTTTATACCAGGGAAGAAATGGAAGCTTTAAGAAGAAAATATGGTTGGGTTTTTGTTGAAGATGCCTATCGGGGATTTAGAAGGGTTGTTCCTTCGCCAAAACCAAAAAGAATAATTGAGATTTCAGCAATAAGAAAATTGTTAGAAGAAGGTAAGGTGGTAATTGCTGGAGGTGGAGGAGGAATAGGTGTGATTGAGAAAAATGGTGATTATTTAGGAATTGCCTGTGTAATTGATAAAGATCTTACTGCTTCTTTATTAGCTTCTCAATTGGGGGCTTCTCTGTTTATTATCTCTACTGCTGTTCCTTATGTCTATTTAAATTATGGTAAGAAAGATAGAAAACCGTTAAAAAAGGTATCCCTTTCCGAGATCGTAAAATATTATAAAGAAGGACATTTTCCCAAAGGAAATATGGGGCCAAAGATTGAGGCGGCAATTAATTTTTTAAAAAATGGAGGAGAGGAGGTGATTATTACATCTCCGGAAAATATTGGTAAAGCATTAAAAGGAAAAGTAGGCACAAGGATCGTAAAATGATACTATTTTTTATATTTACTAAGATATTAATTCCGATGGATTTATCTCAATCTGACCATTTAAGGGCTTATGGGATTGCTTATCGGGCATTAGAAAAAGGAATAAAAGTGGAATGGCTTTTGAACTATCGGGGAGGTTCTTTTTTATTTCCCGATAATGATTGGGTAATAAAGGAGTGTAAATTAAAAGGAGTAAGTTTTGAATATGTGGATGTAAGTAAAGAAGGAGAAATAAGAAAAATTATTGAAGAAAATAATATGTCTTCTATTTTATTAGAAAAGGCACCAAAGATTGCGGTTTATGTGCCAAAAAATAAGGAACCTTGGGATGATGCGGTAAGATTGGCATTAGAATATGCCGAAATTCCTTATAAGACATTATGGGACGAAGAAGTTTTAAAAGGAGAACTATATAAATACGATTGGCTTCATCTTCATCACGAAGATTTTACTGGTCAATATGGAAAATTTTATGGTTCTTATAAAGATGCCGAATGGTATAAAGAAG
>JANXBG010000033.1 GCA_025060715.1 Caldifarciminota bacterium | reverse complement strand
ATTCTTCCTCTATATTTTTATGTGGTGCCTTGGGTAAGATGGAAAGAAATGGAAAGCCTCATGTACGCTTCTCCAGCTTTGTATTTCTTTTTAGAGGGTAGCCTTTGGAGTGGAGAAGAGTTTAGGGATTGGTTTTATAAAACAGGGATTGGAATACATTATACATTGAGGCCAGGCCTTTCTATTGGTGCCGAAGCAGGAATTATGAATTATTATGAAGAAGAAGGTAAGCGGAGTTTTAACATTCCATTCATAAGTGCTAAGATTTCATTGTTATCTGCGTGGAGCCCGATTAGTCCAAAAGAAATCAAACCTCCCTCAATTCAAATTTTTGCTTCTTTTGTTGATAAAGATAATAATAAGGTTTTATCAAAAGATGAAGAAGGAAATGTAGAAATCTCTCTCTCAAATGTTGGAGATGAGGAAGCAAAGGATGTTGTGGTGGAAACTTCTATTTTGGAAAAGGAGTTTAATAATAGAATAAGTTATCAATCAGTTATTGGTGTTGGTAATCTTAGAGGGGGAGAGACAAGAAAGATAAATATTCCAATCAAGGCAAAGGAAGAGTTGCCAAAATCAAGTTTTACTTTCCAAATTTTATGTAGTTATAAAGGTGGCTCAAAGAAAGAAGAGATAAAGATAAATACCGCACCAACAATAGGAATGATTAAAGTTGCCTTTAAAAATTTATCTGCCGAAGATTTGCCATCTTGGATTATTCCAACATCAAAAGAATATGCTGACTATTTAGTTGAATATTTAGAAGATAAAATACAAATCCTTAATCTAAATACTGGCGAAAGAAAAATAACAAAGGTTTCTTCATTAAAAGAAGCAAAAGATTTTGTTAAAGATTTCTTTTTAAGATGGGATAGGGAAGCACCAAAAATAATTGTTTCTACTACTGGTGGAATAATAAATACAGAAAAGGTAAGAATGAGAATCAGATTTTCTGATGACCGAAAGATTAATGAAACGAAAATTTATTTAAATGATAAAATTTTTAAAACAGAAAACTTTGCTGAACTTACGGAAACAGAAAGGGAAATAGAATTTCCCTTAGAGATGGGCGATAATAAAATTAGAATTCTTCTGAGTGATTGGGTTGATAAAAGAGATGAAAAGGTAATCGCTTTTACAAGGATAAGGGGTGGTGAAGGGGTATATGTGGTAGGTGAGCTACCAAAAGCTGAGCCACCACCTTCATTAATACTTTCTGTTTCTTCTCTTGATGGAAATAATACAATTGTTGGTGGTAAAGAAGAGGGAATAAAAATTTCTATAACTAATAAAGGAAGGGGAATTGCTAAATGGGTAAGGGTTTTATTAGAAGGTGATGAGTTCCTTATCTCTCAATGGGGAAGGGAAAGAAATTTAGAAGATATAAAACCGAATGAGACAAAGACAGCAATTTTTTCTCTTTTAATGCCTACTGAATTACCAAAAAGAGAAGCAAAGATTGAGATTGTCGTAAAAGAAGGTAGGGGATATTCACCAACCGAAAGACCTATTTTTACTTTTAATCTTATTCCGGCAGAAGTTGTAAGAAAAGAGGAAGAAATAATTGAGGATGTTGATTATGATATTCCCGAAGGAAAAATGAGAAGAAGAAAGGGCTATGCCTTAATTATTGGCTTTTCAAAATATTTAAACCTTTCGGCACCAAAATATGCCAAGAATGATGCTGAGATATTTAGTAGATATATATCAAAAGTTTTTGGAATAGATAATTTAGAGTTTTTATATGATGAGAAAGCAACTTGCGCAACAATAAAAGGAAAGATTAGTGATTGGTTAAAAAATAAGACCGGGTTTAAGGTTATATATTTTGCTGGTCATGGTATTCCTGACCCAAAAATCCAAAAGAGGGTGATGTCCATTTGTTACCTTATGATGGGAATCCTGAATTAAAGTCAACTTTAATTGGATTGGAAGAGATTATTCAGTTATCGGCTAATCCTAATGATACTATTTTAATATTTTTAGATGCCTGTTTTTCGGGTGGTGAGGGAAGGACAGTTCAATTGGCGGGAAGGCCAATTGTTGCTCCTGAGATTAAAAGGATTGAAAAACCAAATACCTTTATCTTTGCTGCGGCAGAAGGAAATCAACCAGCAAAAGAGTTTGAAAAAGCAAGGCATGGTTATTTTACTTATTATACCTTATTAGGTTTAAAAGGAAAGGCAGATATAAATAGGGATGGTTGGCTAACAACAACGGAGTTATATAATTTTGTAAAAGAGAATGTTGCCGATAAGACCAACAATCTCCAAATCCCTGTTTTAAGACCCGAAAAAGAGATTAGAATTGTAAAAATAAGATAAAAAATCTAAAAGATTGACATCCCTATAAAATTTGTTATACTTAAAAAGAATGGAAGTTTTTGCTAAAAGGATAAATCTTTTGCCTCCTTATTTCTTTAAAAAATTGGATGCTTTGAAATTAAAATATAAGGAGGCGTTGATTGATTTCGGTGAAGGGAATCCTGATTTACCACCACCAAAAAATGTTATTAAGGCTTTAAAAAATGCCTTAAATAAATTGGAAAATCATAGATACCCAAAATATCAAGGTGAATTGAGATTAAGAGAGGCGATTAGTGAATGGTATGATAAAAGATTTAAAGTGAAATTAGACCCAGAGAAAGAGATAGCCGTTGTTATTGGCTGTAAAGAGGGGGCTGCTCATCTTATCTGGGGAGTTTGTGATAAAGATGATGTTTATGTAACCACTGACCCAGCCTTTCCAATTTATCATAATAACCCATTATTAGTGGGTGCCAAAATTTATACTTTACCATTAAAAGAAGAGAATAATTTCTTGCCCGATTTAGAGGATTTAAAAAAAATAAGAAAGATAAAATTACTCTGTATCAATTTTCCTAATAATCCAACAACCGCTTTTGCTAATTTAGATTTCTATAAAGAATTAATCGCCCTTGCTGCTAAATACGGATTTTTTATTGTTAATGATAATGTCTATTCGGAAATCTATTTTGAAGAAGCATCTCCAAGTATTTTACAGATAAAAGGAGCAAAAGATTTTGCCTGTGAATTTCATTCCTTTTCTAAAACTTTTAATTTAGCAGGTTGGCGAATTGGTTTTCTCTGTGGTAATAGAAATTTAATAAAGGCAATGTTAAGAATAAAAGAGAATGTAGATTCGGGTCCTTTTACTGCAATCCAAGAGGCAGGCATCTATGCCTTAAAATATGAAAATAAATATCCCGAAAAATTAAGAGAAATATATCTAAAAAGACAAAATTTATTATTACCAGCTTTATTAGAATATGGCTTTGAGATTAAAAAACCAAAGGCAACTTTTTATCTCTGGGCAAAATTGCCAAAGAAAGAAAAGTCTTCGTTAAAATTTGCTTTAAAACTTTTAAAGGAAAAGAAAATTTTAGCTGCTCCTGGTAGCGGCTTTGGTAAATATGGTGAAGGCTATTTAAGATTTTCTTTGACAGTAAAGGATAATTTAATAAAAGAGGCAATTTCTCGCCTAAAATGAGAATAATTGTCCAAAAATTTGGTGGCTCTTCTTTGGCAGATTTAAAGAGAATAAAAAAGGTCGCAAAAATTATAAAGGCTACTATCAATAAAGGTTATCTGCCTTGTGTTGTTGTTTCGGCAATGGGTGATACTACTGATGAATTATTAAATTTGGCAAAAAAGATAAATCCTTTGCCACCGGAAAGGGAATTGGCAATGCTTCTCTCTTGTGGCGAAAGGATTTCTGCTTCCCTTTTGGCAATTACCTTGACAAAAATGGGAATAGAAGCCCTTTCTTTTACTGGCTCCCAAATAGGGATAATTACTGATAATAATTTTACTACCGCTCGAATTAAAATGGTAAATGGGATAAGATTAAGAAAGGCATTGGAAGAAAAGAAAGTGCCGATTGTGATGGGCTTTCAAGGTGTCTCTTTTGATAAAGAGATTACCCTTTTAGGAAGAGGTGGCTCAGATATTACTGCTGTTGCCTTGGCAATTGCCTTAAAAGCAGAGCGATGTGAAATTTATAGTGATGTCTCTGGTGTCTATACCGAAGACCCTTATCTATTTAAAGAGGCAAAATTGATAAAAAGATTGACCTATGATGAGATGTTGGAAATGAGTGTTTTTGGTGCCGAAGTCCTACATCCCCGAGCCTGTGCCTTAGCAAGTAAATATAATCTAAAATTGATTTTAAAATCTTCTTTTAATAAAAAAGGAGAGACAATGATTAGTAAGGATTTAGAGTTTGAAGAGATAAAAGTAAAAGGGATAACCCATCAAGAGGATTTAGTTTTATTCAGTTTGATAAATATACCAAAAAAAACAAAATGTTTACACCAGGTAATCAGTTATTTAGCCGAAAATAGAATAAAACCAATATTTTTCTCTCACGGTTTACCTGATAACCAAATATTTGATTTACTTTTTATTGTTAAAGAAGAAGATAAAAAGCGCTGCGAAAGGCTTTTAGAAAAGATTAATAAAGAGATTGGCTGGAGGAAGATTTTAAAGAAAGAGAATATGGCTTCCTTCTCTTTGGTGGGCCAAGAGATTGGACAGAGTAATGAAATTTTAGAAAAATTGTTTGCTACTTTGACAAAAAATCAAATCCATATTGATGGTTTTTCCCTTTCTCCCAATCGGATAACCTGTTTTCTTTCTCAAAAGAATTTAAAGAAGGCAATAAGAATACTATTAAAAGCTTTTCAATTGACAAATGAATAATTTTTATCCCCTGCAATTAAAAGAGGAATTTGAAAGATTATCCAATAATTTAAAATTTAATGGTTTTAAAAAGATAATTGAAGCAATTCTTTTTGTTAGCAATGAGCCAATTAGTGAGAAACGATTAAAAGATTTTCTTGGAATTTCTGAGAAGGATATTGAGGAAATAATTTCCTTTCTTAATGAAGAATATGAACAAACAGAAAGATCCTTTCGGATTCGGAAAATTGCTCAGGGTTATCAATTATTTACTTTACCTGAATATAGCGATTACTTAAATAAATTTTATCAAGAAAAGAAAAAAAAGAAATTATCACCTGCCGCTTTAGAAGTTTTAGCAATTATTGCTTATCACCAACCGATTACCAAACAGGAGATAGAAAAAATTAGAGGTGTGGACTCAACTTATATTTTAAATATTCTTTTAGAAAAGAAACTTATCAAAATCGAAGGAAGGGCAAAAAGACCCGGTGCTCCTTTTTTATATAGTTTAACCAAAGAATTTCTTAAATATTTTGGACTTAACTCCTTTGAAGATTTACCAAAAAAAGAAGAGATTGAAAGTTTTCTTACTCTTCACGAAGGATATGGGCGAGATAAAGCCTCCTCAGAAAGTTAAAGTGGTGGTGGGTTATATTACTAATGATGTTAATCTTATAAATAAGGTAAACGAAAATTTGTCTTTTCTCTTAGGTCCTGTTGATTTGACAAGTGATATTATTGATTTTAATTTTACTGATTATTATGAAAAGGAGATGGGTAAAGAATTAAAGAGGCAATGGGTTTCTTTTAAGAATTTAATGATGCCTGATTTTTTAGCCGAGTTAAAAATAAAAACCAATGAGATTGAAGATAGTTTTAAAGAAGAAGGGAAGAGAAGAATAAATATTGATCCAGGAATTTTGACTTTAAACAATTTTATTTTGGCAACCACCAAAAATTATGCCCACCGGATTTATTTAAGAGAGGGAATTTATGCCGAAGTTACTTTAATTTATCAAAATAAAAAATTTAATAATTTAACTTGGACCTATCCCGATTATCAGACAGATTTTTTCCATAATTTTCTTTTAAAGGTGAGGAAGGTTTATATTGAAGATTTGAGAAAAATTTGTTATAGTAAAGAGGAAGATGAAGACGAGATTTATTAAAGAGGAAATAACTTTTACCGGCGAACAACTCCGCTCCCTTTTTGCTTACGACAATTACAATATTCTTGGTGATTCAATTATTGCTTTTATTGGTGCTTGTGATATTTCTTTAAAAGAGGCGGTTGATTTAGAAACCCAAAAGGTTAGAAGATATTCCTACGTTCCCAAGATGTTAAACTTTTTAGGTGAACATTTTGAAGTGGATGTAGAAAAGGCAATATTAAGAAGTTATCTTCTTTTAGATATTGTTAAGGATACTTTAAATGAAAAATTAGGGAGTTATCAAATTAAGAGGGTCAATAATGAACTTTATGATGGTGAAAGTCGGGTAGCGATTTCTATGGCAACTTCTTCACCGGTCTCTTCTTTGGTTTATGTGGGGGTTCATATCATTCCACCCAGAGAAATTTCGGCAAAGGGTTTAGAGGATTATCAGGTTGACGTTTTAGAATTTGGCAATCTCGTTTTAGAACGGTATGCGAAAGATTCCGAAAGGATAAATCAGATGCGGTGTCGGACCCGCTGGGTAGAATAAAGTGAATTATTTTCGCCGGTATTTTCTTTCCGGTTTAGTAGTTATTATTCCCTTTGGATTAACTATTCTTATCTTTTGGTTTCTGGTTACTAAGTTAGGCGGTTTTTTGACCCCCATATTTAAAATTTTACCTTTTTTAAAAGAATTACCTCAGGAAATTCTAACTATTTTTGGTTTTATTCTTTTTTTACTTTTAATCTTACTGATAGGTGCTTTAACCAGTGGCTTTTTGGGAAGGTGGTTTTTTGGTTTACTAGAAGATTTGATATTAAAGCTTCCTTTGGTAAGAGAAGTTTATAATTCAGCAAGGCAATTAACCCATGCGGTATTTGTTGATCGTAAATCATTAAAAAAAGTGGTTGCGGTTGAATATCCGCGTAAAGGAATTTTTACTATTGGTTTTATTATGAATGAAGAAAAGATTTTTTCCCAAGATAAAAAAAACGAATTTTATTTAATCTATTTACCTACTACCCCCAATCCTACTTCTGGTTGGTTAACTTTGATACCTGCGGAAGAGGTAAAGGAATTAAATTTATCTATTGATGAAGGATTAAAATTAGTGGTTTCTGGTGGAATTGTTATTAGTAAAGAAACCTTAGAAAGATTAAGACTATAGATTTTGATGTTTTTCTTTTATTTCTTTTGCCCACTCTTTTAAAAGGTCAAAATCTTTTTCCTTGGGATAGCCTTTGATGAGGAGAGGAGGCAACATTTCTGCATTTAGATTAGTAAATAAGTTTTTAACGATGTCAATTGTTTTACCACCCCAGCCATAGGAGCCAAAAATTCCTAAATATTTTGTCTTTGGTTTTAAAATGTTTATAAGATAGATAGCAAATAAGGCAGCGGGATGGGGACCGGTGAGAATTGTTGGAGTGCCGATTAAGATAGTAGCAGCATCAACCACAGCAATTGCCAATTCACCAATATCGGTTTTTGTTAAATTAAAAGGAATTACTTTAATTCCATAGTTTATCAATTCACTGATTAGAAATTCAGCCATTATTTTTGTGCTGTTATGCATTGAGACATAAGCTAAAATTACTTCATTTTTCACTTTATCACTAACCCAATCTTCATAGGCATTAATAATAAAATCTGGTTCTGAATAGATTGGTCCGTGACTGGGAGCAATCATTTTAATTTCTAAATTTTTAATCTTTTTTAAGTGTTCTTTTATTAGAGTTCTAAAAGGCATCATAATTTCAGCATAATATCTTTTGGCCGAAATATAGACTCTTTCTTTATCTTTAGCAAATAGATCGCTTGTTGCCAAATGGGAGCCAAACAAATCACAAGTAAAAAGTATTTTATCCTCTAAGAGATAAGCAACCATTGTTTCCGGCCAATGAACCCAAGGAGTAAAAATGAATTGTAAGGTTTTATTACCCAAGGAGATTTTTTCATTATCTTCAACAGTAATAAATCTTTCTTCGGGAATTAATAATAAATCAATCAAAAATTCTTTCCCCTTTTTGTTAGTAATAAGTTTTGCTTCGGGATAAAGTTCTAATACCTTGGGAATAGCACCGGAATGGTCTTGTTCAGCATGTAAAGAGATGAGATAATCAATTTTTAAATCCAGAGATTTTAAATTTTTTATCAATTCCCTTTCTTTTGTTGGGTCAACAGTATCAATTAAGACATTCTTTTCTTTTCCTTTAATTAAATAGGCATTATAGCTTGTGCCATCGGGTAAAGGAATTAATTCATCAAATAACCTTCTGTCCCAATCATTGACACCAACTGCAAAAATATTTTTCATTATCTCTCTTACCATAACTACTCCTAATCTTCTTTAATAGGTTCAAAATAACTCTTATCCACACCGCAAATGGGGCAAACCCAATTATCCGGAAGTTCTTCAAAAGGTGTGTTAGGTGGAATATTTCTCTCTTTATCACCAACTTTTGGGTCATAAATATAACCACAAATAGTACAGCGATATTTTTTCATAATTCCTCCTTGATTTTTTAAAAAAGTTTATTATAATTATAATAATTTTAAAATAAATTTCAAAAAACCACGGGGCTCAGCCTCTCAATATAAAGCCTCCTTTTTCAATCTATCTCTAATAGAGCCCTCCTAAATATAAGAGCCCCGTGGTTTAATTATTAAAATTGACTTAATTTTATTTTTTAGATATAATTCTTTTATGAGAAGAAATATTTTGATAATTGGTTTATGTGTGTTAACCTTTAGTTTAGGGTTTTTAATTTCTCCTCTTAAAACAAAAGAAAAAAACTCCCTTTATGCCCAAAAGGTTTCTGAACCAATCTTTGAAGGAAAAACTAATTTACCAGTTAATAGTAATTCTTTTGTAGAGGTGGCCGAAAGGATTATTCCTACAGTGGTAAATATTTCAGCAGAAAAATCAATAAAAATTAGGACACCCACCTTTGAGTTTTTTTCTCCTTTTGAAGAGTTTTTTAGAGAATTTTTTAAAGATTTTCCTTTACCAAAAGAATTTCGTGAAAAGATAAGGACGTTAGGGAGTGGGGTAATAATTTCTGAAAATGGTTATGTGATTACTAATAATCATGTAATTGAAGGTTATGATAAGTTAATAATTACTCTTTCTGATGGAACAAAATTTAAAGAAAAGGAAGTAAAAATTATTGGTCGAGATCCAAAAACAGACATTGCCCTTTTAAAGATAGAGACAAAAAAGAAATTGCCTTATGCTCCTTTAGGTAATTCGGATGAAGTAAGAATTGGTGAATGGGTGATGGCAGTAGGTAATCCTTTTGGTTTATCGGGTACTGTTACGGTAGGCGTAATTTCGGCAAAACATCGTACAGGGATTGATCTTTACGGTGGTCCTACTTATCAAGATTTTATTCAAACTGACGCAGCAATTAATCCTGGCAATTCTGGAGGTCCTCTGGTAAATCTTAAAGGAGAGGTTATTGGTATTAATACTGCTATCAAAACCACTTCAGGTGGGAATATTGGAATTGGTTTTGCTATACCGATAAATTTAGTAAAAAGAGTGAAAGAGGATTTATTAAAAAAGGGAAAGGTTGTTCGGGGTTATTTAGGAATTTATCTTCAAGAGCTAACAGAAGAATTAAAAGAATCAATGGATTTACCGAAAGATCTTGAAGGAGTAGTAATAAGAGATATTATCCCTAATTCTCCCGCAAGTAAGGCTGATTTGAAGTCGGGAGATATTATTTTAAAATTTCAAGGGAAAAAAGTGAAATCAGTAGATGAATTAAGATTTATGGTAGCAGAGACACCACCGAAAACTAAAGTGGAATTGGAAATTTATCGGGATGGTAAAATCCGTAAAGTAGAAGTGGTATTAGGCGAAATGCCTGAGGAGGTTTCTCAAATTAAAAGAGAAGAGGCTTTAGAAATTGGCTTAAAAGTGAAGGAGACAAAAGAAGGTGTAGTGGTAGAGGAAGTAGAAGCTAACTCACCAGCGGAAGAAGCAGGAATTCAAGTGGGAGATGTTATTTTAGAAATTCAAAAAGAAAAAATTAATAATATAGATGATTATTATCGGCTTTTAGAAAAATTTAAAGAGCGTAAATCAATTCTTTTTAAAATAAAAAGAGGAGATGAAGTCTATCTCATTCCTCTTCGCATTAAAGAGTAATGGCACAACGGATTTCTTCTTATTATCTTTCTTTATCTCAAAAATACCCCGATTTAACTAAAGATGAAGAACGGGAATTAATTAAAAAGGCAAAGAGTAATAATTACGAGGCTTTTTCTAAATTAGTATTATCCTATCTAAAATTGGTTGTAAAGATTGCTCAAAGGTATCGTTCTCAAAATTTGACTTTAGATGACTTAATTTGTGAAGGTATTACTGGTTTAATGGAAGCAATCTATAAGTTTGACGAGAACAAAGGTGTTCGTTTAGCTACCTATGCGGCAAGAAGGATAAAATATCGGATAAGAGAGGCAATATTTAATGAGACGCTTTTAAATTTTCCACCTAAGATACAAAAATTAGCAAAAAAAATTAGAAAAGAAACCTCAGAACTTTTCTTACAACCTGAAAAATTAGCTGAGAAACTAAAAGTCCAATTAGACGAAGTTAAGGAGGCAATTGATTTTTTAAATTTAACTCGGTTTGATCTTGAGACTGAAGGAACCTCAGAAGAAAATCCGATAATTACTTATGATAGTCAAAATATCCAACTTAAAAAAATTGTTTTGAAAAAAATTATTAATGAGTGTTTATCTTATTTGTCAGAAAAGGAACGGATAATAATTAAAAAGGCCTTTGGGTTAACACCTTACAAAGATTCTGAAAGTTTGACAAAGATTGGTAAAGATCTAAAACTTTCTCGGGAACGGGTTCGTCAGATACGTAATGAAGCATTAAAAAAATTACGACGATATTTGATTAAACGTTTAGACCTCCTTTCACCTTTTTTGTGAATTTTCTTTTATTTCTTTGTCTTTCTTTTCAAATAACTCCAATTAGCCCAAAATTAAGTATTATTGGTATTGATTTTTTTACCCTTTTACCCGATTCAGAGACCGAAATTTTTTTTAATCCAGCCTCTGCTTTTTTTTGGGATAAAAAAATTCTTTTTTCAATATCTTCTTACCATCCCTATCTTTCCTTAAGTGAAAATTTGCCAATCTCTTTTCAGACCCTTTTAAATACTAAAATTGATAAAGGAAAGTATTTTTTAAATATTGCCTATCATTATCTTTTAAGCAGAGAGAAAAAAAACAAAAAGTTCTTTTTTTTGAATTATCATAATTTACCTTTTAGTGTTGGTTATAATTTAGGAGAGATAAAAATTGGTTTGGGAATTGGTTATCAACGATTTTATTTAGAAAAAACAGATACTTTAAATCAAAATTTTTGTGAAAAAGGGAGATATTTACCTCTAAAAATTGGTTTTTTAAAAGGAGAGGAAAAAAGGTGGGAAGTTATAACAGAGTTTATTCCTTTTGATACCAATAATTTTAATGGTCAACAATTAAATTTTACTCTTCGAAAAATTTTTGGTGAGATTGATAAACATTTTTTTACCTTTAAAATGGATTATCAAAAAAAAGGTGGTAAAAGAAATTGGGAGTGTATTTTTGGCTACTGTTTATCTTCTTACTATAATTTCTATGGGTTTATTTTTAATAACCTTTTCTCAGTAAAGACAATTATATTTTTTAACGACGAAAAAGAAATAAATATGAGAGTGATTTTCCCAAATGCTTTTATTTTTTCTTTTGGGAAGATGAGATTTCTTTTTGGCTTAAAGAAGGAAATAATTTTAGATAAAGAAAATGCCTATTTTGTTGATTATAAATATAATTTTGGTTTAAACTATTCCTACCTAAATAATTTTGAGTTCTATTTTTTAAATATGCCTGTAAATAATCATCGCAGATGGTTTTTGAATTTAGAGATATTCTTTTAATTTAAGAAACTTTTTTCTTCTTTTGGTATCTAAAAATATGGCTATGAAAAAGGAGATTTTAGAATTAATAAAGAGATTGTATGGAAGGGAAGATAAAGAAGGCTACTTTAAGAAGTCTCCTCTTCTTAATTTTTTAAATATCGAAGAAATTGTTGAGAGTTTTCAAAAGGAGAGTGGTAGTATTCTTTGGAACGAAATCATGGATATTTTTGAAAAGATAAATGAGCTAAGAAAAAAGAATAAAAAATCTTCTTGACTTTTCAAAAATTTTGGCTATATTTATATATAGATAAAATTTGCTCTTTGAAAATTTGGTAAAAAGAAGCGGCGGCCTTCAAGATACTAAGGGCCCAAAATGGATGCCTCGGTAGTGGGTGGCGATGAAGGGCGTGGTAAGCTGCGATAAGCCCCGGGGAGGTGCCAACAACCTGTGATCCGGGGATTCCCGAATGGGGCAACCTGATAGGATTAAAAATCCTATCATCCTTAGGGGCAACCCTAAGGAGGCGAACCCCCTGAAGTGAAACATCTCAGTAAGGGGAGGAAAAGAAAGAAATTCGATTCCCCGAGTAGCGGCGAGCGAAAGGGGAAGAGCCCAAACCGACCTAGGTGTTAAAGGCGGCGGCCGTTGCCTAGGCGGGGTAGTGGGACCTAACCGTGCCAGCCGCCGGGAGGCAGGGGAGTCAAAAAACATTTTGGATAGCCGAATCGTCCTGGAAAGGCGAACCATAGAAGGTGATAGTCCTGTAGGCGAAATCCAAAATGTCTCCCTTGGTTAGGTTCCCAAGTACCACGGGACACGTGGAATCCTGTGGGAATCTGGGAGGACCACCTCCTAAGGCTAAATACAACCCACTAACCGATAGTGGACTAGTACCGTGAGGGAAAGGTGAAAAGAACCCCGGGAGGGGAGTGAAATAGAACCTGAAATTTTGGGCCTACAATCAGCAGGAGCAATAGACTTTTTTTCCCGTTGAGGGATTAAGAGTCTATTGTGACTGCGTGCCTTTTGCATAATGAGCCGGCGAGTTAATGTCGGAAGCGAGGTTAAGTCCAGGGTTAAGAGCCTTGGACGGAGCCGTAGCGAAAGCGAGTCCGAAGAGGGCGTTAAGTTTCCGGCATTAGACCCGAAACCCGGTGAGCTACCCATGGCCAGGGTGAAATCGGCGTAAAAGCCGATGGAGGCCCGAACCGGTGGGTGTTGCAATACCCTCGGATGAGCTGTGGGTAGGAGTGAAAGGCTAATCAAACCGGGTGATAGCTGGTTTTCCCCGAAATGCCTCTAGGGGCAGCCTCCGGATTGTATAGCAGAGGTAGAGCACTGGATGGGTAACCCTGAACTATGTTCAGGGAAGCCCAACCAAACTCCGAATGCTGCTATACTTATCCGGGGAGAGAGGCGGTGGGGGATAAGCTCCATCGCCGAGAGGGGAATAACCCAGACTACCGGCTAAGGTCCCAAAGTGTTGGCTAAGTGGGAAAGGAGGTCGAATCACTCAGACAGCTGGGAGGTTGGCTTAGAAGCAGCCATCCTTTAAAGAGTGCGTAACAGCTCACCAGCCGAGTGATTCGGCGCCGAAAATTTACCGGGGCTAAGCCAACCACCGAAGCCGTAGGCTTCCTTATTAATTAAGGAAGCGGTAGGGGAACGTTCCGTAGTAGGTTGAAGGCATAGCGCGAGCTATGCTGGACGAGGCGGAAGTGATTATGCCGGCACGAGTAGCGATAAACCGGGTGAGAATCCCGGTCGCCGGAAGCCCAAGGGTTTCTGGGGAAGGTTCGTCCGCCCAGAGTTAGCCGGGACCTAAGCCGAGGCCGAAAGGCGTAGGTGATGGAAAAGCCGTTAATATTCGGCTGCCATCTTAATGCCGTTATGAGCTATGGGGTGACGCAGGAGGGATGGCTGAGCCGCCTGCTGGCTTAGGCGGTCTAAATTATAGTGATGGGGCATAGGCAAATCCGTGCCCGTAATTCACTATAATGATGGGGAGCCTGTGATTTTTTCACAGGCGAACTCAGCCGGACCGAATGCCGAGAAAAACCTCTATGCCAGGCATTAAGATGCCCGTACCGGAAACCGCCACAGGTGGGCGAGGAGAGTATCCACAGGCGCGCGGGATAACCCCTGTTAAGGAACT
>JANXBG010000032.1 GCA_025060715.1 Caldifarciminota bacterium | reverse complement strand
CGGCATTGCGGGAATAATTACGGTAATTTGGTTCTTTCTTTTACAGTCAAAAGAGACAAAAATTTTGGGAGAAAAATGGTAGAAAAAATAAAAGAGATGGTTACTGCTCCTTCACCGCTTCAAGATAGTGTGTTTGAATTTGTGCCAAAAGATGAATTGGAGTTTGGAAAAATAATAGAAAAAGCAGATTCGTTATTTCATCAAGAAAAATTTAAAGAGGCAGAAGAAGAATATAAAAAGGCTTATAATATAGCAAAAGATTCTAAAAAAGGGAAATTAATAGGTCTTTCTTTATTGGGCATTGGAGCAGCAAAAGGAAGTCAAGGAAATTATAAAGAAGCAATTGAGATATTTAAAAGTAGTTTAAAATATGAAAAGGAAATAAAAGATAATGAAGCAATAGCAAGAATATATTTTAATTTAGGATATTGTTATCAATTTGATGATAATTTAAAAGAAGCGATAAAAAGTTATAATATGGCAATCACATTAAACCCTAATTATGCCGAAGCCTATATTAACCGCGGACTTGCTTATTATAAAAAAGGTGAGATTGAAAAGGCCATAGATGATTTTAATAAGGCAATAGAATTAAACCCTAATTTTGCCCCAGCAATGGCATTAATAGGCAGGGCATATCATAAAAAAGGAGATAAAGAAAAGGCAAGATATTGGTATAATAAGGCATTGGAAAAGAAGGAGTATCTAACAGAAGAGCAAATTAATCTAATTTTAAACTGGCTAAAAGAGTTATAAAACTCTACCAATATTGACAATTTAAAATAATTTGACTTTTATATAAAAATTTTATAAAATATTTTTGTGATAACAAACATCGCTGAGGAATTATGCCCGGAAACAATTGAGTATATAAGAAATACAAGTTTTGAATACCGAAAGAGGCATGGCCAATTTTTACACCCAAATGTTTAAGAGAGGTCCTTCTTTTTAAACTACCAAAATTAACAAAACCAAAGGTTCTTGACCCGGCTTGTGGCACGGGTGAATTTTTAATAAGTGCCCAAGAATATTTTAAAGAACCGATTTTATATGGTTGGGAGATAGATTCTTCCCTTTGTAAGATTGCTAAAAAACTTATACCAAAAGGTAATATTGAAGAGTGTGATGCTTTAAAAAAAGATTATTATGAAGAGTTTGAGATTATTATTGGCAATCCACCCTATTTTGAATTTAAACCAAGTAAAGAAATCAGAAATAAATTTAATAAATTTAAAGAAATCTTAAAGGGAAGGGTAAATATTTATGCTCTATTTATCTATTTAGGAATAAAATTATTGAAAAAAGGCGGTTATTTATTTTTATATAAATTTAGTTAAGAGGAAAAACTTCTAAAACAAAAATCAAAAGTAAGAGGATTAAAAGTTTTTTATTAAATTTTATTTGTGGGTCATAATAAGGTTGGTAATATGTTTTAATCTTTTCTAATTGGTTCTTTTAAAAAAGTTTAGTGTGTGGACTGTTAAAGAGTTAAAGAATATTAAATTCTGCTAAAACTACGGATTTACTTTAAATCTTAGATGATAAAAGTTAAATAAAAAGTTAAATAAAAACAAGATGAATTCTATATTTTGTTGTTATTGTTTTTTAACCAAATACGATTTTTTAAAAAGGCTCTAAAGTTTGTAATATTGGTTCTGATATTTTTTGTTTGCGAAATTTTATATTTTTAAAATCTGGTTTATTCCTTTAAAAAAGAAGTAGAGACCGGCAATGATTGCGCTTAATTGGCTAATAATTTTTGTTATTTTATAACGGGTTAAGAAAGAGAAAAAGATTAATGGGAAAAAATAAATAGAGGTTGCTAAGAAAAATAAAAGAAAAAATAAGATGCCTTTCATTATTTCTGCCATTTCAATTACATTGATAAGGGAAAGTAAGAAAGGTGGGCAGATATTTATTCCCATAATAAAACCGAGAAAAAGAAGATAAAAATTGGAATGAAACTCTTTTTTTAAAATCTGACATAAAGAGATATTGGGGAAAGATAAAATAAACCCATAAAGAAGAAGTAAAATTGAAACAAAAATGTAAAGGAGAGAGATAAAAAGATTTTTAAAAATACCAAAAGGAAAAAGGGCCTTTCCCAAAAGACTAAATATTAAGCCAAACAGAAGATAACCAATAAGCCGACCAAAAAGAAAATAGAAGACTAATTTTAAACTTCTTTTTAAGTTATCAATAGATAAAAAATAAGGAAAAATTAACGGCAAACAATAACCAAAACAAAAATACCCCTGTGCCAAACCTAATAAAATTGGTTTAATAAAAAAACTTAAATCCATATTTAAAAATAAAGAAAATTTGTCAAAAATCAATTTGTGCTTCATAATAATACGAAAACTTTTTATTTTACAGAAATTTTATATAAGTTATTGAAATTCAATGATTTAACTAATTATACCCCTTTTTATATATTGCCTTAAAGTTTTTTAAGTTCTTTTATTTTTTAATCTTGGTTGTTATCTTTTATTCCGTTTATTTTCTTAATGAGGTCAAGAGTTTATAAAAAAGGAATATATGAGAGAATATTAAAAAGAAAATAAAAAAGACGGAGATAAAAAATTTGTATAAAGAAAAAGGAAGTAGATAATTTTCTTATTTTTAGTTTTGATGCCTAGTTTTGCTGATACCTTATCCATACCGATTTATGAGTATGCGGTAATTAATTAGGGGAAATATAATGCTGGTAATGAAGATTATGCCTATTTAGACATTTAGAGATTATAAAACATTTAAGATATTGGTTAAATAAAAAGATATTATCATGAGGGAGATGGGTTTTTATTTGAGATTAACAATTTAAGAAGGTGTTAGATTTATTATGTAAGGAGGTGGAGATGAGAAAGTTATTTATTGATAAAATTATTCATAAATATTTTCTTTTTCAAGGAATTTTTAGTTATTCTAATATTTTATAAATCTTTGATTATGTTTTAGCGTATTTATAATCTTGACTTAAATATTCTTAATTATTAAAATTATTGATGGATTGTTTTTATGGTTATATTAAAGAGATAAAAGGAAATCGGGCAGTTGTTAAGGTTAGTATCAATCCTAAATGTTTTGGCTGTGGTGAAAAAGGGGGGTGTGGAATTTTTGTTAAAAGAGAAGAAAGAGAATTGGAGGTTTTTAATCCAATAAACGCCCAAGTGGGTGATTTGGTAATGATTGATTATCCCGAAAAAAGAGTTTGGCTTTTTCTTTTTTTATTCGGTTTGCCAATTTCTGGTATTCTCTTTGGGCTTTATCTTGGTTTTTATATCTTTAAAAAAGAGATTTATGCCCTTTTCTTTTCTTTTCTTTTTCTTTTTCTTATTTTAATCTTTTTAAAGATTTTTCAAAATCTTTTATTAAAAAAAGAGAAATTTTTGCCAAAAATAAAGGAAATAATTAAGGAGGAAAAATGAAAGATTTTCCCATTTTTTTGATTTTTTTTATTCCCTTAATTATAAGTAGTTGTAATAAAGATTATGATTTTTATAAAAATAAAGAATATTTTATCCAAAAGACAATAGATACTAAAAATATTGACAAAGGAATTATTCGGGCAAAAGTGGACAATCGTTGGCAAAAATTTGAAGTGGTTGAGTTACCTGAAGAATTTTTGGAATGGAATTTTAAAGAGCGGTTATTGATGATTGAGAAGATAAAAAGAAGAGAACCACTGGATTGGTCGGGTCCGCATAGTGGAATGGTGGCTACTTATGGTGCTAAAAGAAAAGATACTAAATTCAAAATAAATTGTGCGGTAAAGGGAATGGGTTTTTTGCCAAAAAAAGAAAAGATAAAAGAAATGATCAATCTTTTAAAGAGTACTATTAATGATTCCTTTGAAAGAAAGATTAATATTTTAGAAAGTCTTTATAGAAATGGAAAAGAGATATTTGATTTAACAAAGCAGGTTTCTTTAGAGTTATATACTAAAAAAGATTTTTATACTCAAACCTTCTTAAATCAGATGGTTAATCCGGCTTGTGCGATAGTCTTTTTAGATGTTCCTTCTTATAAATTAAAATGTCTTGCCCATTTATTACATCCAGAAAATCCTTATCTTAATGAGTATGAGAGAGATGTTTGTGAATATGTTAATCTTATTCATGATTATTTTCATGGTATATCACCAAAAAAGTCAATAGTAACAATTTATTATATAATTGAAGTTTTTGATAATTCTCCAGGAAAAGGAAGGGGAGTAAGGGTTAAATAGGTTAAGTTAAACAAAATGTTAGAAAAGAGGATTGATGAAACAAAAAAGAGTCTAATTAAACCGAAGGAGGAGTTAAAATCGTTACCTTTGCCCGAGAGTGAATTGATAAAGCGGGCAAAGAATGGAAATGATGAGGCTTTTGAAATGTTAATTAGTCGTTATGAGAAGAAGATTTATAATTTGGCCTATCGGCTTTTGAATAACGAAGAGGATGCGGCAGAGGTGTTACAGGAGACTTTAATTCGGGCTTATCGGTTTTTAAAGAAATTTCAAGAAAGATCAAGTTTTTATACTTGGCTTTATCGGATTGCGGTTAATGTGGCATTAAGGAAATTAAAAAAACGTGCCAAAGAGGAGAAAGTGCTCTCTTTGGATCAAAATGTAACAGGTTATGAAGATATACCTCAGGAGATTCCCGATGAAACCCAAAATCCCGAGGTTATTTATGAGAGAAAAAAAATTCAAGAGGCAGTAAGAAAGGCTTTGGCAGAGATTCCAGAAAATTATCGTTCAGTAATATTTTTAAGAGATGTTGAAGGGTTATCCAATAAAGAGGTAGCCGAGATTTTAAAACTCTCAGTGGCAGCAGTGAAATCTCGGCTTCATCGGGGAAGATTATTTTTAAAAGAAAAACTTAAACATTTAATTAATTAATATGAAAAAGAAAAGAATTGAATATAATTGTGAAGTCTTTCAGGAATATCTTGTTGATTATTTAGATGAAGATTTACCAGCAGAATTATCTATTGAATTAGAAAAACACCGAATGGTTTGTCGGGAATGTGCCAGGCTTGTTAAAACTTTACGAAGGATAATTTATGAATTAAAAAAATTGAGTTATTATGAAACAGAAGAAAGTGTGGTGGCGAGGATTCATACCTCTCTTAAGATTAAGAGATGGAAAAGAAAGTAGTGGTTGGAATGAGCGGCGGTGTGGATTCTACCGTCGCTGCTTATCTTTTAAAAGAAGCAGGCTATTCAGTAATTGGTGTTACTCTACAAATTTGGGATGAATATTCTATAAAAGAATTTGAGAAAACCTGTTGTGGTTATCATAATATAAGAGACGCTCAGGTCTGTGCGGAAAGATTAAAAATTCCCCATTATTTAATAGATTTAAGAAAAAAGTTTAAGGAGATAGTAATAAAGGATTTTATTAATAATTATTTATTAGGTTTTACCCCTAATCCTTGTGTAGAATGTAATCGTTATATTAAGTTTTTAGCTCTTTTAGATTTTTCAAAAAAGGTTTCGGCCCAATATATTGCTACCGGACATTATGCCCAAATTATAAAGAGTGATAATAGTTATTTTTTAAAAAGGGCCAAAAGCATAAAGGAAGACCAAACCTATTTTCTTTATCCTTTGACAGATGAGATTTTAGAAAAAACCCTTTTCCCTTTGGGAGAGAAAAGTAAAGAAGAGGTGAGAGAGATTGCTTTAAAGCTTTCTTTGCCCGTGGCAAAAAAGAAGAAAAGTCAAGAGATATGTTTCATTCCCGATAAAAAATATTATGATTTTATATTAAAAGTGTTAGATAAAGAAAATATTCAATTTAAAAAAGAGGGCCCCATTTATTTAGTAGAGAATGGAAAAGTAATTTTTTTAGGAACTCATAAGGGAATTTATCATTATACTATTGGTCAAAGAAGGGGATTAAGAATTCCTTATAAAGAGAGGCTATATGTTTTAAGAATTGATAAAGAGAATAATGCGATTTATGTTGGCAAAAAAGAATTGGTTTATAAAAGAAGATTTCTACTTAAAAAAGAGCTTTGGAAAATAAAGGATGAGAATAAAACATATTTATGCCAAATAAGAAATGTGCATACACCAAGTGAAATAAGAATAAAAAATTTTGAAGAGGATGTTTTATTGTGCGAATTTTTAAAACCCCAGTGGGCAATAACTCCGGGGCAGAAGGCGGTTTTTTATGATTTAAATAATGAGATTGTGGTAGGTGGCGGAACAATTTTGAAAGTATTAGATGATTATTCAGAAGCAAGTAATTAAAGAGTATTTATTTCCATTAATCTTTTCGGTAGTTGTTCTTACTTTTATTATGTTAATGGATAGGATGTTTATTCTTGCGGATTTTTTAATAAAAAAAGGGATAAAGATAAATATTGTTCTTGAGATTGCTTTATACTCTTTACCTTATGTTTTGGGTTATATCTTACCAGTAGCCAGTTTGATTGCGGGAATAAGCACCTTTGGTAGGCTATCCCAAGATAATGAAATTATAGCTTTAAAAGTGAGCGGTATTAATATTACTAAAATTATTAAAATTCCCATTCTTTTTATGATATTTTTATCAATCTTTATGTGTTTCTTTAACAATTTTTTATGGCCCGAATCGGAATTTCGGATTAGAAATCTTTTAACAGACTTGGCAAGAAAAAAACCACAAATAAAAATTCGGGAAGGAATTTTTTTTGAAGATTTCTCTCCTTATGTGATTTATATCGGCTATTTAGAAGAGAAAACTGGAAAGATGCAAGATATTTTAATTTTTAAAAAAGAGGGCGAAATAAATCCCCTTTTTATTTTTGCTCAAGAAGGAATTCTCAAAGAAGAAGAGAAAGAAAATTATTTTACCTTTCTTTTAAAAAATGGAAAGGCCTATCACTTAGAAAAAGATGGTAAGGCAAGAGAGATAATATTTGAAACCACTACTATTAATATCCCTTATGATGACGAACTGATAAGAAGAGAACGAACCTATCGCTCAATAAGAGAAATGAATGCTATTCAACTATTTAAAAATATCAAAGAAGTTGATAGCGAAATAAAAGATTTAAAGAAAAAAATAAAAGATTTAAAAAAAGAAAAAATAAATGAGGAGGTTAAGTTGATAAAGATTAAAGAAGAGGAAACAAAATTGAAATATAAGATAAGAGAGAGGGAAAGATTTTTATTAGAGTTTCATAAAAAGACCGCTTTGGCCTTTGCCAATATCTTTTTCTTAATTTTTGGTATTGCCTTAGGTTTAATAATCAAAAAAGGAAGTATTGGAATTAGTTTTATTTTTGGTTTAGTCTATTTTGCCTTTTATTATATTTTACTTTTGCTTTTTGAGGAAATGGTTTTAAGGGGAAAGATATTAGCTTTCTTTGGCATTTGGTTGCCAACAGTTATTAACTTTCCCTTTGCTTTTTATTTTCTTTATAAAAAGATAAGAGAATGAAAATTATCTATCGCTTTTATGGAAAAGAGATTTTAAAATATACCTTTCTTGCCTTCTTATCCTTGGCCACAATCTATATTTTAATTGATTTTTTTGAATCCCTTTCTTATTTTACTCAATACCAAGTTGGCTATAAAGATGTTTTGATTTATTATCTTTATAATTTACCTAGTGTTATCAGTTTACTTTTGAGCCCTTCATTAATTTTGGCAATATTTTTTGTTTTTGGTAGAGCAATAAGGTTTAATGAGCCAAATATCTTAAAAACGATGGGAATAGATTTTAAAGCTCTTTTTAAAATCCCTTTTTTAATCTCCATATTTTTTTCTCTCTTCCTTTTTTTTAACAAAGAGGTTATTGAAATAAAGGCAATAATAAATTTTGAAAATTTTAGAAAAGAAAAGATTGAGAAAAGAAAAAAAGAAGAGAAGGGAAATAAAAGGGATATATATTATTTAGGTGAAGATAACATTGTTTATTATATTAAAGAATTATCTCTATCAGGAATAATGAAAGATTTTTCTATTATGGTTTTAGATATAAAAAAAGGGTTAAAAAAGAGATATGATGGAAAATTGGCTTATTATAGGAACCAAAAATGGATTGGTTATAATGTTTACTTTTATGATTTTTTGAAAGAAGAAAATAATTTTTTTTATTATGATTCTATTATCTTTGATTTTTTAAAAGAAACTCCCAAAGAACTTTTTGCCGAAATGAGAGAACCCGAAATGATGAATTTTTTAGAACTTTATTCCCAAATAAAAAAATTTAGGAAGGCGGGCTTTAAAATGGATAAAGAATTAGTAAATTTTCATAGCCGCTTTAGTTATCCAGTAATTGCTGTTATTGTGACAATCTTATCTTTCGGTATTATTTTACATTTAAAAAAAGGAACAGTTATGCTTGGTCTGGGTATTGGTTTATTAATCTCCTTTTTATATTGGGGATTTTTACAGATAACCTATGCCATGGGTGAAGTTAATCTTCTCTCTTCCTTCTTGGCTTGTTGGCTTCCCAATTTTATTTTTCTTATCTTAGGCATACTTCTTTTTATATTTAAAAAATCTTAAAAAGATAGTTATTTCTTATTGACAAAAAAAATTTTTAAATATATTATTTACAAAGGAGGAAATTATGAGGTATTTAATAATTTCTCTTCTTTTTTTAAACCTAATTTTTGCTAAAAAAAAAGAAAAAATAAATTTTTATCCTATTATTTTGAAAGAAAAGGTTGGAAATTTTTCTTTAACAGAGACTCTGAATTATGACCTTGGTATTGTGAAAATTATTTCACCAACTGATTTTATTTCTCGGCAAAGGATTTTTCCAATGGCAAAGATAAAGAATTTTGGTAGGATGACAGCAAATAATTTTTCAGTGAGGTTAATGATTGCCGAAATCGGTTATTTAGATATTAAAAATATTACCTCCCTTTTGCCTTTTCGTGAGACGATAATCAATTTCAATCCTTTTATCCCTAACGAATCAATTAAGTTTAGTTTAAAATGCACGGTTGAGTTCTTTTTAGATGAAGATAGTAGTAATAATTTAAAAACTAAGAAAGTTTTTATTTATGATTATTATGAAGGTTTTGAGGAAAGTGAAGGAGAGTTTATCTCTTTACCGGAAAGTTGTTTTCGTCGGTTAAGATGGGGAAGGAATAATGATTGGTGTTTTGTCAGTTGTGATAATGTTGGCGAAAATTATCATAATATGGCAAACTTTTCCTTAAAAAGTCCGCCTTTCTTTGCCTTGGTTGATTCACCAATCGTTGCCTTTTGGCATAAATATAATATTGAATTCTATTATGATGGTTATAATTTAAAATGTTCCACAGAGAATTTTAATTGGAAAATTTTATCTGCCTATCCTGGTTTAGGACAAAGGTATTCAACAGTCGCTTCTATTTATACATTAGGAATAAGAAGTGAATCTTGTTATTCAGGTTATTCCGATTGGCAAATAAATTATTTTAAAATTCCTGTTTTAAAAAATACTAAATTTTATTTAAGATTTGATTTTGGTAGTGATAATGCTGATAATGAAGAAGGTGGTGCTTTTATTGATAATATTTATGGAATTGGCTTTTCTAATATTTCTCCCTATTTTTGTTTAGAGATAAAAGAGTTTACTTATCCAAAAGAACCTATTAGAAGAGGAGAAGATATTCAACCAAAGATAAAGGTGAAAAATTATAGTCCAATAGGTTGTGAAAATATTTTATTGCGATTAAGAATACAACCAGGAGAATATTTTTCCGAAAAGTTGATTAATAATCTTTTACCAAATCAAGAGGCAGAAGTAATTTTTGATTTTTGTCGCTTAGATGCGGTTTATAATATCTTTTTATGCTCGCTCTATTATTATCCGGAAAATAATTATAGCCATTCATTAAGTAAAATTGTTTTTACTTATAATTATTACGAAGATTTTGTAAATTCTAACGGTTATTATAGGGCTAATGAAGGATGGAATTATTCATCTTATTTCGGTTTGCCTAATAATCCTGGTGGTTGGAGTAATAATAGGTATTGGAATTTAGCCAATTATTTTCTTAAAAGCCCAACTTTTTATGCCTTAGTTGATACCCCAATAATTGCTTATTGGCATAAATATGAAAATGAGTATCGTTTTGATGGTTATAATGTAAAGTGTTCAATTTTTGGCTCTTCTTGGCAGATTATCCATTCTTATCCTTATTTAGGTCAGAGATATGACACCATTGCCCGGCCAGGAAATGCTGGAATTCCTAATGAGTCTTGTTATGCTGGTTATTATCCTTGGCGGATAAATTATCTTAAAATTCCTGTTGATAGCGGAGAGTTTTTCAAAATCGGTTTCCATTTTGGTAGTGATTATGATGAAACCTATTATGGAACTGAGATTGATAAAATCTATGGCTGTGGTTTTTTAAGAAAACTTCTTTATGATGTGGGAATAAAAGAGATAATAGCACCTTCCCAATTTATAAAGAAAGAGAGTATTTTACCTCAGGTTAAAATAAAAAATTATGGCGAAAGAATTGCGAGAGCTTTTTGGGTATATTTTTATATAGATAGGGATTATAAAGATTCTGTTTATATCCAAGAGCTTTTTCCTGAAAGTGAGACATTATTAACCTTCTCTTTTTTCACTCCGTTGCCTAATCGTAGTAGATATTTGGCTTATTGTAAAATTGATTTTCCCTTAGATGAAAATTTAGAAAATAATGATGTAGAGTATGAATTTTATGTTTATCATTATTTAGAAAGTTTTGAAGCTGGTGAAGGTGGTTATACCGCGGTTCCAGAGAGTGGCTGGAAATATCTTAATATTAATGATAACTGGGTTTTCACAACAGGTATTTATGAAAATAATGCCAATTGGAAATTACTTTCACCAATTTTTGTTGTTAATGCCCTTCCACCTTTTCTTGCCTATTGGCATAAATATAATACGGAATTTATAGAAGATGGTTATAATGTAAAATGCTCCTTAGCCTACCCTCATCAGCAATGGCGGATTATTAACCCTTCTAATATTAATTATGATGAAAGAGCAAGTCCCAATAATGCTGGTATCCCTGATGAATTATGTTTTACCGGTAATAGGGATTGGAGTTTAGTTTTCTTTAATCTACCTTTTGCTATCGGTGAAAGATTTCGGCTCTGTTTCCATTTTGGTAGCGACCAGGTAAACATTGATTCAGGCGTAATTATTGACCAGATTTATGGAATTGGCTTTGATACCCTTACTGTTGGCATTGAAGAAGTTGATAATAAGGAATTTTCTTTTATGCCATCAATTATTAGAAAACCGATTTTAATCAATTTACCAAGAGAAGAGAAGATTGATATTAAAATTTTTGACATAACCGGTAAACTTATTTATGAGAAGAGATATTTTGATAAGAAAATCGTAATTAAGGAAGCTTTGCCAAAGGGCGTATATTTTATTAAGATAAAATCAAATTCTTTAAATATTGAGAAAAAAATAATTTTTAATTTATAAACTAAACATTCTATTTAAAGCCTCTTCTGCCTTCTTTCTTATTTCTTCATCAATGTTAATTTCGTAAATCTCTTCTTCTAAAGCTTTTAAAACTTTTTCTAAGGTTATCTTTTTCATATTGCTACAAATGGCGCTCTCTTTTAAAGGTAGACATTTTTTATCTTTGTATTCTCTTTTTATTCTTTCACATAAGCCAACTTCGGTTGCTAAAATAAGTTCGTTAAAAATGCTTGCTAATTTCACCATTCCCGAGGTAGAAGCAATAAAATCTGCCATCTCACAGACTTCGGGTTTACATTCGGGATGGGCAATAATTTTCGCATTAGGAAATTCCTTTCTTTTCTTTTTTATATCTTCCTCTTCAAAATATAAATGATGAACGTAGCAAAAGCCATCCCAAGGAATAATATCTTTTCTGCCGCTCTTTTTGCTGGCATAATTAGCTAAATTTTTATCGGGCACAAATAATATCGGTTTATCTTCCGGAATTTGGCTTATTATTTTGATAACATTAGCAGAAGTGCAGCAGACATAGGAAAGGGCCTTTATTTCGGCATTAGTGTTAACATAACTGACAACATAAACATCGGGCAATTTTTCCAATTGGATTAATAGTTTTTCACTATCCACCATATCAGCCATTGGACAACGGGCAGTAATATCAGGAATGATAACCTTGGATTTAGGATTAAGAATTTTTGCTGTCTCCGCCATAAAATGGACTCCACAAAAAACAATTAATTCGGCTTCAGCTTCTTTTGCCTTTAAGGATAAGTCTAAAGAATCGCCAATAAAATCGGCTATTTCGTAAATTTCAGGTCTTTGATAATTATGAACTAAAATTATTGCGTTCTTTTTTTTCTTTAATTCTTTTATTTCTTTTACCAGTTCTTTCATAATTTAACTCCTTATGAGAAATAGTTTTTTCTTCAGAAATTATATGAATTACTTCAACATCTTTTTTGCTTAAATCATCAGCAATATATTTTCGATGGCAATAAAAAGGATATTTCTCTCGGCAGATAATTACTGCTGGCAGGTAAGAGGCGGTCTTATAGATAATCTCAATCCCTTTTTTAAAAGTTTGAGTTTCTGTCCATTTTAAATAGCCCCCTTTTCTAAAACCACCAAGTTCATTTCCTAAATAGGTATAAGTAATTTTGTTCTCTTCGCAAATTTTTATCAAATTCTCTCTTTTAAAATGTTCAAAATGGGAATTGGGAAATCTCCTCACATCAAAGATGGCTTTTATTCTATATTTATCAAGAATTTTAAGAAACTCTTCTTTTGTGCGATTGGCAGTTCCTAAGGTGTATATTCTCATTAGCAGGTAAGATGGAAAAGGGAAGCTTTTATTTCTTTCAATTTATTAAAAATTTCTATTGCCTTAGGAGTTGGTAGAGCAATAAGTCGTACCCCTTCCTTTTTAAGAAATTCTATCGTATCCTCTCTTACTTTCAAAACACCACCTTGACCAGTGCCGACAATAATAACTTCTGGTTTCGGATTTAGTAGTTTTTTCGCCTCTTCAATACTAAATTCGTGATTATTACCAGTAAAATTTTCATAACGATTTAGAATTTCTCCATTCGCCAAAATTAAAACATCGTGTTCATATTTTTTGCCATCAATAATTATCCAACCAAAACCCGTTTTCTCTATCTTCATTTTAAAGCAATAATAATTAAATTACCAAAAATTTCCTCTTGAATAAGTCTAATTTCTCCTAATCTTACTAATTCTAATAATAAAAAGAAGGTAACCACAATCTCTTCTTTACAACTGAAATCATTTATCAATTGGCTAAATTCTAAAAAACGAATTTTCCTAACTTTTTCTCTAATCTCTTCCATCTTTTCATCAATATTTATTTTTCTTTTTTCTAACCAAGTTATCTCTGTTGGAATATTATTAAGGGAAATCCAAACCTTTTGATAACTTTTTAAAAGTTCATAAATTGTTGGCAATTCTTCTCTTTCTTCTTTTACAATATCTCCTTCCCGAGGAAAGAATTTAAGTTTTTCTTCCTCTAATTCTTTTAAAAGAGAGGCAATTTTTTTATAATAATTAAATTCTTCTTTAATTTTATAAAAACTAATCTCCTCTTCTGGTTTTATTTCTATTTCTTCCTGGGTTTTTAATTTTAAAAAAGTCCTTATTTTATAACGGATTAAAATAATTGCCAAAAGTAGATATTCGGAAAGTTTATTTATCTCTTCACTTTTTAAATCAGGTTTCTGTAAATAGGGAATAATAAAATCAAGATATTTTTCGGTAATTAAAGCAATGGGAATTCTTTCTAAAGGAATTTCTTCTCTCTGGATAAGATATAAAAGTAAATCTAATGGACCGCTAAAAAAATCTAATTCTAACTCAAATCTCACAGAGCTCATAATCTCTTGTTCCTAAACCAATTTTCTCACCAAAATCAAAGATTTCATCATAATTTAAATGGGAATATAATTTTGTTATCTCTTTTTTAGCGAAATCAAAACCTGCTTGGTCGCAAGCCAAGGGATCAAAAGAGATTAGGATGCCAATATCTTCCATTATTTTTTCTTCAGTTCTTGGATAACAATCACAATTGGGCGTAATGTTGATAAGAAAGTTGAAATGAAGGGCGTAACGATCAATCAAAGTTGCTTTGGCATATTCCAATACCTTTTTAGCAAGAATATTGGTATCTTGGTCCCAACGGAATTCAATTGCGGAATTTGGACAAATGGAAAGACAGCCAGCACAACCAACACAGAGAGGCCCAATTTTTGCTACCAAATTATGTATTTTTATCGCTCCTTCTTTACAATAATCAACACAAATACCACAACCGATACATTTATTTTCATTAACAAAAGGATGAGAGACAGAATGCATATCCAATTTACCACCTTTGGAAGCCAAGCCCATTCCCAAATTTTTTATAACTCCACCAAAACCAGTTGCTAAGTGGCCTTTAAAATGAGCAAGATTTATTAAATAAAGATATCTCCTTAACTTTTGGGCAAGTTTGGCCTTCTTAGTATATTGAGAATTTATTGAGACTTCATAATAACTCTCACCACTATTACCATCAAGAATTTCTATCTGGCAAAGAGTATCATAAAGGGTAAAGCCGTGCTCTTGGGCTAATTTGATGTGTTCTTTTTTATTATTTCTCTTTCCCCGATATAAAGTTGAAGTCTCTACTAAATAAGGTTGAATTGACTTTTGGGCAACCATTTCGGCAATTATCCTCACATATTCAGGTCTTAAATGATTATTATTCCCTTCTTCACCAAAATGAACTTTGATTGCCAATTTCCTTCCGTAATTTAATTTATCTAAAAACTTAGTTAAAAAGAAAACTTTTTCAATTTTCTCTCTTAGATATTTTAGATTTTTTTCTTTACTACTATAAGGGATAAAATAAACAATGCTCTTACCCATTAGAAAACTCCTGCAATCTTTTTCTTACAAAATTTACATTTACTTTGAATAATATTATTTTCTAAAACAGAAAAACCAAGTCTTTTTATCAACAACTTATTACAGTAAGGACAATAGGTATTCTCATAAGGATGGGAAGGAACATTACCAATATAAACATATTTTAACCCAACCTCTTTGGCAATTTTATAGGCCTTTTCTAAGGTAGAAATTGGTGTCGGTGGCAAATGGGTTAATTGGTATTGGGGAAAGAAACGGGTGAAATGTAAAGGAACTTCATCTCCCAAATTTTCTTTTATCCATTGGCACATTCTTCTTATCTCTTCTTCTTTATCATTTAAAGTTGGAACAATAAGATTGACAATTTCTAACCAGATACCATTCTTTTTAATTGTTTTCAAGGCTTCTAATATGGGTTGTAAGGAAGAGCCGCACACTTTATTATAAAAGTCTTCATTAAATCCTTTTAAATCAATCTTTATTGCATCCACTACTTTACAGAGGCTTTCTAAGGGTGCCTTATTAATATAACCGGCACTAACCACACAAGTTTTTATCCCCTCTTTTTTTGCCAATTTAGAAATATCATACATATATTCATAAAAGACAATCGGTTCAGTATAGGTAAAGCAGATGATTTTTAAATTTCTCTTCTTTGCCATTTCCACAATCTCACTTGGTGTTTTTTCATAATAAGGAACCTCCTCAACATTTGCTTGGGAGATTGTCC
>JANXBG010000031.1 GCA_025060715.1 Caldifarciminota bacterium | reverse complement strand
TTGTATACGATTAGTTAAAAATTCCTGAACTGCCATCCATCCTTTAACTTTTAACACATCATGAGGATCTACTTCTCCTTCGCATAATTTATCCCCTGCTTTCACAATATCACCTGTTTTTACTAAAAGATATTTACCATAAGGAATTTTATAACTTCTCTCTGTTTTTCCATCTTCACTAATTACTTTTACGATCCTTATTCCTATATGAGGAGGAGATACTTCAACCCGCCCGTCAATTTCACTTATCACTGCTGGGTCTTTAACCCTTTTTGCCTCAAATAGATCAGCAACTTTTGGTAATCCACCAGTAATATCTTTTGCTCTTACTACTTCTTTCACTAATCTAGCTAATATATCCCCAGGTTTAACTCTTTGACCTTCTTCTACCACTAAATAGGCATCTTTAGGTAACTCTCGAATCTCTAATATTTTACCATCAACATCCTCAATTTCTAATCGGGGATGCAATTCTCTTTCCCTATCTTCAATTATTCTCTTTTCTTTTCTTCCTACCCGTTCATCAATATCCTCTTGAAGAGTTCTTCCTAACTCAATATCTTTATATCTTACTATTCCTTCTTTTTCAGCAATAATTAAAATGGAATAAGGTTCCCATTCAAATAATACCTGACCTTCTTTTACCACTTCACCGTTTTCAGCTTTAAGTATTGCACCTTTTGGTACATCGTAAACAATTTTTCTACCGTTTTCTAAAAGTTCGATTTTACCAGGAGTTAAAGTAACTCGTTGCCCATCGCTTCTTACCGAAACCTTTAATTCTTGGTAAACTATTTTTCCCGAAAATTTTGCTGTAGCTTTATTTTGCTCTACCATATGGGTAGCCATACCACCCACATGGAAAGTTCTTAAAGTTAATTGTGTTCCCGGTTCGCCAATTGATTGAGCAGCAATTATTCCCACCGCTTCTCCCACATCTACCAATTTACCAGTTGCTAAATTTCTTCCATAACATTTAGCACATAACCCATTTGGCGCTTGACAAGTTAAAACAGAGCGAACGGCTACTTTTTCTATTCCACATTCTTCAATTTCCTTTGCTTTTTCTTCATCTATTTCCATACCTTCTTTTACAATTATCTCTTTAGTAAGAGGATTCACAATATCTTGAGCAGCAATTCTTCCAATAATTCTTTCGGATAAAGGTTCTATCACATCTCCACCTTCTTTTAAAGGAGTAATTTCTTGTTTTAAAATAGTACCACAATCTTCCATTGTAATTACTACTTCTTGAGCAACATCAACCAATCTTCGTGTTAAATAACCTGCTTCAGCAGTTTTTAAAGCAGTATCCGTTAATCCCTTACGTCCTCCTCGAGTAGAAATAAAATATTCCCAGACAGATAAACCTTCTTGGAAAGAACTTTTTATAGGAGTTTCTATCACTTCCTCTCCTTCGCCACCTCTTTGGGGTTTTGCCATTAAACCTCTCATGCCTCCTATTTGTACAGCTTGGGCTTTAGAACCACGAGCACCAGAATCAATAAGTAAGAAAAGTGGATTAAAACCATCTTGCGATTTTTCTAACTCTTCCATTAATTTATTTTCTATTTCCTGAGTTGCATTATTCCAAATTGTTACCACCATATTATATCGTTCGGAATCAGAAATATAACCTTTACGATGCTTTTCTAAAACTTTCTTTACCTCTTCTTCTGCCTCTTTAATAATTTTTTCTTTTTCCTTTGGCACAATAATATCGTCTATGCCCAAAGAAATACCCGCTCGGGTAGCCATTTCAAATCCTAAGTCTTTTAAATCATCAAGAAGTTTAGCTGTTCTTTTACTTCCTAATTTTCGATAACATCTATCAACTAATTCATTTAGTTTATCTTTATTTAATACCTCATTTATAAATCGAAGCTCTTCAGGCAAAATTTCGTTCAATATTACACGTCCTACAGTAGTATCATAAGTAATTCCTTTGTAACGAAATTTTATCTTCGTATGAATAGAAAATTCTCCTAATTCGTAACCACTTATAATTTCGGAAAAATCATCATATATTCTTTCAATTTTGGGTGCCTTAGGGTGTTCTTTAGTAATAAAATATATTCCTGCCACAATATCCTGAGTAGGTGTCATTAAAGGTTTTCCGTGAGCAGGCGAAAGAATATTATTACAAGAAAGTAAAAGAGTAGCTGATTCTAAAATAGCTTCTGGTGTCAAAGGTACATGACAAGACATTGTATCGCCATCAAAATCGGCATTAAAAGGCGGACACACTAACGGGTGAATTCCGATAGCCCGATGTTCAACCAAAACGGGATAAAAGGCTTGAATGGAAACTCGGTGTAAAGTAGGAGCACGATTTAAAAGCACCGGATGATTTTTTGTCACTTCCACAAGAGCCTCCCAGACTTCCGGAGAAGCTTTTTTGTATAACGCTTTAGCAGTTTTATGACTATCCGCAACTTTCATTTCTTCTAATTTCCGCATTACCATCGGTTTGAATAATTCATAAGCCATTTCCTTAGGTAAGGCACATTGATGAAGTTTTAAAGTTGGGTCTACAACAATTACTGAACGTCCAGAATAGTCTACTCTTTTTCCCAAAAGATTTCTTCTAAACCTACCTTGCTTTCCTCGGAGAGATTCACAAAGAGATTTTAATGGACGATTTTGCTTCCCGATAATTGGATTTGGTTTACTCTCGTTACTAAATAACGCATCTACAGCCTCCTGAAGTAACCTCTTTTCATGTTTTAAAATCACTTCAGGAGTTTTAGTACTTAAAAGATGTTTCAACCGATTATTTCTAACAATTACTCTTTTATATAAATCATTTAAATCGGCGCTTACGTATCTTCCTCCTTCCAAAGTAACCAAAGGACGTAAATCGGGAGGAATAACCGGTATTACACGAAGTATCATCCACTCTGGTCTTATTCCAGAATTTTTGAAAGCTTCTACTATTTGTAATCTTCTTAATAATTGAAAACGCCTTGATTGCTCATGAGGAATTCTCGCTTTCAATTCGGCTGCTAATTTATCTAAATCGATTCTTTTAAGAAGTTCTTCCAATGCTTCTGCACCAGTGGCAGCAACAAATCCATCATATTCCTCTCTTTTTGCTAAATATTCCTCTTCCTCTATTAAATCTTTAACTCGATAAGGAGAATCACCCGGCGACAAAACTACATAAACTTGATAGTTTAAGATGCTCTGAATTTCGTTGATTGTATAGTCTAATAATAATCCCATTTTAGAAGGAGGAACTTGATAAAAAAGAAAATGAGCTACTGGAGACGCTAATTCAATATGTCCCATCCTTTCTCTTCTTACCAAGGAAGTAGTTACCTCAACACCGCATCTATCACAGATTGTACCTTTAAATTTTATTTTTTTATATTTTCCACAATTACACTCATAATCTCTCACTGGACCAAAGATTCTTTCACAAAAGAGCCCGTCTCTTTCCGGCTTTTGCGTTCGGTAATTAATAGTTTCTGGCTTTGTTACTTCTCCCCAAGACCAACTTCTTATAGTTTCCGGAGAAGCTAAAGTAATTTTTAATCCTTCAAAATCTGCTAGAATAAATTCCTCACTCATTTTTTCTCCTTTTCTGAATTAATTGGTACTAAATCTAAACATAAACCTCTTAATTCTTTAACCAATACAGAAAAAGAAGCAGGAATTTTAGGTGTTGGTGGATTGGTTCCCTTTATTAATGATTCAAAAAGTTCTGTCCTTCCTTCTACATCATCAGATTTAATAGTAAGCATTTCTTGCAAAGTGTAAGCAGCACCATAAGCTTCTAAAGCCCATACTTCCATCTCACCAAATCTTTGACCACCAAATTGGGCTTTTCCACCTAACGGTTGTTGAGTAATTAGCGAGTATCGACCTACTGAACGAGCATGAATCTTATCATCAACCATATGGATCAATTTCATCATATAAATATAACCAACTACTGTTTTTTCTTTAAAGGGTAACCCTGTTCTACCATCATAAAGAGTAATCTTTCCGTCTTCTGGTAAGCCAGCCTTTTTCAATTCTTCCTTAATTTCTTCAATAGTAGCACCTTCAAAAATTGGGGTAATTGCTTGACAACCCAATACCTTCATTGCCCAACCTAAAGCAGTTTCCAAAATTTGACCAATATTCATTCGTGAAGGCACACCTAAAGGATTCAGAACCATATCTACTGGTGTACCATCAGGCAAATAAGGCATATCTTCTACCGGCAAAATTTTCCCAATCACTCCTTTATTCCCATGCCTACCTGCCAATTTGTCGCCGACACTAATCTTTCGTTTTTGAGCAATATAAACCCTTATCCATTTTAAAACCCCACTGGGAAGTTCGTCACCAACTTTCAATTTATCATATTCTTTTTTTCTCTCTTCTTCAATTAATTTCATAGCTTTCTCAAATTCATTAAAAATTTTTTCAATTTCTTTTTTCTTTTCTTCATTTTTTACTAAATCAATTAAATCCTCAATTTTAATTTTATCTACTTTATTAAAGGTAAAGAAATCTTCAGTTATTTTTTCACCCTCTTTTATAATTATTTTTTTATTTTTTTTATCTTTAATATTTTTAGAAGCAATTATATTTAATAAAATACTTTTTAATTTTTCATTTCTTTCTTGAACAAGGAATTCTTTTTTCTCAGCAAACCTTTTTTCTAATTCTTCTTCTCTTTTTCTAAATACTTCTTTTGCCAATGGATCTTCTGTTCTTCGCGAAAGAATTTGAACATCAATCACCGTACCGTAAACTCCTGGTTCTACCCTTAAAGAAGTATCCCGAACATTCGCTGCTTTTTCTCCAAAAATTGCTCTCAATAATTTTTCCTCGGGTAAAAATTCAGTCTCTCCACGAGGAGTAATCCTTCCAACTAATATATCTCCAGGAGCTACTTCGGTTCCAACCATTACTATTCCAAATTTATCCAAATGAGCCAAATCTTCTTCCGTCGCTCCAGGAATATCTCGAGTAATTTCCTCTGGTCCCAATTTCGTTTCTCTTGCTTGAATATCAAATTCTAATATTTGAATTGAGGTAAATACGTCTTCCTTTAAAAGATTTTCCGAAATTACAATTGCGTCTTCATAATTATAACCCCGCCAGGGTAAAAATGCCACTAAAATATTTCTTCCTAAAGCTAGTTGTCCATCATCTGTACAAGGCCCATCTGCTAACAAATCTCCTTTTTTTATTTTCATTCCCTTCCTCACCTTAGGAATTTGATTATAACAAGTATATTGATTTGTTTTTTTAAATTTCTTTAGTCGATATTCTTTTAAACCTTTTTGTGTTTTTACCCATATTCTTTCGGCATCCACTTTTATAACCTCTCCATCTTCTTCGGCAATAATCACTGCCCCTGATTCTTTTGCCCATTGCTCTTCTACTCCAGTGGCAACCAAAGGTTTTTCTGGTTTTAAAAGAGGAACCGCCTGTCTTTGCATATTAGCTCCCATCAAAGCTCGATCAGCATCATCATGTTCTAAAAAAGGAATCATCACTGTGGAAGGAGAAAAAAGTTGTTTAGGAGAAACATCCATAAACTCAACTTCCTCTCGAGGGACAGTAATAACATCTCCACGATATCTTACCACTACTTCTTTATTAATAATTTCTCTTTCTTCATTTAAAGGAGTAGTAAACTGAGCAATTTTGTGGACTTCCTCTTCGTAAGGAGCTAAATAGACAATCTCTTTTGTCACAACTCCATTTTTAACCCGCCAATAAGGAGTGGTAATGAAGCCAAATTCGTTAATTTTACTATAAGTAGCAATTGTATTAATTAAACCAATATTAGCTCCTTCTGGAGTCTCTATAGGACAAATTCTCCCATAATGAGAATAATGCACATCACGAACCTCAAACCCAGCAGTCTCTTTTGTTAATCCACCAGGTCCCAATGCAGAGACACGTCTTTTGTGAATTAAGGAAGCTAATGGATTAACCTGTTCCATATACTGACATAAAGGATGTTGAGTAAAAAATTTTAATACTTGACCTTCTACCACTTTCCCTTGAATTAATTCTCTTAAAGAACTTGTTTTATTAATCGTTTTTATTTTTTCTTTTATGTGATTAGTAAGAGCCAATAAAGAATTACGAAAGTAAGGTTCTAAAAGTTCTCCCACCGAACGAACTCGTCGAGCGGATAAACTATCTACATCATCAGGAGGAATTTGTCTTTCATAAAATTCTAAAAGCCGCCGAATTAATTTAAAAAATTCTTCTTTTTCTAAATTAGTATTTTCTAAAGGTATATCTTTATTAAAAATTTGATTCAACCGAAATCGACCACATTTTCCCAGATCAAATCTGGCAGTATCAAATAAAGCACTTTCAATAATATTTTTTGCAGATTGAATTTGAGGAGGCTCTATCCCTCGAAGTTTTTTAAAAATTTTCTTTATCGCTTCTTCCTCATCAACAAAAGAATGGGATTTTAAAGTATTGTGAATTACTTTTATTCCGGGAGCATTTTTCTTTACACATTTCAATTTAGTAAATCCTTGTTTTTGGAGAAATTCTAAAATACCTTCAGTTATTATTTCCCCTATTGGAATTGCTTCAAATTCAGTTTGCTGAGCAACCATATCTCCAATTTCTATTTCTTTCTCCATCAACATATCCGGGTAAATTCTTTCTAGTACTTCTTCCGGTGAATATCCTAAAGCTTGAAGGAAAAGAAATAAAGGAAGTCTTCTTTTTCTATCCAATAACACAGAAAATTCGTTATCTCGCGAAATCACCATTTCAAACCAGGCACCTCTCAAAGGCACTAACAACAAGGAGTGTTCATCTTTTTCTCTGATTAAATAAACTCCTGGAGCACGATGTAATTGATTGACTACCACTCGCTCATTACCATTTACGATAAAGGTACCTTCTTTTGTCATCAAAGGTAAATTAAATAGATATACATCTTGCTCAATAACTTCTTTAATTTTAAATTCCTCTTTTCCATTTTTAGTTTTAACTGATTCTCCTTTAATGAAACGAAAAGTTACATAAAAAGGTGCATCATAACTCAAACCTTTTTGTAAAGCTTCTTCTGGTGAATACCGAGGTTCTTTTATTTCATATTTTACAAAATCTAAAATAAATCGTTTATCAACAATAGGAAAAATTTCTTTAAAAATTTTTTGTAGGCCAATATTTTCTCTTTTTTCTGCTGGCTTATCAAACTGGAAAAATTGACGATAAGATTCTAATTGAATAGAAAGTAAAGGAGGAATTTCCAAAGAGTGTTTAAATTTGGTAAAGTCTCTTTTATTCATTTTATTTCTACTTTTGCTCCTACTTCTTCTAATTTAGCCTTAATTTTTTCAGCTTCTTCTTTAGAGACTTTTTCTTTTATCACACTTGGAACATTATCAATCAAATCTTTTGCCTCTTTGAGCCCTAAATTTGTTAAAGCCCGTAATTCTTTAAGTACTTGAATCTTTTTATCACCAACCGAAACTAAAGTCACGGTAAATTCAGTTTTCTCTTCCTTTATTTCTGAAGGAGCAGTTGATTGAGCCCCACTACTCACTGGTCCTATGAAAGCTGTTTGGGTAATCCCAAATTTATCTTTTAATTTTTGAACCAATTCAGCAAGTTCCATTACTGTTAAACTTTCAATAGTATTTATTAATTCATCAATTTTTGATGCCATATTAACCTCCTTCGGTTTTTTTATTTTTTAAATTTTCTAAAATAAATATTAATTCTCTGAAATTATTCTCTAAAATAAGAATAAATTCTAAAACTGGTGATAAAAGATGATTTAAAACTTGGGAATATAGTTCTTTTTTGCTTGGAATACTTGCTAAAAAGTCAAAATCTTTATCGTAAAAAATTTTCTCTTCAACAATTGAGCCTTTAAATTTTAAAAGCTTTGATTCTTTAATTAATTTAGCAGCCTTTGTTGGTTCTTCTTCAGAAATCACCAAAGCAGTAGGACCGATGAGAAATTTTTCTATTTCTTTAGGAAAGTTTAACTCTTGAAGAGCAAGTTCACATAAATTATTTTTAACCACTATCATTCTTATCTTTTCTTCTTGAAAACGCATTCTGATTCTTGTAAGTTCATTGGCAGTAATATTTGTAAAATCTACAAAATATAACCCTTTAGCATTTTTCAAAATTTCTTTTAAACTTTTTACTTTATTTATTTTTTCCTCTTTAACCATCTATAGCTCCTTTCTTGCTAACTCTTGTAATTCTTTAATATCCAATTTTATTCCCGGACCCATTGTAGAAGAAATAGTGACTGATTTTAAATATTGTCCTTTTACACCTGCAGGCTTCTCTTTTAATATTTCACTAATAAAAGCGATAATATTCTTTTTCAATTTTTCTTTTTCAAAATCTACTCTTCCAATTCGAGCATGAATATTTCCGGTCTTATCGGTTTTGTATTGAATCTTTCCAGTTTTTAAACTTCTTACAGCGTTTGCTACATCAAAAGTGACGGTGCCTGTCTTTGGTGAAGGCATTAAACCTTTTGGTCCTAAAATTTTTCCTAATTTTCCTACTTCGGGCATCACATCGGGAGTAGCAATAATGGCGTCAAAATCCATCCAACCTTCTTTTATCTTTTCTACATATTCTTCTAATCCTACATAATCAGCTTGGGCTTCCTTTGCTTCTTTTTCTTTCTCTCCTTTTGTTAATACCAACACCTTAACTTCTTTACCCGTACCATAAGGAAGCACTACACTTCCTCTCACCATTTGGTCAGTTCTCTTAGGGTCGATTCCTAATTTCACAGCAATATCTACCGCTTCAGTAAATTTTGCATTAGAAGTTTCTTTTAACAAATTTATTGCTTCTTCCAAAGAATATACTTTAGATTTATCTATTTTAGAACTTATTAACTGATATCTTTTACTTCTTTTCATCTTCGTCCTCCACAATAGTAATACCCATTTGTCTAGCTGTACCTTCAATAATCCGCATTGCCGCTTCAATATCTTTAGTATTAAGATCCTTTATTTTCTTTTCCGCTATTTCCCGTAATTGTTTTTTTGTAATCTTTCCAACTTTAATCTGATTAGGAGCACTTGATCCTTTGGCTAATCCAGCAGCTTGTTTTAAAAGTACCGAAGCAGGTGGACTTTTTGTTACAAAGGTAAAACTTCTATCTGAATAAATGGTCACAATCACTGGAATAATTATTCCGGGTGGCTCATCTTTCGTTCGAGCATTAAATTGTTTGCAAAACTCCATAATGTTCACTCCGTGTTGACCTAAAGCAGGGCCTACCGGTGGCGCCGGCGTAGCTTGACCAGCAGGAATTTGTAATTTCACTTTAGCAATTTCTTTTTTCACCATTATTACCTCCTTAATTTAAATTTTTTCTACCTCAAAAAAATCTATCTCAATTGGCGTCATTCGGCCAAAAATTGTTACAATCATTCTAATTCTTCTTCGGTCGGGATAAACTTCCTCCACAGTACCACTGAATCCAGCAAAGGGCCCTTTCACTACCCGCACATGGTCCCCCGGTGAAAAAGGAATTTCCGGTACAGAAGTATCCTTCTCTTTTTCAATTTCCTCTATCATCTTCATTTCTTCTGGAGAAAGAGGCGTAGGTTTATTCTTCTTTCCTAAAAAATAAGCTACGCCGGGAACAGAGGTGACTAATTTAATAGCTTCCTCATCATTTTCTTCCATTTCTACCACAATGTAACCGGGATAAAATTTTCTTTCCTCTTCTACCATTTGATATTCATTTTCCTCTTTTTTCTCACCTTTTTTGGTTTTCTTTTTATACCATCGGGTTATTTTCTTCATCGGAATGATAATTCTTCCAAATAAATTCTGTTTTTCTTCTTCTACAATTAACCTTTCTAATATTTCTTTAACTTTTTTTTCTTTGCCAGTATGAGTACGAACAACGTAAAATTTTTTCATAAGAAAATTATCTTATAATCAATTTTAAAATTCGTGAAAATACTAAATCCCAAAAACCAATAAATAGAGATAGAAGAAAAGATAAAATAATCACGAGTAAGGTAGTTTGAAAAAGCTCTCTTCTTGAAGACCATGATACTTTCTTTAACTCATTTTTTACCTCTATCAGGAAATTTTTTGCTTTAATTAATATTTTTTTCATTTAAAACATAATACAGGCCAGGAGGGATTCGAACCCCCATCCCCCGGATTTGGAGTCCGGTGCTCTACCGTTCGAGCTACTGGCCTATTTGGTTTCCTTATGTAAGGTATGCTTTTTACAAAACTTACAATATTTTCTTATTTCTAATTTTTCTTGTTTATTTTTATTTTTTGTTGTCTGGTAATTTTTTCTTTTACATTCGGTGCAAGATAAATAAATAAAAATTCGCATTTTAATCCAAAATCTTTGTTACCACACCCGCTCCCACTGTTTTTCCGCCTTCCCGTATCGCAAAACGAGAACCTTCTTCTAAAGCTACTTCACTTATTAATTCCACTTCCAAATTTACATTATCTCCGGGCATTACCATTTCTACTCCCTCTGGTAATTTTATTGTTCCGGTGACATCGGTAGTTCGAATATAAAACTGGGGTCGATAGCCACTAAAAAATGGTGTATGTCTTCCTCCTTCCTCCTTTTTCAACACGTATACTTGTGCTTGAAACCTTTTATGAGGCTTAATTGAACCAGGACTTGCCACCACCATTCCTCGCATTGCTTGATCTTTTTCTACACCTCTTAGAAGAATACCGATATTATCACCAGCCACACCTTCATCTAATACTTTTCTAAACATTTCAATACTTACCGCTACAGTAGTAATATGATTACCAAAACCAATAAGTTCTACCGTATCACCTGGTTTTATTCTTCCCCTCTCAACTTTTCCTGTTACCACAGTACCTCGACCAGTAATTGAAAACACATCTTCTACCGGCATCAAGAAAGGTTTATCTAATTCTCTTACCGGTTCGGGAATATGTTCATCAACAGCTCTTATTAACTGCCAAATCGCACCGCACCATTCACAATCTTCTTTACCACATCCACATTCTAAGATTTTTAAAGCGCTTCCCTTTACAAAAGGTACTTTATCACCAGGATATTCATATTTAGAAAGAATTTCTCTTACTTCTAATTCTACTAATTCTATTAATTCCGGATCGCTCATCATATCAATTTTATTTAAAAAAACTACCATAGCGGGCACATTAACTTGACGAGCTAACAAAACATGTTCTCGAGTTTGGGGTTGGGGACCATCAGGAGCAGAAACTACCAAAATGGCTCCATCCATCTGTGCCGCACCAGTAATCATATTTTTAATATAATCTGCATGTCCAGGACAATCAATATGTGCATAATGTCTTTTCTCACTTTCATATTCAATATGAGCTAATTGAATTGTTAAACCTCTTGCTTTCTCTTCGGGCGCTTTATCGATTTGGTCATAAGGAGTAAATTTTGCGAATCCCTTTTTTTCTAATACCATAGTTATTGCCGATGTCAAAGTAGTTTTTCCATGATCAACATGTCCGATTGTACCAATATTCACATGAGGTTTTTTTCTTTCAAATTTTTGTTTTGCCATATTTTTTCCTCCCCTTATTTTTTAATAATAATTTTACCAAATTTTCAAAAATTTTCAAGCCCATGGCCGGACTCGAACCGGCGACCACACCCTTACCAAGGGTGTGCTCTACCGCCTGAGCTACATGGGCAAGTAAAATTAAATTATAAAATAATTTTTAAAAAAGTCAATATAATTTTTATTTATATTTTTATAAAGCGGGTGACGGGATTCGAACCCGCAACCAACGGCTTGGAAGGCCGTTGCGCTACCGTTGCGCTACACCCGCAGTATGGGCAGGGAAGGATTCGAACCTCCGAAGGCATCACGCCAGCAGATTTACAGTCTGCCCCCTTTGGCCACTTGGGTACCTGCCCATTTTTATTAAGCCGACAGAGGGATTCGAACCCCCGACCTGAGGTTTACAAAACCCCTGCTCTACCACTGAGCTATGCCGGCTTCTATCTAATATAAAATATAACAAAATTTTTCTTAATTGTCAAAAATTTTTTAAATTTTCTAAGCAATTTCACAATCATAAAGAATCAATCCCTTTGCTGGAGCAGTAGATAAAGGTAAATGAGATTTTCCCAAAAGAGCATTTTTAATATCCTTTATTTCCCTTCTATTAGTACCAACATCAATCAGAGCCCCTACTATTCTCCTTACCATTTTGTATAAAAATCTATTCCCAGTAATTTTAAAGATAATTTCTTTATTCTTTTTTATTATTTTAATTTCTTCAACGTGACAAATTTCTTTTTGGCGGTAATAACAAAATTTGCTAAAATCTTTTTTTCCAATAAAAAGTTGAGCGGCCTCTTCCATTTTTTTTATATCTATTTCTTTAGGAACTTCCCAAAAAAAATCTCTGCGAATCGGAGAAATTTCTGTAACTACAAAATAACAATAAGTTTTTCTCTTTACTCTATAACGAGAATTAAAATCTAAAGGAACTTCTTTTATCTCCTTCACATAAATTTCTGATGGTAATAAAAAATTTATTCTTTTTCTCAAAATTTCCAAATCCAATTCCTTTTCCAAAGGTGCTTGAAAATTACAAAAATATTTTAAAGCGGACACCCCCCGATCGGTTCTTCCCATACCGATTAATTTTACCTCTTTTTTAAAAATCTCTTTTAACACTTTTTTTATTTCACCTGATATTGTCCTTCTGTCTTTTTGCTCTTGCCAACCAAAAAAATTACGACCATCAAATTCAATTGTTAATAAAAGATTTTTCATTAAAAATTATCTCTTTTGACGCTTCTCTAATTCCCTCTGACAAGAAATACATAATTCTGCATATGGTATCACCTCTAATCTCGCTTCTTCAATTTCCTTATTACATTTTTCACATTTCCCATAAATTCCTTCTTCTATCTTTCTTAAAGCCTTATCAATTTTCATCAATATTTGAGTCTCTTGAGTTGTCAAATAAGCAGCTATTTCTTTTTGATAAGTTTCACTTCCTAAATCAGCAATATGAGTCCGATAGGTAGAAAGTTCACCGGTCGCATCTTTGGGACTTTTTTTAAGAATCTCTTCAATATGATGTTTTCCTTTTAGTAATTTTTCCTTTTCCTTTATCAATAGCTCTTGAAATTTTTTTAACTTCTTTTTATCCATTTTATTTCCTTTTTAAACTAACTAAAATTTCATAATCTTTTATTTTTATTTTTCTTTCAATATCCTTTATCTCCAAAATTTCTTCTTTAATCTCTTCGGCTAAAATCTCATTCTTAATATACTCCATATTCTTTTTAATAACTTCTTCAATTTTTTTTTCTCCTTTATATCCTAAAATAATTCTATCAGTAATTTCAAAACCGGCTTCCTTTCTTAAAATTTGAATATGATGAATGAATTCTCGTAAAAAACCCTCCCACAGCAAATCTTCATCTAAGCTAATATCTAAAAAGGCTATTAAATTATCTTCCTCAACCCTTACAAAATTTTTCTCGATGTACTTTTCTTCATTAAAAATAACTTCTTTAATATTCAATTCATCAATTATTAAAGATACCAAATCTTCTAACTTTTCTTTATCAGGTATATTTAAGAAAATTATTTTTCTGAGAGGTTGTCGGATTTTTATCTTTGCTTTTTCCCGAGCAGCTCTTCCTAAAAAAACTAACTTTCGACACAATTCCATTCTTTCTTCAATATCCTTATCAATTAACTCTTCTTGAACCTCAGGAAAATCATTAAGATGAATACTCCTCCAGGCCTCTTCATCCACCCTTACTACTAAGTTTTGATACATCTCTTCACTCAAGAAGGGCATTATTGGAGCAATCAGTTTGATTAAGGTTGTTAAAGCATAATATAAAGTATTATAGGCTGACCATTTTTCATAATCCAATTGAGATTTCCAAAATCTTCGACGAGAACGCCGGATATACCAATTAGAAAGATTCTCAATATACTCTTCTATTAACCTTGGTACTTTATTAAATTCATAATTATTATAAGCTTTATCAACATTTTTAATGAGATTATTGGTAATTGAAAGTAACCATTTGTCCAAAAGATTTTTTACATTTTCCAAAGCAACTTGACATTCTTTTCGCTTGGGGTCAAAGTTATCTATACGAGCATAGGTGATAAAGAAAGAATAACAATTCCAAAGGGTTAGCAATTTTCTCTTTGTCTCTTGACCTAATTTATAACCAAAAAAAAGATTTTCAAAAGGATTGTGGGAAACAAAAATCCAGCGCATTATATCGGCGCCCATTTTTTCTGCCGCCTCGTCAAACCAAATTACATTACCTTTACTTTTGTGCATATCTTCACCCTTTTCATCTTTCACTAAAGCATAACCAAAAATTGTCTTTACAGGTGGCGAATTTTCTAAAACTGTTGCCATTGCCAAAATAGCATAAAACCAATTACGAAATTGACCAGGAAAACATTCTACAGCAAAATCAAAGGGATACCACTCTTCCCAATATTTTCTATCCTTTAAATAATTTAAAGTAGAAAAAGGAACAATTCCCGCATCTAACCATGGATTTCCCACATCCGGAATTCGGTTAACAATATTTCCACATTTTAAACATTTAATTTTAACATAATCAATCCAGGGGCGATGGGGAGAATGGCCTTCAAACTTTTCATACCCTTCCACGGCTCTTTCCTTTAATTCTTCCTTACTCCCAATTACATCAAAAAAACCACATTCACATTCATAAATTGGCAAAGCCAAACCCCAGTATCTCTTTTTAGAAATTAACCAATCTTCCATATTTCTTAACCAATCTAATTCTCTTTCCAAACCAAAAGAGGGTATCCATTGAACTTGTTTTGCTACTTCCATTATTTTGTATCTCAATTCTTTCATTGAAATATACCATTCTGGAACTAAACGAAAAACTAATTCAACACCACAACGCCAACATACCGGATAACGATGGACATATTTTTCAATCTTGTATAACTTATTTTCCTTTTTAAGTAATTCAAAAATAATCTCTTCGCTCTCTTTAGTATTTTTCTTTGACAAAATATCGTAGTTATCTAAAAAATTTCCTTCTTCATCTATCGGCGAGATAACTTTTAAAGAAAATTCCTTTCCTAAAAGAAAATCTTCACGGCCACAACCAGGAGCAATATGTACAATCCCAGTTCCTTCTTCAGCACTAACCCCTTCCCAAGGAATTACAATATGTTTAACCCCTTTCTGCACCGGTAAAAAATTAAAAGGACCTTCATATTCCCAATTCAACATCTCTTTACCCAAAATTTCCTTTACTATCTCATATTTTCCTTCAATAACATTTAATCTATCTTTTAGAAGATAATAAAATTGGTCATTATGTTTTATCAAAACATATACCAAATCCGGATGAACTGCACAGGCCACATTAGCCGTTAAAGTCCAAGGAGTGGTCGTCCAAACTAAAAGATTATGTCTTTCTTTTCCTTTAAGAGGAAATTGTAAATAAAGGCCGGGATGGGTTAATTCCTTATAACCTTCGGTAACAATTTCGTGTTGAGAAATCGCTGTTCCGCACCTTGGACACCAAGGCACGACATCCTCACCTTTATATATCCAACCGTGTTCATGACATTTTTTTAAGAAATACCAAATAGTATAATTATTTTCGTCAGACATTGTATAATAAGAATTTTCCCAATCCATCCATTGACCAAGTCTAATGGATTGCTCAGTCTGAATTTTGGAATATTTCAACACCCTTTCTTTACATTTCTCAACAAACTTATCAATCCCAAATTTCTCAATATCCCTTTTTGACTTAAAACCCAGCTCTTTTTCTACCTCCACCTCAACCCAAAGTCCTTGACAATCGAATCCATTTTGAAATCTCTGATCAAAACCTTTTTGGGCTTTATATCTTTGAACTACGTCTTTGTAAGTTCTTCCCCAGGCATGATGGACTCCCATTGGATTGTTAGCAGTAATAGGACCGTCCAAAAAGGAAAATTTCTTTTTTCCTTTATTCTTCTCCATCAACTTTTTAAGAAAATTATTTTTCTGCCAAAATTTTAAGATTTTATGTTCAATCTTTACAAAATCAGGAATTGGGGGAACGGGTAAAAATTTTCTTTCTTCCATTATCTCCTTCCGGTATTTCTATTATCTTTTCTAAAAGAATACCAACCCTTTTCTTTTGGTTTTCCTTTGCCAACAACCGCATATAAACCCTTAGCGGTGCTTATGTAAATCGTACCATCAGGCCCAATTTTTGGAGAAGATAAAATTTCCCAATCTTCTGCTTCATCCTCACCAGGTATTGGCGTTCGAAAGATTATGCTACCATTTAGGTCAACACAATATAAAGTGTCATATTCCTCATCTTCCCAACTGGCTCTAAAATAAAGATAATTTTCTTCAGAAATTGCTAAGGAAGATGTTAAGTCACAAAGTATAGAAAGAATTAGTAAAAAGTTACCATCCACATCTCCTTTAAGCAAACTACCGTACTTAGTAATCAAATAAAAAGTAGAATTATCAGCCACCACACCTGATGAAAGAATAGGTTCCCCAAAATTTCTTTCCCACAATATTTCTCCTCGGGTATCAACACAAATAATTTTATTATCTTCTAAACCAAAAAGAATTTTTTTATCATTAATAAAAAATGGTGAATTAACAACCGCACAATTAAAAGGAAAATAAAACCGCAACATTCCATTAGCATCTAAAGAAATAATTAAGCTATCCTTTTCGCTGCCGAAATAGATATTTCCTTCTTGGTCAACCACTGGTGAATTATTACCGCCACTATATCCTTTTGTCCAAAGAATTTCACCAGTATTACTAAAAGCAAATATACTATCTTCACTTTGTAAATA
>JANXBG010000030.1 GCA_025060715.1 Caldifarciminota bacterium | reverse complement strand
TAAAATTTATCCGATTTTTGTCCATATGCCTTATTTACCAAATTTAGCCTCAGGCAAAAAGACAATTTTTAAAAAATCTCTACAAGCCTTGATTGCTGAATTAGAAAGAGCAGAAATTTTAGGTTCAAGTTATGTGGTAATGCATATTGGTAAAAGAATGGCAACCGATGAAGAGACCGCTTTAAAAAATGTTGCCTTGGGAATAAATGAAGCTTTTTCAAAAGTAAAAAATAATGTAATGCTCCTTTTAGAAAATACCGCAGGAATGGGAACAGAAATTGGTTATAATTTTGAAAGTATTAAAAAAATAATTGATTTAATAGAAGATAAAGAAAGAGTAGGAATTGTTATTGACACAGCCCACATCTTTGAAGCTGGTTATAATATTGCAACAAAAGAAGGGCTTGATAAAACTTTGCGCGAACTTGACGAATTAATTGGTTTAAGAAAATTGCATCTCTTACATTTAAACGATTCTAAAACGGATTTGGGCAGTCGAGTAGATAGACATTGGCATATTGGCAAAGGAAAGATTGGCAAAGAAGGATTTAAAATAATTTTAAACCATCCATTATTAAAACATTTACCAGCAATTTTAGAAACCCCAAAGAATGATACTAAATGGGATTTAATGAATTTGAAAATGGTTAGGAGTTTAATGGAATAATTAACCTCTCATTGACGACCGAAAAGCACCCGGACTCCTAAAAAGAAAAGTAGAGATAATAACCCACAAAAGCCATAAGCCAATTACAAAATAATAAGATTTATTTCCTTTTATATCAAAAACAATTTTTAAACCAAAAGCAATTAAAATTATTTGCCAAATTGTAAAGAAATCAAATCGGGAAAGAAAACTAAATAATAACCCTTTTTCTGTTGGTAAAAATAATGCCAAACTGGTATTAACAAAAGGGGATTGACGAATAATAATGATAATACTTCTAATAAGTGAACCAAGGGCAGTTACTAAACTAGAGCCACAAACAATAGCAAAGGTTTTAGAAAAATTACCTTCGCTACCTAATAAAGGAAGAGAAAAGTTAAAAATCAAAGAGATTATTAAAAGAAAAAGGAGAGTAAAAATTAAGGCGCTTACTAATCCGATAATAATTCTTGCCGGTCTTCTCATAAATTCTTCTGCCCTTTCAATCTGCTCTCTGGGTGCTCCTCTCTCTTCCATTCTTTTAATAACTTCTGAAATATTGGTATAACGAATTGCCGTATAAGACTGAATTAAAGTAAAAACAAGAATAATAATTAATGGGATAATAAATATTGGTTTTTCTTTTAACTTTAAAAAATAATTTCTTGGGTTTAAAAAAATATCAAAAATCATAAATTCCTCCTTTAAAAAATTAACTTATCTCTTTTCTACCTTCCATTGCTTTGGTGATCGTAATTGGGTCAGTAAGTTCTAAGGAAGAGCCAAAAGGAAGTCCTAAACCAATTCTGGTTATTTTCTTATTATATTCTTTTAAAATATCGTAAAGATAATAAGAAGTTGCTTCACCTTCCGTGGTTGGGTTTAAAGCAATAATTATCTCTTTTAATTCATTCTTTTTTACTTTCTCTAATAATTTATTTATTCTCTCTTTCATTATCTCTTCTTTTTCCGATGTCAATAATCCGCCAAGAACAAAATATTTGCCATTATAAACTTTTGAACTCTCAATAAAAAATAGATGGGAAGGCTCTTCCACGATACATAATAAACTATTATCCCGGTTTTCGTTTCGACAGACTTTACAAATCCTTTCTTCACTATAATTAAAACATTCCTCACAAATTTTTAAACTTTCTCTTGCCAAAATTAACGAATTAGTAAACTCTTTTATTTCATTTTCATCCATCTTTAAAAGATAAAAACCGATTCTTTGGGCACTCCTTTTACCGATTCCCGGCAATTTTTCTAAGAATTTTAATATCTTTTTAAAATCTTCATTCATAATTCCTCAAAACCTTCAAAGGTCTTATCAAAAATTTCTGAAATTTTTTTCTCCTCCTTTATCTCTCTTTGAATAAATTTTATTTTAATATCTTTATTCAAAATCTTCTTTAAAATTTCCTTAATCTCCTCTTCGTGTTCTTGTAAAATTGTTAATTTTCCTTTGAGTGGTGGATAATAAATATGGATAGTATCGTCAACCTCTTTAATAAATACGTCCTCTAATATACCAGCAATTTTGGGCGAAAGAGTATAAATCTCGCCCAAAGAGATTACTCCCATCTCTTTTTTTAATTTAAAATATTTCAACAATGACAAACTTAAATTTTCTAAAACAATTTCGGGGAAGGAAGTATATTTCAGTAATTTTTCGTAACCTATCAAAATACTTATTATTTCATATATCTCTTGGTCAGAAAAAAGATTACCAATTTGACTAAACTTTTGATATTCCTCATCAGTAATTCCTAATGCCTTTTTTGGTAATTCATTTTTTACTAATAAAATTGTTCGAAAGGCTTGGACAATACTTTTATAAAATTCGAAAGGGTCTCTTCCTTCCTGTTCAATCTTTACTAAAAATCTCAAAACATCTTTAATATCAGCTTTCTTCAACTCATCAAAATACTCAAAAATCATCTCTTCGGGCACTACTCCCAAAAGTTTTTCAACATCTTCTCCTTTTATTGGTTGGGAGGCAAAGACCGAAACTTGTTCTAAAATTACTTCTGCATCTCTTATTGCTCCATCAGCTCTTTTAGCGATTTGATAATAAGCATCTTCCTCTAAAAGAAGATTTTCTTTTTTGGCAATCTCTTTTAAACGTAAGACAATTTCGTTAACCGTAGCCTTCCGAAAATCAAATCTTTGACAACGGGAAATAATTGTTTTTGGTACCTTTGTGGGATTAGTGGTGGCGAAAATAAATTTTACATAAGGTGGTGGTTCTTCTAAAATTTTAAGTAAAGCATTAAAGGCTTCAGTTGTTAACATATGAACTTCATCAATAATATAAACTTTAAACCTTCCCTTAATAGGATTAAACCTTGCCTTTTCTCTTAACTCTCTAACTTCATCAATTCCCCGATTAGAAGCACCATCTATTTCAATTACATCTAGGGAATTAGAATTATCAATCTCTTTGCAGATTTGGCATTGATTACAAGGATTTATTGTCATTCCCTTTTCACAATTTAATGCCTTAGCGAAAATCCTGGCGGTCGTTGTCTTACCAGTTCCTCTTGGACCGGAAAATAGATAGGCATTATGAATTTTATTACTCAAAATAGCATTTTTTAAGGTTTTGACGACAACCTCTTGAACACAAATCTCGTCAAAAGTCTTGGGCCGATATTTTAAAGAAAAAACTTTTCTTTCCATTTTTTTATTATAAAAGAGAGAAATTTAAAGTCAAATTAAATTAAGTAAACATAAATTTAAAAAATCAATAATACCATAATGAATACTCTTTTAAAAATTCCTTAAAAGGCACAAACTTGATAAAGGTATATAATTATAAGTTCTTATAAATCAGATACTTATAAAGGTATTACAACATAAATTATTTAAGAAATCTTAAAGGGGTTGTGCGACAAGTTTGAAGAAAAATAATGGGGCTTTAATAAAAAGGAAGGCTCCAACCAGGCACCCTGACAACCGGCATAGTTCCTACTTACCGTTGCTGCCTTCCGGCCCTGGCGGGGTTTGTAGGTTATGCCTTTGTCAGACCCAGTCTTCATCGCCTCCTTTTTATTAAAGACACCCATTATTTTTCCCCTCAGCTTGTCTTTTCAGCCCCGCATAAGGCAGGTTTCGGGTTACAGGGGACTGCCACCCCCCCACTTTAGCACAACCCCATTATTCTATAATTGTAATTGATAGGGCTTAGCAAACAAAATTGTTGTATCAGGTTCTTCGTTATAAATTTTTCTAAATAAAGAAATAATCGCACCTTTATTCATCGCACTTGTTTTTTGAACATCCGGCAATCTTACATCCGTGGTCACAAAGGTAAAGTATTTTTTATAAACCTCTCGGGCATATTTAGCATCTTTATCAACGATAGCAATTGCAGCATCAGTAATCTTTTTTATTCGGGCACATACCCTTCTTTTTTTATTAAAGAAATCCCTATAAAATCCAACAGCATAACCAGGATAAGCTGGCATGTAAATTTTCGGCAAAGCACCTTCAAATAAAGAATAATAACCTTGGTTTATTAGTAACGAACGATAAGGCTCGATAAATAGACCAGCATCAATCTCTCCTTTTAAAAATTTATCATATATCTCCCCAAAACTTCCTTCAATAAAATTTACCGTTTTTATATCAACACCCATTTTTGTTAAAATCTCTTTAGAAATCTCTAAATAACCAAAAGGGAGACCAAATTTTTTATTCTTTAAAACCCCAAAAGTTATCTTATCTTTTATTTTCAATTTTTGTTGATTAATAATTATCGCATCAACAGTAATTCCTGATTGGAATTCATAAGAGGTAAAAACCATTAAAGTTTCATTTTTATTTTTCATATAATTAAAAACTGTTAACCAAGGGAAAATTCCCATATCACATTCATTTTTAATAAGTTTTTCAATTCCTTCATTAGGATTTTGATAGAAAACAAAAACTGGCTCTATCCGCTCACTTTTAAAAAATCCAGTATCTTTGGCAACCAAATAAATTACCGAAGCAACACTGGAATCACAAGCAATTTTAACTTGTTGAATTTTGCTCTCCTCATACTGGGGATAGATTAATACATATAAAAGACCGGCTAATAAAACAACAATCAGGATATTCAAAATTACTTTCATTTCTTCTCCTTTTCTAATTTCATTTTCTTTTCTAAGTATTTTCTTGCTGTCTCTTTATCTCCTTTATCCCGATAGACAACTGCCAGATTTTGATAGGCATCCAAGTTTTTTGGATTTATTAAAAGAATTTTCTCAAAAGATTTTATGGCCAAATCATAATAGGTAGGTTTACTCTCTAATTTTGCCAATTGGGCATAAGCACCGCCAAGGATCATATAAACATTCTCTAACCTCTCTGGTGTAAAAATAGAAAAGGAATTGTCTTTTATTAAATAATAAAGATAAGGTAAAAATTGGGAAGGAAGTTCTACATAGTTTGAAGAAGTATCAGTAATTAACTCTTTAATTTTTATTTTTTCTTCTTCGGTAGGTTGGCGAATAATTAAAGAAAGTAATTTCTCAAAAGTTATTCGGCAACTATCATATAAAGAAAGGTTATAATAATTGACACCTAAAAAGAAAAGGGCATCATAATTTTTCTCATCTATTTCAAATAATTTTTTAAAAGTATTTAATGCCTCTTTTTCCTTCTTTTTTTGCATCTGGATTAAACCTACCCTTAGAAGATTTTGTGTATATTCCTGATTCAAACTGCTAATTTCCAAAACTAATTGGGCAACCTTTTCAATTCCGCTTCTAAATTTTAAACTATCTTTTAAATAATTCTCAAACTCTTTTATCTTTTTTTCACTATGATAATTAAGTAATTTTTTTATTATCCTTTCTTTTTCTTCCTTTAACTTCAAAAGTTCAGCCAATTTATTCTTTTCTTCCTCAATCTTCCTTTCATAATTTTTAATTGAGTTTTCAAAGGCAATTAAAGCATTATCATAGTCTTCCTTTACTAAATAATAACTACCCAATAAGGAATAACCTTGTGGCGAATTGACATCTTTACTTATCATATTTTGGGCAAGGGCATAAAGGGAATCATACATTTTTAAATTAACATAAATTTGGGAAAGTAGAGTATAATTAAAAGGTCTCTCCGGGTCTAAAATTAAGGCACCTTTGGCATAAATCAAAGCCGAATCTAATTCATTATTTATCAAATAATTTTGCGATACTTCAATTAAAGAGGACCAGCAGGTTAGTTTATAATTCTCATCTTTTTGAATTTTTTTTAAATAATTCTCATTATTAATCGGTATCAAAAGGTATTTTGCGGCATTTAGGTAATCACCCAAAGAAATCAAAGTTATTGCTAAATGAAAATTCCCTTCTGGATCTTCCGGCCTTTGAGAAACTGCCTCTTGAAACATCTCTTTTGCCTTTTCATACTGCCGATTCTGAAGATAAATCTTACCCGAACGGATTAAAACATCATAAGGCTTTGTCTGTCCGCCAACTATTGCCGGTTTAAAACAAAAACTAAATAAAAAGATTAATAAAAATATTTTTCTCATAAAGAAATTATAATAAAAAACTATTTAATGTCAAAATCTTTAAAGTTAATAAATAAAAATAATAATTTTTTAAAGGGATAGTTATTCTTTACTCACAATTTTACACTTATCTAATACAATTGGTGGTACAAAATAATTGCCCAAATCTTTTATTTCACTACCAATTAAAATAATTTTATTTAAATATTCATATAAATTACCAGCAAACATACAATCTTTTATCCGACCGATAATTTCACCGTCTTCAATTTTAAAACCCAAGTTTATCACCCAATTAAACTCTCCCGCCAAAACATTTGATTGTCCGCCACCAAGCATATAATACACAATTATTCCATCTTTTATTTCTTTTATTATTCTTGCTAATGGATAATCTTTGGAAGGCTCAATGTAAATATTAGTTGCCTGAATTGTTGGTATAACTTCGTAACTCCTTTCACCATTACCCGTTGATTCCCGATTTAATTTCTTTGCGGTTGTTAAATCAAAAAGAAAATTACAAAAAACACCATTTTCAATAACTTTTGTCTTTCTTCTCTTTATTCCATCACCATCAAAAGGTGAGGTATTAAAACCAAAAGGATAAGTCCCATCATCAATAATATTTAAAAAAGATGGAGCAATCTCTTTTCCTTCTTTATCAATTAAAGGTGTAGATTTTTTTTCTAACTGTTTACCATTAGCACCAACAAAAAGAATAGAAAAGAAATAGGCAGCAGGAAGGGGCATTAAAATTATTTTATATTCACCAGTATTTATTTTTACCCTTTTTTTAGCTACTTTTATTAATTGTGAAAACTCTTCACTCACCTTTTTTAAATCCAATTCAGGGTTTTCGGAAAGATTGTAAAAATCATAAAACCAAATAAGCCCATCCTCTAAAACTAATAAACCACTAAGATCAAATTCTAAAATTATTTTTTCATAATCTGAATCAAAACCTTCGCTATTTACCAGTCGAGCATAATAGTATTCTTTTTCAATAGAGAGGTCAATTTTAACTTCCGGTTCTTTTTCTTTGATTAACGAAATCATCTCCTCACCCATAGAGAAAAGCTTCTCACCTTTTATCAAACTTGTTTTGTTGGAAACTGTTTTTACTTCTGGCAAATCTTTTTCTAAAGGCAATTTTATATCCACTTTTTCGCCATAAAAAGAAAGGGTTAAAGCAGTATCAACCAATTCCTTTAATTTAGAAAAATCGGAAGTGGAAGAAAAACCTATCTTACCATTTTTAACAACTCTCAAACCTACACCTCTTTTTTCCTTCTTCTCCGAAGAATAAGGCTCATCGCCACGAAATTTAAAACTTTCATTATGACTTTTTTCATAAAATATATCATAAATAACACCTTTATCTTTCAAAAGTTCCTTTAAATCTTCTATTACCATTATCTACCTCCAATTACTACATTTTTTATCAATAGATGGGGGCCACCACCACCAACTGGTAAAGGATATTGTTCACCTTTGCCACAACTACCAGGATAAATTTTCAAATCATTACCAATTCCTTTAATATTCTTTAATGTTTCAAAAACATTGCCACAAATTGTCACATCCCTTATCATTTTTCCTAATTTACCGTTTTTTACTTCATAAGCATATTGAGAGGCAAAGGAAAAATTTTCTAATTCTGTTTGACCGCCTCTAGCACTGCAAACATATAAACCATTATCTAACATAAAAAGCAATTCTTCAAAACTTTTATCTCTGGGTTCAATATAAGTATTAGACATTCTGACAATTGGTGGATGGCGATAAGAAACACTACGAGCATTCCCAGTAATCTCTTCATTCATTTTTGCTGCTGTCTCTTTGGAATGTAAATGGCCAGCAATTTTCCCTTCTTTTAAAAGATAAGTCTTTTTTGCCTCTGTTCCTTCATCATCATACAAATAGCTTCCTCTTTCATTAGGTAATAAAGGATTATCAACTATAGTTAATTCTTCAATCCCATATTGATTGCCAATTGCCATCAATTTCTTTAATTTTTCATTATTATAAATATGGTCAGCCTCGGATAAATGGCCAAAAGCCTCATGAGCGAAAACACCGGCTAATCTTTGGTCAATAACCACATCATAAACCCCACCAACTACTGGTTCTGCTGAAAGTAAATCAACAGCTATTTTCACAACTTCTTCCACTTCTGCCTCTTTACCTTCTAAATCTTTTAATAAATCCTTTAGTGAAACTTCGCCCTCTAAAACCTTAGAACGACCAATTCCTATTGAGTAATCACAAATATTGTTGCCATCACGAGCTATTGCTGCCAAATAGAGAGTATAGTAAAAAATAGTATAATCAATCTGTCGACCCTCTTTAGAATAGAAAATCTTTCTAACCAATCGGTCATTATAAATTGCATGGGTAGTAACAATCTTCGGATGGGAAAGTAAAAGATTGTTATATTTTCTTAATAAGTCAAATTTATAATTTAATAATTCTTCCTGGTCAATTATTTTATAACTTCTTTTGTCTTCCTTAGGAAAAAGATAAATCAAACTCTCTTCTTTCGGCTTTAATAATTCAGCATCTTTTAAAAGATTTTCAATACTTTCCTTATTAATTTGGTTTTCTACATCATTAAAAGAAGTTGAAAGCCAGTTACCTTTTTTAAAAATCCGTAAGAAACCACCCCGTTCAAAATTTCTTTGGATTACCTCTAACTCTTTTCCCCGAAATTGAAGAGAGGTTATTTCACTCTCTTCAATTCTTAAATCAAAATAATCCTTAACATAAGATAAATCTGGCATCACAGGCATAACCTCCTTTATTTTCTTCATAAACCACAAAAGGATTAATATCAATTTCTAAAAAATTATTAAATTCACAAACTAATTGAGAAAGTCTCATTAATACTTCAGCAATTTTATCTATTGAATAAATCTTTCCTTTTCGAGCACCTTTTAAAATTTGATACCCTTTTGTTTCCTCTATCATATGATAGGCAGATAATTCTCTTATGGGACATACCCGAAAGGAGACATCTTTAAAAACCTCTACATAGATACCACCCATACCAAACATTATTACATTACCAAACACCCTATCCTTCTTTGCACCAATAATTGTTTCTATCCCTTCCTCGGCCATTTTTTGACATAAAACCCCTTCAATTTTAAAATTCTTCTTTTTCATATTATTCATCAATAATTTATACTTTTCTTTTAATTCATCCTCATCTTCAATATCAACAAAAATTCCGCCAACTTCAGTTTTATGAAGCACATCAAAAGAAACTACCTTAATAACCACCGGATAGGTTAAAATCTTCGCTTTTTCTATACATTCTTCTAAGGAATTTACAAGAAAATAAGGCATCATCGGAATGTTATAGGCCTTCAAAATCTCATAACCGTCCGGTTCCAAAATAAATTTTTTATCTTTATACTTTGCCAAAATTTCTTTTACTTTCTCTTTATTTATATCACTAAAAATTTTTATTTCCGTTAGTCTTCTTTCTGTCCATTCCTTAAATTTTACCATTAGAGCTAAGGCCTCACAACCTTCCTCAGGAAAAGAATAATAAGGAACTTTTGCTTCCCAAAGAATTTCAATTATCTCTTTTGGATTTTCTAATGTTAAAAGAGAAGCAAATATTGGTTTATTATAATGTAAAGCCATTTCACTAATCCTTTTAGCAATACTTCTTGTCTCTGCCATAATACTTGGTGTCCAATTACAAACAACTGCATCAATATTATCGTCTTCCAAAATTGCTTTTAAAGATTGAGTATATCTCTCTTCATCGGCGTCGCCAACAACATCTAAGGGATTGTTAATGCTTACTTGGGGAGGCAAAATTTTTCTTAATTTTTCTTCAGTCTCCTTAGTAAATTTTGCTACTTCTAAACCTTTAAGAGCCGCCGCATCGGCTGCCATTACACCAATTCCGCCAGCATTGGTAATAATTCCCACTCTTCTTCCTTTTGGTAACGGTTGATAGGCAAAGGCTTTGGCATAATTAAATAAATCTTCAATTTTTTCAACCCTTAAAATTCCACATTGGTCTAAAAAGGCGTTATAAATCTCATCGCTTCCAGCTAAAGCACCAGTATGAGAAGACGCTGCTCTCTGACCAGCTTCGGTCCTTCCCGCTTTAATTGCTAAAATTGGTTTTTTATAATTAGTAGTTATATCCCTTGTTATTTCCAAAAACTCCCTGGGTGAAGTTAGGTCTTCTAAATATAATAAAATTACTTTAGTTTCCTCATCTTCTTTTAGATATAAAAGCAAATCGTTTTCATTAATGTCCGCTTTGTTTCCAAAAGAAACAAAAATTGAAAAACCTACTCCATATATCGATGCCAATTCCAAAGCAGTAGCACCTACTGCTCCACTTTGAGTTAAAAAACTAATGTTTCCAAAATAAGGCATAACACGCCCAAAAGTAGTATTCAATTTTACTTTTGGTGAAGCATTAATAATTCCAAAACAATTTGGACCTAATAAAGGAATATTATATCTTTTTGCAACCTCCTTAATCTCTTCTTCTAAAGTAGCTCCTTTTTCACCAATTTCTTTAAAACCAGCAGAAATAACAATTACACTTTTTACTCCCTTTTTACCACAATCTTCTAAAACCTCTTTAACAGTTGCTGCTGGCACAATAATTATTCCTAAATCAATCTCATCAGGAATATCTAAAACGGAAGGATAAGCCTTTACCCCTAAAATACTTTTAGCATTAGGATTTACTGGATAAACTACTCCTGTATATCCGGAAAGCAAAATATTAGAAAAAACTCTATTACCAATGCTTCCTTTTTTTGTTGAAGCGCCAATGACTGCAATAGTTTGAGGTGCTAACAAAGGAGTTAAATTTTTCATAAAAAAATTTTAATAAAATATCCTTTAAAGTCAACAAATTTTATTAATAAAAATATAATGTCAATATTAAAATAAATAACAAATTTCCCTTGAAAAATCTATATTTTTTCTTATTGACAGAAAGTGGGTTTTTCTTAAAATATTAGCAATGATTATTACTAAAAAGGAGGAATTATGAAAAAAGCGGAATTAATTGACAAAATTGCTAAAGACGTAGGCTTAACAAAAAAACAAGCAAGTGCGTGCTTGGATTCTTTTATTGATGCAATAAAAACAGTGGTTAAAAAAAATGACAAAATGACAATTCCTGGTTTAGGAATATTCGGTGTAAGGAAAACAAAGGCAAGAAAAGGAAGAAACCCAAAAACCGGTGAAATTATTGATATTCCTGCCAAGAAAAAAGTTTACTTTCGGGCTGCTAAGCAGCTTAAAGAGCTCTTAAAGTAATCAGGGAAGGCCGGATGGGGGGAGTAAAAGAGACTATTAAATTCCCCTATCCGGCTTTTTATTTCAAAAATAATTCTCTTTTTCTTTTAGACCAAACAAAATTACCTCAGGAAATTAATTATTTAGAAATTAAGGATTTATCCGATTTAATAAAGGTAATAAAAGAATTAAAAGTTCGGGGAGCCCCTTTAATTGGTGTGGTCGCTGGTTATGGAGTTTATCTTTTATCTCAAAAGATAGAAGAAAATTTAAAAGAAACTCTTCTTTCAGCCATTTTTCAGTTAAAAAATACTCGACCAACCGCTAAAAATCTTTTTTATGTATTAGATTCCCTAGAAGAAATTATTAAAAAAGAAAAGGACCCCCAAAAAATAAAAGAAAAAATTAAAAAGAAAGTTTTTTATTTTCATAAAAAGGAAATAGATAACTGTTTAAAAATTGCTAAATATGGAGATAGGTTAATTCCTAAAAAAGCAAAAATCTTAACAATTTGTAATACTGGCCATTTAGCAACTGGTGGTCTTGGCACTGCTTTAGGGATTATTTTCTATTCAGCAAAAAAGGGGAAGAAAATTACTTGTTATATCTGTGAAACAAGACCACTATTTCAGGGAGCCCGTTTAACTACTTTTGAAATTTTAAATTCTTCTCTTAAAAATATTAAGCCAATTTTAATCACTGATAATATGGTAGGGAGCATAATGAAAGATATGGATTTAGTTTTAGTTGGTGCTGACCGAGTTGCCTTAAATGGTGATACTGCTAATAAAATTGGTACAAAGACATTAGCAATCTGTGCAAAATACTATAAAAAACCTTTTTATGTAGCTTGCCCCACATCAACGATTGATAGAAATATTAAAAGTGGTAAAGAAATTAAAATTGAAGAGAGAGATAAAGAGGAGATAATAAAAATTAAAGATTACTATTTGGCACCAAAAGAGATAGAATGTTATAATCCTGCCTTTGATATTACAGAAAATAAATTAATAACCGCTATTATCACTGAAAAAGGAATAATTTATCCACCTTTTAAGAAAGGTCTATTAAAGATTTTTGACATTATTTAGAAGTTTATTATATTTAGTTAATGTACCCCATTCTTTTAAAAATCGGTAATTTTTCTTTATATTCTTATGGCTTAATGCTTTTTATCTCTTTTATTTTAGGAATAAAATTAACTCAAATTAGGGCAAAGAAGTTTGGAATTAAAGAAGATACAATTGTCAATTTAGCAGTTTATATTCTTATTGGTGTTGTAATTGGTGCGAGATTTTTATATGTTTTAAACCATTGGGATGAATTTAAAAATGATTTAATTGGAATTATTGCTTTTTGGCGCGGTGGCCTTGGAGGTCTTATGTTTTTTGGTGGTTTTATTGGTGGATTTTTTTCTGGATTAATTTATGCTAAAAAAAACAAATTGCCCATTTTAAAAATGCTTGATAGTATATCCCCAGCAATTGCTTTAGGTGAAGGATTCACAAGAATTGGTTGTTTTTTAAACGGCTGCTGTTTTGGTAAACCTTGCGAATATGGAATTATCTTTCCACCCCATTCACCAGCCGGCTTAACGTTCTTGAATACCAAAATCCATCCCACTCAATTATATTCCAGCCTCTTTGGTTTTCTTCTATTTTTTTTTATTTTAAAATTAGAGAAAACAAGAATAATTAAAAAAGAAGGGCTACTCTTTTCTATCTTTCTTTTTTTCTATGCCCTTTTCCGTTTTCTAATTGATTTTTTAAGATATTATGAAGATAAATTAAACTTTTTAACAAACCAATTAATTTCTTTTTCTTTAATGATAATTGCTCTTATTATTTTTTTAACCCGCTTTAAAAAATGATTTTAAAAATCTTAAAAGCCTTCCTTGATTTCTTTTTTCCGCCTCTTTGTTTTGGCTGTTTAAAAATTACCAATAATGAAAATCTCTGTTTTTCTTGTCTTCAAAAAATATTTTCTCAGCCAATTATTGTAAATAAAAAAATTAAAATCTATGCCTTAGGTTATTTCAACATTCCTTTTAATAATCTTATTTATGAATTTAAATATCACCATCGTTTATTTTTAAAAGAGATTTTTGCTAAAGCATTAAGTAATATTATCATTAATGATTATTATTTAAAAAATTGTGATTATTTAGTTCCTGTCCCTTTACATAAAGCAAAAATAAGAGAAAGAGGATATAACCAAAGTGAAATCTTAGCAAAAGAAATAAGTAAAATAGTAAATAAAGACGTTTTAAACTGCCTTATTAGAAAGAAAAATACTAAAAGCCAGACAAAATTAAAAGGAGAAAAAAGGATAGAGAATGTAAAAAACGCCTTTATCTTTGATAATAGATATAATATTAAAGACAAAAGAATAATTTTAATTGACGATGTAATGACAACTGGAGCTACTTTAGAAAGTTGTGCTGAAGTTTTGTTAGAAAATAACGCAAAAGAAGTATTTGGTTTAGTGATCGCGGTGGGTTAAAAGTAAATATCTTCTTAAAATTCTTTTCTCTACTAACACAAATATATTACTACAGTATATGCCGAGGAGGGGAGTTGAACCCCTACGGCCTTTCAGCCAGCAGGTCCTGAACCTACCGCGTCTGCCAGTTCCGCCACCTCGGCATTTTTATTATTTTATTTTAATATAATAAGTTTTTTAAAATCAATATCTTCTTTTTTTAAATAATATACGCCTTTTTTAAGCCTCTCTTTATCTCTTATTTTCTGACCAAAAATATTATAAATATAAATATCGCCTTTTAAGTTTTTGGTCAGTCTTTCATTATCTATTTTTAAAACTTTATCCTCTTTTATACAACTTACTTGGGTATCAGGAATTGCCAAAGTTGCAAGAGTAGCGATAACTAATTTTACAACTTTGCAATAATATAGGGTATCAAACCAGTAACGAGTAATTCTATCCCTCACGGTGTGATAATCAGGGCAGAAATCATCTTCAAAAAAATGGACCGCATTAAAACCTTGTTGATAATAAGAATAATGGTCAGAATATTGGGTTAATTGGGGGGCTATTCTAATTCTTAAACCGATATTATATCTTTGATTTACGAGAAAGGCGGTATCACCAATTGCCCGAGAAGTGATTCTTGGGCCGGTATAAATTCTTACTGAATCTAGATTAGAAATCTCACAGGCAATCATATCGCAATTTAAAACACCTAAAATTGAATCTCCTTGGGCTCTTGCCCTTTGAGAATGGGCAATACTACCATAAAGACCGAGTTCTTCGGCATTCCAAGCCATAAATTTTATTGTGTATTTAAAAGGAATATCTTTTAGATATTTAGCAGCAATTAAAGCAGCAAGAACACCACTGGCATTATCATCAGCACCCGGTGCATAAACTTGCGGTGTTTCTGACATATCATCAATATGGCCGCCAACAATAAAATACCGATTGGGATAAATCCTTCCTTTCTTTACACCAATAACATTACTATCATTTCCTTGCTGATAAGTAAAGGGGTCAAAAAGAACCGAGTCTAAATTTAAAGATAAAAGATTTTCATAAAAATAATAAATTGCTTTTGAATTCTTTGGTGAATGAGCATACCTAGTATAAATTGAATCCGAATCTCCTAAAACAAAACACTTCTTCTCACCGCTCAATTGCCTCACAAACTCAGCAAGTTCAGTCGGTGTTATCCTATCAATTATCTGTTGAATTAAAAGATTTGGTTGAGCAATATTAAAGATTTCCGGATTTTTCCTTTCCCCAATTATCTCCTTAGATTTTGGCAAAATAATCGGTTTTAAAGATATATAACACTTCTCAAATTCCCTTAAATAATCTAATTTATATAAATTAATTCTCACTAAGAAAGTCTGGCCTTCTGTATAAAGAATTTCACAATAATTTTCTAATTTCTTTTTTACCAAAGTTAAATCCTCATTCTCTTTTGGATAATACAATAGATAAAAGGCTTCATTTTCTTTTAACTCATTAAGGCAAATAGTCTGATAATCTAAACCAGTAAGTCTTGATAAATTTTCTTCTCTTATTCTACCAATTACTGAATTATCCAGCAAAGCAACAGGTATAAATTGGCTAATCCCATTCAATTCATCATAAACCGTCGGCAAAGAGATTTTGATAACGACTAAATATTCTTTACTAGAAGTAAAGGCAAAAATTAAAGTTAATAAAATAATAAACCTTCTCATCTTTTTCTCCTTCTTTAAAAAATATATATACAATTATTGTACCAAAATTCTTTTAATTATCAAATAAAAGGATTATTTTTTAATTATTCTTCTTCCTAAAATATCAAATTTTATAAATTTTTTTAATTTTATCTTTTTCTCTTTAATTCCACTGGTTGCTATTCTCAATGGTTGGTTTAAGATACTATCTAATAATAAATGGTTATGATAAGAACTGCCTGTCCGATAATCAATCAGATAATCACCAGGAAAGGCTGTATTAATAACATAAAGATAAACCCTTGCTTCATAAGTGCCACTACCAATTCCGCTATAATCCCTTGTTTCATAACCATGCCAAACCATATTTGGGTCGGGAGGAAAAGCATTAGTGGCAATTCTTGTTACTGTATCACTTATTTGAGTTAAAAGTTCAGTATAACCATTACTTGTATTATATCTAATACTATCTATTCTTATTCCTGCTGGTAACATCATTGCCAACCAACCGCGAGCAGTAACTATACTATTATCAAAAGTTCCTTGGATAATAATGGTAAAATACTCTCCCAAAGAAACCGAACTTGGCTGGTTTACATTATCAATATAAAGACAAGCAGAAAATAATAATAAAAAGATAAAAAATCTTTTCATTATTTACCTCCTTACCAATTTCTTTTTCTCCTTTTCTTTTAAGATAAAATAAATTCCTTTTTTATCAAAATTATTTATCTTCTTACCAGTAATATCATAAATACCAAACATTTTTTCTCTCTTTTCTAATTTTATCTTTTCTTTTATATTTGTCAATGGTTCAATAATTGTTAACATTGTATCAGCAGGCAAGAATAAAATTTTGCTCCTCTGGCCACTCTGCCAAAGGACAATTAAAGAATCAACAAAGTTATTATTTCCCAAACCAAAATGGGCAATTAAAGGATTATGACCATCTTGACCACTACCACCAGAAATTTCTATTAATTGACAAGTATCATTTTTAAATAGATAAATCTTAGAGCCAATTCCTGCCCGATTGCTTTGCCTACCAATCAGTTTTACCTTCAAATAATGGAAATAATTTCCACCACTATCCCTCATCAAAGCATAACCATTTCCAAAATGGCCCGTTAAAAAGGCATCCAAATCACCATCATTATCAAAATCACCCCAACTGGCAGCAAAAATATCTTGCGGATAAGCAATATTAACTAAACCAGCAACATTATAAAAAGGTGCTGAATAACCCATATTTTGATAAAGACGATTAGGATAGATATGATTGGTGGTAAAAATATCAAACAATCGGTCATTATTGAAATCAATTATATCACAAGTTCTCCCATCGCCAACATCACCAACGCCATAAAAACCTGTTCGGTTAATAAAAG
>JANXBG010000002.1 GCA_025060715.1 Caldifarciminota bacterium | reverse complement strand
GGGGAATATGTTTTATTAGCAGAAGATGGTGGCTTTTTTAATAGGTTTGAAGATTCAGCATACATAATGAAAGGTAAATTTTGGGTTAACAATCACGCACATATTTTAGTTGGAAAAGAAAACCTAATTACTAATTATTTTTTACTATATTGGTTAATTTACGATGATATATCTAAATATGTATCAGGTTCTACTCGTCAAAAATTAACTCAAAAAATTATGAATAATATTTTAATCCCTCTTCCTTCTCTTTCTGAACAGAAGGAGATTGCTGATATTTTACAAACGATTGACCAAAAGATTGAGATTGAACAGAGAAAGAAATCTCTCTATGAGGAGCTTTTTAAGACGGTTTTAAATAAAATAATGAACCAAGAAATCGATGTGGAAAAGATTGAAATTTAATAACTTATGATTAATTTTCTATTTTGTCTATTGTCATTATACAAAAATGGGCATTTTTGTAACATAATATTAGACAAAATAATATGCTTTTAGAAAGGTTGCTTATTGAGGAAGAGGTAATTAAGAAGTTAATAGAAGCAGGTTGGAAATATGTTGAACCGGAAAAACTAAATAGAACTTCGGAAGATGAACCATTATTAATACTTGATTTGAAGAGAAAGATTTTGGAAATTAATAAAGACTATTCTTTAACCGAAAATGATGTCTCCGAGGTAGTCAAAAGATTACAAAGGACATTAACCAATCAAGAGGGTCATAAAGAGATTTTAGATTATTATAAATATGGGGTGTGAATTAAAAACAGAGAAAGGTAAGTTATTAAGGATATACTTCTTTTTGATTATAAGAATATAGATAATAATGAATTTATTTTTACTAACCAGTTTAGATTTTTGGGAAAAGAGAGTATCCGTTTAGATATTGTTCTTTTTATCAATGGTATACCGGTATGTAATATTGAATGTAAGAATCCTTATACTAATAAGGGTGATTATTATTCTGCCTATAAACAGATAAAAAGATATGAGAAAATCGCTCCTGAACTTTATAAATATATTCAAGTGGGTATTGGTTATGCAGAGATAGTAAAATATTTTCCCATTGTCCCTTTTTCTGATAATGTTAAACAAGAGGTATGGAAAAAAGAAGGTTTAAATATTTATGATGCGATTTTTGATTTTTTAAAACCTGAGATGTTTTTGGATATTTTAAGGAATTTTATTTTTATTAGAGAGTTTAGGAGCGAGATAACAAAGGTTATTGGTAGGTATATGCAAGTTAGGGCAGTAAATAAAATCTATCAAAGGATAATCGATAATTTAGAAGGAAAGGATTATAAAAATAAGGGATTAATCTGGCACTGGCAGGGTAGTGGTAAGACCTTGATAATGATATTTGCCTGTCATAAGTTATATTTTGATGAACGATTGGAAAACCCAACAATATTTTTTGTGGTTGATAGAAAGGATTTAGAAGAACAGTTTAATGATGAATTATCCTCGCTAAAATTAAATTTCTCTTTTGAAAGGATTGAGAGTATTAGTAAATTAGAAGAGATTATCTCTCATAATGACTTTTCAGGAAAAAGGGGAGTCTTTTTAACCTTACTTCATAAGTTTAATTTAGAGGATTTAAAATTGAAAGGTCTTTTAAATAAGGATTTAAAGATTTCTCAAAGGAAAAATATTATTCTCTTTTTGGATGAGGTCCATAGGAATCAATATGGAATTTTGAAAAGTAAGATGAAAAGTATATTAAAGAATAGTTTTTATTTTGGCTTTACGGGAACACCAATTGCAATTGGTGAGAGAAATACTTATAAGGAATTTGGTTATCCAATTGAAGAAGAGAATTATCTTGATAAATATTTTATTGATGAAGCAATTAATGATGGTTTTATTGTGCCTATTGTCTATCAAGCAAGAAAAGAGAAAGAGGTTCATTTAAAAGAGCAAGATTTGGAATGGTATTTAGAAGAGGAGGAAGTTGATGACCCTGGTGATGAGATAGAAATGAAATATGCTAAAGAGGAGGTAAAAAAGAGAATTAATATCATTACCCTCTTTTTAGAAAATAAAAATAGGATAGAAATTATTTGTGAGGATATTAAAAATCATTATGGTGAGAATTTTGATAATAAATTTAAAGGGTTGATTGTTTGTGGAAGTAGAAAGGCTTGTGTTTTCTATAAGAGAATAATTGATAAATACTTACCAAAGGAATATACCGAGGTAGTGATGAGCTATAATATCTCTGATGAAGAGGAGATATTAGAATATAAAAAAGAATTGTACGAAAGATATAAGAAAAACGATTGGGAGGAGATTAATAAAGAGATTATTGAAAAATATAAAAAAGAAGAATTACCAAAACTTCTTATTGTTACTGATATGTTGTTGGCAGGTTTTGATGAAGAGAAGCTGATTGTCATCTATCTTGATAAGGTGTTAAAAAAGCATAGATTATTACAGGCAATCTCCCGAACAAATCGGCCCTATTATCAACTTAATGAGAATTTAAAACCAGCAGGTTTGGTAGTTGATTATGTTGGTGTTTTGAAATATATTGAGAAGGCATTAAAGTTTTATTTAGAAGAAGATAAAAAAGGTATAGTAAAAAATATCGTTACAACAGAAGAAAAAGTAAATAAGTTTAAAGAGATTTTAGATAAATTGAAAGAGATTTTTGGGGCTCTTGTTGGTAATTTTGATAGAGAGAGTTTAGATTCGGCAATTAAAATTTTAAAAGAGGAGAGTAAAGAGAAGGAATTTTTAGAACTTTATCTGCCTTTAAGAAAGTTATTTGAGTTTTTAGGTCCAATAAGGGAAAAGGTTGAATATCTTTTAGAGTATAAATGGTATAGCAGTTTATATGAGTTTTATAAAAAGTTAATGAAACCCCAGATTGATGAGAGTAAAGTTGAAAAGTATTATAAAAAGACAATAAGTATTATTTATAATTTGATTGAGATAAAACCTTTGATTGAAATTACTAAACCAGCAGTATTGGATACAAATTATTTAGAATTAATAAAAAACTCAAAATTGAACGAGGATGAAAAATCTATTGCCCTAATCTCTAATTTGGAATATTTGGTAATTATTTATGGAGATAGAAATCCGATATATAAGAGTATTGCCCATAAGGTAAGAGAACTTGTTAAGTTATGGCGGGAACGAAAGATTGATGAAAAAGTTTTATATAAAGAAGGGGTAGAGATTTTAAATTTTCTCAAAGAGAAAGAAAAGGAGAAAAAAGAGAGTGGTTTAGGTGATTTAGAATATGGAATATTTATTTTCTTAGAAAGGGAGATGAAAGATGGGAAGGATAAAATTATAAACATTGCCAAAGATTTATATACAAAAATTAAAGATTTTTTATTTAAAGACTGGCAGAAAAATCCAACAATTAAAAAAGAGATTGAAAAAAAGATAAGAGAATTTCTGGCAGAGAAAAGAGTTGAATATAATTGGGAATACGAAAGATTTGATAAACTTCATAAAGATATTTTTGAATACCTTTATAATAATGGCTAACAATTTTAAAGAACTAATCTTTTCTGCTGTTGAAGAGTTTGCTAAAATTTTAAAAGTAAAACCAAAAGAGATAGTATTTAGAAAAATGAAAAGGAGATGGGGAAGTTGTAAAAAAGATAAGATAATTCTAAATAAGAATTTGGAGTTTTTACCAGAAGATTTGATTAGATATGTCATTTACCATGAAATGTGTCATCTTTTAATAAAGAATCATAGAAAAGATTTTAAATTGTTAATAGAAAAAATTTATCCTGATTATAAATTATACGAAAAAAGACTTTCCTCTTACTCTCTTCTAATTAATAATTTCCTTAAAACTTGAATTTTTGAGCTCTTTTAATATATTTATCTTATGAGAAAAAAATTTCTTTTCTTTAATTTGCTTATTTTTAGTTTAATTTTTTCGTTGGAGATAAAGGTTTTGGATACGCCGAATGATGCGGGTAATTCATTGACAATTCTTATTACTAAACCAATGGATGTTGATTATTATCAAATCTATCGGAAAGAAGAAGGGAAAGATTTTATTTTAATCGGTAAGTTGACAAGGGAAGAGAGGTGCTTCATTGATGATAAAGTTGTGAGAAATAAAACTTATTCCTATCAGGTGATTGGGATAAAAGATACTTTAAAGTTTTCTTCTAATATTGGTTATGGAATTCCTAAAGCCCAATTCTTTAATACTGCGAGGATTAATGTTTTAGTTGGCATTATTGTCTTCTCTTTTCTTATTCTTTATTTTATCAAAAAGGCAAGGAAGGGTGAGAAGCTTTTTATCAGGAGGATAAGTGGTTTAGATGCGGTGGAAGAAGCAGTAGGTAGGGCAACGGAAATGGGCAAACCAATTTTGTTTGTTCCTGGTATTGGAAGTGTTGCTGATATTGCGACAATTGCTGCTTTAAATATTCTTGGTGAAGTAGCAAAGAAAGCTGCCCAATATGATACTACTTTGTTAGTTCCTAACAGAGATGTATTGGTTTATACGGTTGCTTATGAAGTGGTTAAAGAGGCATATAGTAATGTTGGCAGACCTGATGCCTTCAAAGAGGGAAATATCTTTTATATTACTGATAGCCAATTTGCTTATACCGCAGCAGTCGATGGTATTATGGTGAGAGAAAAGCCGGCGACTAATTTCTTTTTGGGAACTTTTTATGCCGAATCATTAATCTTGGCAGAAACAGGTGCGGCAACTGGTGCTATTCAGATTGCCGGAACAGATATGGTTCCCCAATTACCCTTTTTTATTGTTGCTTGTGATTACACATTAATTGGTGAAGAATTATATGCTGCTTCAGCCTATTTATCAAGAGAGCCTCTTCTTTTAGGTTCTTTAAAAGGACAAGATTATGGAAAATTAATTATATTATTTATTTTACTTATTAGTTCTTTATTACTTTTACTTTCTAATTTCCCTACTTTCTCAATTTTCTCAAAAATAATTGAGTTTTTTAATGTTTCTTAAAATAAAAAGGAGGTTTTATGCAAAGAAGTTTGCCATTAGGTCTTTGTTTTATAATGGGTATTTTAATGATTATCCAATTTTTTTCTCCCCATCCAATATCGCAGCAATTTTTTGATACAATAATAAAATGGATAAGGATAATTTCAGCCTTTGCTTTAGTTTTAGGTGTGAGAAGTATTTCTTTGAGGCATATTGAAGCAGTAAAAAGAAGAAAAAGTGGTTTTGTTTATAGTATTTTTACTTTATTAGCGTTAGTAATTACTGCAGTTTTGGGACTGGTTTTTGGAATAGGTCCAAAGGCACCAATTCGGACGATTTTTAATAATATCTTAGTTCCCTTGGGAGCCACGATGTTTTCTATTTTGGCTTTTTATATGGCATCAGCAGCCTATCGGGCATTTAGAGCAAGGACTTTTGAAGCAACTCTGCTTTTAATCTCTGCCTTTATTGTTATGTTAGGAATGGTGCCAATCGGCAATTGGATTTCACCCCATTTTCCCGCCATTGCTGAATGGATATTATCGGTTCCGAATATGGCAGCAAAAAGAGGAATCCTCTTTGGAGTTGCCTTGGGTGTGATTGCTACTTCTCTTAAAATTATCTTAGGAATTGAGAGAGGCTGGCTTGGTGGTAGGAGGTGATTATGAAATTTTTAGAACTTTTAACTAAAATACCAAGAAGAATTATCTTTTTGATTTTGGCAATATTTGTTATTTTTCCGTTATTTAAACCTCTCAATTTGACAACGAAAGTATCAATAAGAACTTATGATTTATTTAAGGCGATTGATAATTTAAATGGTGAGAAACCCGTTCTAATTTCTATTGATTTTGATCCCCAATCGATGCCTGAATTATATCCAATGTATCTTTCTATATTAAGACACTGTTTTGCCAAAAACATTCCGGTGATTGTTCTTGGTTTATGGATTACTGGTGTAGGAATTGGTGAAGAGGGATTAAAATTGATAGCAAAAGAATATAATAAAGAATACGGAAAAGATTACATTTTTCTTGGCTGGAAACCAGGAATAACTGCTGTGATTTTAGGATTAGGAAGAAGTCTAAAAGAAACTTTTCCAACAGATTATTATAAAAATCCGTTAGAAAATTTACCTTTGGCACAAAAGGTAGAAACTTATAAAGATATTCCTTTTATGGTGAGTATTTCTGCTGGCTCTCCTGGTTATGGTGATTGGATTGCTTATGCCCAAACAAGATATGGGGTAAAGATTGGAGCAGGTGTTACTGCTGTTTCTGCGGCTGATGCTTATCCTTATTTACAGTCTGGACAATTAACTGGTCTTTTATCAGGTTTAAAGGGCGCTTCGGAATATGAATATTTGGTAGAAAAATATGGATATTCTAAAGCCTTTAAGAGTGCTACCCAACTTATGGATTCCCAATCTTTCGCCCATTTAATCATAATGATATTAGTAATAATTGGAAATATTGGTTATTTCTTATTAAGGAGGAAAAGATGAATATCTCTTTGGATATTTGGACTTGGATAAGTGCATTATTGACATTATTTATATTTTCCTTTTTATATGGCGATAACCCCTTTTATAAATTTGCTGAACATATCTTTGTTGGTGTTTCGGTTGGATACACAATTGCAATTACCTGGCATAACTTTTTATATCCCGATTTAATTATCCCATTGTTTAAACAAGGAAACTTAATAAATTTAATTCCTGCCTTTCTTGGCATTCTATATTTTTCAGTCTTTTTCAAAAATCTATCTTGGATGATAAGAATTCCGATCGGTTTTGTATTAGGTTATGGTTCAGGAGTAGCCATTCCAGCAATTTTTCAAGCGAATATTATCAGACAAATTCAAGGTAGCCTATTAACTCCAAAGTTATTAGAAAGAACCGATTTATTAATTGCTAGCATCATATCTTTATTTGGAATAGTCTGCACCATAATTTATTTCTTTTTCTCGCGAGAGCAGAAAGGAGTTTCTAAAATTATGGCAAAATGCGGAATTATCTTTTTAATGATTGGTTTCGGTGCTTCTTTTGGTTTTACTGTAATGGCTAGAGTATCATTACTTCTAGGAAGACTCCAATTTTTATTAAGAGATTGGCTGGGATTAATAAGATAAAAATAAAAAGGGGGCAGAAAAATCTGCCCCCTTCTATCTATCGGAGAATTGCCTCTACTTTGGTGGTACTGGTAGAGGCGGTGGTGGGACAAACCTTACGAACATATTAACCTCCCTTTTGAGTTCATTTATATTTTACATTATTTATACCAAACATAATATTAAAAAAATTATTGAAAATAAATGATTTATAAAAATAAAAAATTAAAAAAAGGTTATTACGTGACAAAAATTTATAATATTTATTTGAAAATTTTATAAGTGATATAAAATTAATAAGTTTTTAACTGCGACAGTTATATTATTTCTTTAAATTGTGTCCGGTCAATGTTATATCTTTTTATTAATCTTTGTAATTGTCTTCTGTGGATACCGAGTTGTTGGGCGGCGTGACTTACATTGCCTTTGGTGCTTTTTAATACTTCAATAATTTCTTCTTTTGATAAAGTTTTTTTGCTTGTTTTTTCTGTAGTTATTTTTTGAGCTATTTCGGAAAATTGGGGTTTAATTTTTATTAAATCATCTATAGAAATTCTTTTCTTTGTTGAGGCAACTACTGCATAGTGGATCAAATTTTGGAGTTCTCTGATATTTCCTGGCCAGGGATATTCCATTAACACTGCCATTGCTAATTCATCAAAGCCGATGATTGATTTGTTATAAATTTGGGAGAATCTTTTTAAGAAATGGTTAGCAAAATATGGTATATCTCCTTTTCTTTCTCTTAATGGTGGAAGATGGATAGTCACAGCATTTATCCGATAATAAAGATCTTCTTTAAATGTGCCTTTTTTTACTTCTTCTTCTAAGTTTTTGTTTGTCGCACAAATAAGTCGCACATCAACTCTTTTTGTCTCAGTGCTTCCTACCCTTCTGATGACTTTTGTTTCCAAGAATTCTAAAATCTTTGGTTGGGTATTTAAAGGTATGTTGGATATTTCATCTAAGAAGATTGTTCCACCATCAGCCATTTCTAATAAACCTTCTTTATCTCTTACTGCGCCAGTAAATGAACCTTTTACGTGGCCAAAAAGTTCTGATTCAAAAAGGGTTTCGGTAAGAGCACCGCAATTAATGGTATAAAACTTTTTATCTCTTCTTCGGCTTTTCTGGTGAATATACTCAGCAAGAACATTTTTTCCTGTTCCTGTTTCACCAGTTAATAAAATAGTACATTCCGCAGGTGCGACTTTTTCTATTAATTCATAAATCTGTTTCATCTGTTTTGACTTTCCTAAAATAAATCCGGTTTTTTCATCAACTACAAACCTTTCCTGAGAAACTATTGCATCAGTTTGAATTCTTGTAAAGATATTTGATTTATCAATTGTCGCAGCCAAAAGATTAGCAATGGACATTAATAAACTTCTATCTTCCTCTAAGAAGATATGGGAAGTTATTCTTGAATCTAAATATATCGCACCAACGATTTTTTCGTTTGTTTTTAAAGGAACACATAATAAGGAGCGGATTTTGTTTAAAATAACACTTTTGGCACTTTTAAATCTTGGGTCATTTAAGGCATCACTTACTAAGATAGGTTCAGGAACATATTTTATTCTTTTTATTGCTGTCATTGAAATTTGTGTCGCATCTTCCAAAGTTGAATGGTCAATTGCTCTTGCTGCGACAGGAACTAATTTATCTTGGTGGAATAAAAATAGAATTCCTCTTTCCGCTCCTGTCGCATCAATGGTCAAATCAATAATTTTTTCAAAGAAGTCCTCTTTCTCAATACCTAAATTGATAATCTCTGATATTTGATAAAAAATTTTTAAATACTGGGTTTTTTCAGAAGCCTTTAATGTTCCACTTTTTTCTAATTCCTGAATTTGTTTTTCTAACAATTCAATAAGTTCTAAATCCATTTTTGCGTTATAATCTTCAAAAATCAGTTTTGCTTCCTCTAAATAAGATTTTAAAGATTGTAATTCTTTATTATCTAAACTCTTAAATCCTATTGTGTCGCTAAATATAAAAGTTGGGGTTAAAGTTTCTGAAATTTTTTTATAGCCAATAGTTAAAAATAATAGAGTTTTTGCTAATTCATATTTTATATTTAACTTTTTATATTGAGAAAGAACCGAAAATAATCTTTCTTTTCCTTCTTCTAATCTACCAAGAAGCATTTCACAAGCTCCTAATAATCTTTCGCTATTTAAATAGGCAAAAATTTCTTTTTTATCAGAAACCTTTGATAAAACTTTTTCAGCACACTCTTTTGCCTTCTTAATTTCAGAAAAAAGAAAATAGAATTCACCGAAAAATAATTGAAACTCAATATTCTCTTCTCTATTTAATTTTTTAACTAAATTTTTCAATTCTTCAAAATAGAAATGGCATTGAGAAAAATCTCCTTTTGCTAAATAGTAAAGAATTATTGATTTGGTTAAAAGGTCATTTAAATAATATTCGGAAATTTTGGTCTTATTTTCTTCTAATAATATTTTTAGATAATCTTCTGCCTCTTTTAATTTTCCCATTTTTATTAATAGTTCTAGATAATTGATATTTAATGCATAATAATAATAATCTTTTTGTTGGTTTTCGTAAATTCCTATTAATTCCTGATAAATTTCCTCTGCCCTTTGCCAATTATAAAAAGAATATAAACCAGCAAGGTTTATTAAACAAATTCTTTCTTGTTCTCTCATTCCTGTTTTTCTTGCTTTACTTAATGCTTCTTCAAAATAATATTTTGCTTTATCAAAATCGTATTTTTCTCCAAATATTGAACCTAATCCAATTTCTGCTGAAAGGATATTTGCCATTGATTTTCTTTCTAAACTTTCATTATAAGATTTTTTGTAAATCTTTTCCGCCTCTTCTAAATTCCCTTTCATAAAAAGCAAACTTGCATAAAATTGTTCAAAGCGATTAAAAAGATTTGGTTCAAATTCTTTCCCTATTTCCATAACATTTTTTATAATTCTTATAGCATCATCTAATTTTCCCTGATGCCAATAAAGAACACTTAAATTATAATAAATACTTGCTTTTATTCTTTTTTCTACTTTTTTCTTTAAATTGCTGCTTAAATTCAGTGCTTTTTCTAAAATTTTTTCAGCCTCTTCTAATCTATTTGTTTCAATTAAAGCAAAACTTTTATCGGTTAATAATTTTATTGCCATTTCACTCTTTAAATCTTTTTCAAAATTTAGACCTTCATCAAAATAATTAATTGCTTCTTCATATTTCCCTAAATGAAGAGAAACTACTCCTTGTTTTCTTAAAAATTTACTTATAATACTCTTTTCTTTTAAAATTTCTTTATCAGTGAAAGCAACACTAATTGCTTGTTTATATATATCAATTGCCTCATTATACAGTCCTAATAATTCTCGTAATTTGCCAATCTCTTCCATTGTGTTAATTCTTTCTATTGGTTTAGCAGTTTTGGGTAAGAATTTTAATTTCATTTCATAAAAAACTAAACTTTCTTTAAATAAGGAGAGAGATTTTGCTTTTTCTGCTGCTATACTGGTATAATAAAGGGCTTCTGCGAGATTTTCTCCCTGGGCATAGTGGAAAGCCAAATCAAAGAGGATTTCATCTTTATCTTTTGGTTCTAATAATTCTAAGGCATTGGCAATCTTTTGATGATATAACTTTCTTTCTTCATAAAAAATTCCTTCTTGAATAACTGCCTCTAATACCTTAGAGGTAAAATAATATTTGGAACCTTTTTCCGAAATTACTGGTTTTAAGAAATTACTGTTTATTAAATTTTGGAGTTTTTTGTAAATAAAATCTTCTTCATAATTTAGTGTCTTTTTAATAAGCCCATCAGAGAAAGGTTTACCAAAAATGGCACCAATTCTTAAAATTTCTAATTCTTCTTTTGACAATCTTTTGATACGATTTTTAATAATTGTTGAAATATTTGTCGGATAAGAAGTAAAATCCATTAAAAACTTTTCAAATTTTTCTTTATCATAACTAAATTTTCCATTAGTAAAAATTAATATTTCCGATTCTAAAAGATGGTGAATTATTTCAATTATGAATAAAGGATTTCCACCGGTGAGAGTATAAATTCCGTTGCTCAGTTCTTCTAAATTAACACAAGAAGGAAGTAGGTCTTTTATTAAAAGAAAAGACTCCTCTTCATTTAATGGCGAAAGTTCAATTAAAGAGAAGGTTTCTCTTTTTTTAAAGAGGGCACAAAATTCTTTAAACCTTTCTTCTTTTAAAGAACAACCCAAGACAAAAATTCCATCTTTTTCTAAGCCATAAGTAATATATCTAAAAAGATTTAAAGAAAGTCCATCCATTAATTCTAAATCATCAAAGAATAAGAAAAGAGGACGGTTTTCTTTTTTTCTCACCTCCAGAATTGTTTGGAAAATCATTTCGTATAAAGTATAAAGCTCTTTTTGAGCAGTTTCTATATCCCATTCTTCTAAGTCAATTTTAAAATTAAGCAATTCTTTATTGTATAAAGAGAAGGTTTTTAAAAGTTGTTCTAAGAGAGAAAAATAACGGCCACCCAGAGAACCACCAGTAAAGTTGAAAGTTAAAGCATTTTCTACTTGAACAAAATATTTAAACTCTTGGGCCAATCTTGATTTACCAACCCCTCTTTCACCAAAAATCAAAACAAATTTACTTTGATTCTCTTCTTTAACCTGTTTAAATAAATTCTTTAATTTTTCTAAAATATCTTCCCGACCAATAAAACTTGTTGGGGTTATGCTTTTTCGGTAGATTTTGAATTCAAAAGATTTTTCTTTTTTTAATAGAGGTTTTATAACCTCAAAAATTTGGTAGGCATAATTTGGTCTTCTATTTACATTATAAGATAATAAGCTATGAACTAATAAGGAAAATTTTTTTGGCGGGATTGGTAAATTATTCTTTTTAGCAACCTCTTCACAAAAAGGAATTTTTTCTTTAATAATCATTTCTAAGAATTTCAAAATATTATCAGAATATTTCTTAGGACCTTCTTTTGTGATGATTTCATACAAAATAACTCCTAAAGAATAAAAATCTGTTCTTGGGTCAATATAAGTGCCTTTTAACAATTCCGGTGCACAATATCCTATCGTTCCTCCTAATTCTAAAGAAAGGGAAGATACCTTTTCAGTAAACCCAAAGTCTAATAGTTTAACAATCGGCTCCTTTTCTCCATATTTATCAATCTTCATTGAAACCAGAATATGCTCGGGCTTTAGATCCCCATGAATTACTGAAAAAGAATGAATAAAATCCAAGGCTTTTAATATTTCAATAAGAACTAAAAGCAAATCATCATTATAACCATTTTGGAAAAATTTATCAATCGGTAATCCTTCAAAATATTCCATTGTAAAAAAGGGTAAGGAATTTTCAGTATAGTTGAAATCTAAGACAGTAATAATATTAGGATGATTAAAATGGGTAAGAAAATAAAATTCTTTAGCAATCCTGGAAGAATATTCAGGAATTTCTTTATATTCCGGTTTTAAAATTTTTAAAGAAATAATTCTATCATTAATTAAATCTTTTGCTTTATATACTTCACTAAATAAACCGCCCCCTAAAAAAGATAAAATTTGATATCGGTCTTTTATTATACTCCCATCCTTAAAGCCTGGCATATATTTATAATTATAAAAAAAAATTTAATAAAGTCAATAAAAAAATGCGACAATTTTATTTGTCGCAAAATTTATATAAGTTATGTAAAATCAATGCTATTAAAATATTTTGATTTTAATATACAGTTTATTATAATATAATTAATTATGGAGATGTATATTGGTTTTTGTCAGTTTAGTGTTTGTTGGGGTGACAAAGAAAGAAATTTTAAAAAAGTAGAGAATCTTTTTTTAGAGATAAAAGAAATTAAATCTTTAAAAATAATTGTTTTACCCGAACTTTTTTCTTGTGGGTATTTATTTTTAGATGAAAAAGAGGTTTCTAAATTTGCGGAGAAAGTGGAGGGAGAGACTTATTATTTTTTAAGGCATTTGGCAAAAAATTATAATTCAATCGTTGCAGGTGGGTTTTTAGAAAGGGATAATAACAACTTTTATAATTCTGCTTTAATTGTTGCGCCTGAAGGCGATTATTTATTATATAGAAAAATTCATCTTTTTAAAGATGAGAAGGACATTTTTGAAAAAGGTAATTTAAAATTGAATATTTTTAATTATAACAATTTAAAAATTGGAATTTTAATCTGTTTTGATTATTTTTTTCCAGAGGCAGCAAGGACATTAGCGATAAAAGGAGCACAGATTATTTGTCACCCCTCCAATTTGGTTTTGCCTTATGCTCCTTTGATAACCCAAGTAAGGGCATTGGAAAATCATATATTTTGGATATTAGCAAATAGAATAGGTGTAGAAAAAAGAGGAGATAAGGAATTGAAATTTTTAGGAAAAAGTCAGATAGTTTCCCCAAAAGGTGAAATCTTAATGAAAGCCGAAGATGAAGAAGTATTAAAAGTTGTAAAAATTAATACTGAAGAGGCTAATAATAAAAAAGTGACCGATAAAAACGATCTATTTCTTGATAGAAGAAGGGAGTTTTATGAGATTTAATAAATATAGAATTAAACTCCTTTGAATGTGTAACCGATTTTCTGCTTGATCTAAAACAATAGAATTTTTGCCGTCCAATACCTCATCAGTTATTTCTTCACCCCGATGGGCAGGTAAACAATGCATAATCTTATAATCCCTTTTTGCCAATTTTAATAATTCCGAATTAATTTGAAATCCTTGGAAATCTCTAATTCTTTTTTCTTTTTCACTTTCCTGTCCCATTGAAACCCAAACATCGGTATAAATATAATCACATTCTTTTACTACTTCTTTTGGATCGTTAGTTATATAAACCCTACCTTTTGAAAATTCAATTATTTCTTTATCAGGTTCATAACCATTAGGAGTAGCAACCATCATATCAATTTCTAATATTTTGGCACCAATCATTAAAGAATGACAGACATTATTTCCGTCACCAATAAATCCCAATTTTATTTTTTCTATATTTTTTTCTCTTTCCCAAATAGTATAGTAATCGGCCAGAGCTTGACAGGGATGTTCATAATCATCCAAGGCATTAATTACCGGAATTGTGCTATATTCTTTTAATTCTTTAGTAATATTATGGGAGAAAGTTCTTACAATAATTAAATCAACCCATCTGGAAAGGTTTTGGGCAATATCTTTTACACTTTCTCTTTTTCCCATTTGAACATCTTGGGGACTGAGATAAATAGAATCACCACCTAATTGTTTCAAAGCAGTTTCAAAAGTCACTCTTGTTCTCAAGGAGGGCTTTTCAAATAAGAGAGCACCTATCCTTCCTTTTAATAAATTTATGACTTTCTTCTTTTGAAAAAGCTTTTTTAATTCCTTTGTTTTTTTAAATAAAAAGATAATCTCCTTTTTATTTAAGTCTCTTAATGAAATTAAATCTTTTTTCATATTTAAAATTATAGAGATTATTATTTATTTTTCAATTTATTTCAATTTATGGCTCAATATGAATATTTACTTTTTTTATAAAATCTAATTTCATTAATTCTTCTTCAATTTTATGGATTATCTCATGGATTTTTGTTAAAGAATAATTTTTTCTAATTCTTATTTCTAAATCTATTTGATAGGCTTCATAAAAGGGAAAGATTTTTATCTTTTTTATCTCTTTTATTTCTTTTAAATTTTTTAAATTTTGATAAATAACCTTTTCTAATTCTTCTTTTTCTATCGGCTCCTCTTTTGGCTCTAAGTGGATAAAAACCTCTTCCACGTTTTCTATTTTTCCTTTAATTTCCTTTTCTAAATTTTCAGTAAGTTGATGGGCAGAAAATAGATTGTGCTCTTTATCTAAACTTAAATGGAAGTCAATAAAAATCTTCCCACCGCTCCTTCTCGTTCTAATATCGTGGGCATATTTACCTCCTTCACTTTCTTTAATAATCTTTTCAATTTTTTCTCTCTCTTTTTCTTCAATTTGGGTATCAATTAAAATTTTGCCTTCTTTAATGAAGATTTTTATACCGGTTATTACAATAATTACTATTAAAATAAAACTAATAATCGGGTCTAATATAAGATATTCTTTTCCAAAAAAGATTGCTAAGGAAACTCCAATAGTTGTTGCAATAGAAGAAAAGACATCCGAACGATGATGATAAGCATTAGCAACTAAAAGGGAGTTATTTAATCTTTCACCAATCTTTTTTGTTACCCTAAAAAGGATTTCTTTTAATAAAATTGTTAAGATTGAACCAATTAATACATAAGAAGAAATTTCTTTTGTAACTTTTTTATTTAAGATGTTTAAAAAGGTAATAAAAGAATAGAAACCTAAATAAAAAGAAGTGCCAATTAAAACGATGGCAAGAATTAATGCCGAAAGATTTTCCACCCGATAATGGCCATAAGGGTGAGTAATATCCTTCTCTTTTTGGGAGAGAGAAAGAGAAAATAAAACGCCCAAATCAGTAATCAAGTCAGAAAGAGAATGAATTCCGTCGGCAATAATTGCTTGACTTTTTCCTAAAATTCCTAAAAAGATTTTTAAAAAAGATAAGATGATATTTAAAAAAATACTTATTACAGTTATTTTTTGGGCGATCATCTTTTAATTGGCAAAGGCTTCCACACTAAAATCCGAAGGACCTTCTTTTTGATACTGATAATAAGAAGCGCAAGCAATCATTGCGCCGTTGTCTAAGCATAATTCCTTTCTCGGTATAAAAATTCGATAATTTTTATCTTGTGCTAAAAGATTTAGTCTTTCTTTTAGTCTTTCATTCACTGCTACTCCACCTACAACACCGATATTTTTGATATTAAACTCCTCAGAGGCTTTGTTAAGGGCTAATATTAGATAATCAATCACTGTCTCTTGGAAAGAATGGGCAACATCATATTCATTATAACTGGGATTTTCTTTCAGGTAATATAGAACAGCTGTTTTTAATCCGGAGAAGGAAAAATTATAATTTTTTAAAACAGGGATGGGAAAATTGATATTTCTTTTGCCCTTTTTTGCTAATTTTTCAATATAGGGACCGCCAGGATAAGGTTTATTAAGCATCTTGGCAACTTTATCAAAAGCTTCACCACAAGCATCATCCATTGTTTGGCCCAAAAGTTCGTATTCTAAATTTTCCTTTAAAAGGTATAACTCAGTATGACCTCCAGAGATTAATAAGACAATCATCGGTAAAGGTGGATTTTTGTATTCTAAAATTAAAGAATAGATATGACCTACTAAATGGTTTACTGCACAGAAAGGAACATTTAGAGAAAAAGATAAGGCTTTGGCAAAAGAAAGTCCACAGAGTAAAGAGCCAATAAGTCCCGGTCCATTAGTTACTCCAATTAAGTTGATATCTCTTAAGGAGATATTGGCTACTTTTAAGGCGATCTCAGTAATTGGTAAAATAGCTTGGATATGGGCTCTTGCTGCTGCCTCAGGAATTACCCCACCATATTTTGAATGAATCACCTGGGAGGCAACAATATTACTTAAAATTTCTTGACCATCTCTTACTACGCTTACTGCTGTTTCATCACAACTGGTATCAATTCCTAACACTAACATTTTAAAAAACCTCCAATTCAAACTTTTCAGGCAAACATTTTTTAAAAGAAATCTGTTTTGGTAAGATAATTTCTGCTGGTAATTTATATTTTCCTTTTTTTAAATTAAAGGCATTAATTATCACTCTAATATTCTTGCTTTGTAAGGTATCTAAAATGTGCTCAGGGCCTTTTACAATAATTTGACAAGTTTTTGGTGTGATTTTTGTCTTTAAATTGGTAAAAAGATTTATTGGTATATTTTTAAACTCTTTTTCAATAATTTTTACAAAAGAAAATTCTAATTTAATTTTTTCTTTTTCTAATTGGAAATAATTTCTGTTAGGATTTATAAGAGAAACAAAGGTTTCGGCATAATATCTTCTTTTTACAGAATCAAAGGAAATTTTTAATTTTTTTAAATCTAAAGATTCGGTATAAATTTCTTTTAAGAAATCTAATTCACTTTTCGGCCCCCGAATCTTTATCTTCTTTTCTGAAGTTTCTACTAAAAAATAATCTTCATGTTCCTCTTTAAAAACTGGTTTTATCTTTATTTCTTTTTCGGCAATTTTATCTATCTCTATTTCTAAATAATGGGGAGAATAAGAAAGTAAACGAATTTCTTTAATATTTTTTATCTCTTCTAAATCAATATAAAAACGGAGGCGAAAAGGAAACTTTTCAATAGGTGTTTTTGAGATTTCACTAAAATCTAATTTATATTCTTTTAAATATTTTTGATGATTTAAAAAATCCCTTCCTTTTCCCCTTATTTCACAAACAATTTCTTTGGGTGACTGTCTTAACAAAAAAAGCTCTGAAGGAAGTTTTTCTATTTTTATTTTCATCTTTATTTTTAAAGTATGCTCCTTTTCTAAAATTGCTAGAGACCAAAGAAAAAGGGCAAAGAGAATGCTAATTACTGTTATTGTTGGGAATTTTTTTGACATATTAAACAAAAAGCAACTGCATAATCTTCAATATGAGAGATGGAAGAAAAAACTTCTTTGTCTTTTAGGAATTTTTTCACTGCTTTTTTGCCAAAAATTTTTGGGACATTATTTATATTTCTTACTTCAATATCTCGCAAAGGAAAAGCTCTGTTTGCTGCTTTAATAAAACTCTCTTTTAAAGCAAACCTACCTGCATAATGGAGATATCTTTTTTCTTTATATTTTTCACAATACTCAATCTCTTTTAAAGAAAAAACTTTCGTTAAACTTTTTTTCTTTTTATTTTTTATCATTCTCTCAATTCTTTTTACATCTACAATATCTATACCAATTCCGTAAATCATCTTTTTTTATTTAATTCATCAACAATTTTAATAATTTCAATAATATCATTTAATTCATAATCGGCGTTGCTCTCTTTTGTATTAAAGGTATCACCATAGCGAGCAAAGGCGGTCTTTATGCCAACTAATTTGGCACCAATGATATCCCTTTCTCGCCAATCACCAACCATTATTACTTCTTTTGGTTCTAAGTTTAACTTTTTTAACACTAATAAAAAGGGTTCTGGGTCGGGTTTTTTCTTTTTGGTATCTTCATAGGCAACTACACAATCAAAATAGTTTAAAAATCCCAAATAACACAATCTTAAATAGGCTTGCAGTTTTGGCGCATCAGAAATAACTGCCAATTTTAACCCCCTTTTGATTAACTCCAAAAGGGTATATTCAGTATGGGGATAAGGGACCAAACTAAAATCTTTTGCTCGACGATAACCAACGATCCCAGCGGCTAAAATTTTATAATCAATCTCGCCAAACTTTTTTAAAAGAAAATCTTGAAAGACCTCTTGATATTCAATCCCTTTTTCTTCATAAATTTTATAAATCTCTTTTTTAATTTCCTCTTTATCCATATTAAGGCCCGCATCAATCATATAATTAATCGCCGCTTCAATCGCTAAATCTTTCATTTTAACAAAATCAATTAATGTATTATCTAAATCAAAAATCACTCCCTTAATCATTTTTTAAAATGGGGGAGAAGTTTTTGGTAAGTAATCTTTAAATGTTCAGAAATAACCTTTGTTTCTGAAAGAATAGGCATAAAATTGGTGTCTCCTAGCCAGCGGGGAACGATATGAATATGAAAATGGTCTTTAACACCCGCACCAGCAACCTCACCTAAATTTATACCAATATTAAATCCTTGCGGAGATAAAACTTTTTTTAATACTTGAATTGCCTTTGATAAGAGAGAGAAAATATCTAAAACTTCTTCGTTATTAAAATCTTCAATACCTTTCTTGTGGAGATTAGCAACAACCATTAAATGGCCATTATTGTAAGGGTATTTATTCATTATTAAAAAGGAGTGAGTTTGACGAAGAAGGATAAGATTTTTTTCATCATTATTTTCTTGAAGAACTTCGCAAAAGATACAATTTTCTTTTTTTCCTTTTTCAATATACTCCATCCGCCAGGGAGCAAAAAGATTTTCCATAATTAAAATTTAATAAAAAATTCCTTAAAATCAAATTGGTTACAATAGGGAAGTTAGAGAGAAGATTTTTAATTAAAATAATGACAATAATAAAGTTTAAATTCGGCAGAATAAGGGAGTATTGAAGTAGGTTTTATTAAGACTTTTTCTTTTTTTCATTAAGATACTATACCATATACTATACAGCCCCCTTCTTTATAGAACGCAAAATTCCCTTGTTTTATAAAAGTAAGGCTAAAAAGATATTTAAGAGAATTAATTATTTACTTCTTAATACCTCCTTTTTCTTAATCCTATCTCAAAATCTAATATCTTCGGAATACCAACTTTTTGTAATTCCAATTCACAATAAGGGAATATTTTTTTAATCTTATTATCCATAAACTCTCCTTTTATATATATAACGAAAAAAGGCCCTAAAGGTCACTACTTTTTTGTTAAAATCTAATTAGCTAAGACATTGTTATGAAAGAAGTTAAACCAAGATTTTTCATAATTTTATTAATTTGTTTCATCACGAATATCTTTTAGATTTTCTTTTTAAGTTTTTATTGGTAAATTAGAATTTTGGTAAAGACTAATAAATATACACTTTATATAGAAATTTAAGGATTAACTAATTTACTTTTCCCATTGAGATTTCCTACTACTTTAATATTATAAACTTTCTAAAAATACCTTTCTCTTTTATGAGTAGGTAGTAGATGCCTCTTTTGAGTTTTTTATTATTGACATTTCTTCCGTTGATATCAAAGATTTCAATGTTTCTGTGATTTTTAAGGAGGTTATTAAAGTAATTTTCTTCACTAATTGCTGGTAAAGTCACATAGAATATTTCTTCTATTTTATCATTAATTGGGTTCATATCGTTTGTTAATCTTGTTGAACATTTACAAACATATTGGCCGGTGTCGGAAGCATACCATAAGGAGTCAAAGGTAACCTCTATCTCACTGTTGGCAGCTAATGATATTCTTTTTATTGCCTGCCAATTATTGATGGTGAAGATAATATCAAACTCTTCTCTTATATTACCAAAATTTTTTATCTTTGCTTTTGGTTGGATATAACTTCCTTGTCCGACATAGCCGCTGGGTTCAATTATTTTTAATACCCCAACATCTCTAACTCTAACAAATACTCTTCCTTCTTTAGAATTGTTGGAAGGTCTTTCATCAGTAGTAAGTAACACTGTACATTTGTAATTTTGATAATTTCTTTTCTTTAAGGTGCAAGGATTGAAATATATTATTTGAGTGCTATTAGGAGTTAAACTGACTGTTTTTATATCAGTATAAAAATCACCGCAGGTTAATTTTATCTGAAAATTCTCGTTAAATTGGCCATAATTTTTTATTAAAGCATTAGGATATAAAATTGAATTCGAATCGCTGATAGAGGAAAAACCAGAGAGTCTTTCAATACCAATATCGTGTAAAATTCTTATATTTGCTTGGTAATTAAAATTTAATTGATAACCGATGCCATACTCCCAATGGGCAATAATTGATATTAAAGTAAAGTTATCTTCTAAGCGCCAATTAAAAGAATCTTGTCCGTGTGCTTGATTGTTTAAATTTATTTCATAAATTCTTGGCTCTTCGCTCTGATAGCCAATAACCACTGCTTTCCAATTAAAACCATCGTCACCATCAAAAGAGAGAAATAATTTGCCACCACCCTCAGTAAATTGAATATAATCACAACCACCAGGAACAACCGGTTCGTAAGAAATAGAATTTCCGGAAGCTGGGTAAGAATTGTGAGTTCTCATAAAGGAAACACTGGGCCAGAGATGGCCTTCTTTAAAAAATCTTATTGTATCAGCTCTATTACCGGTAAAATATCGCCAAATCCCATATTCTTTTAAGGCCTCATTAAAGCTGCTATTATAAAAAATTCTCAAAACATAATCAAAGGCTTCTAAGGTATTATTACCCGATACCTGTCCCTGTCGCTCCCAAATTTTTCTTAAACATTCTTTATCATATTTATCTTCTAAAAACATTGCCCAAATACCACCAGCATATTGAAAAAGACCTCCTTGAATAAAAGTAGTGATTGGATAATAAGGTGTAGTTAAGGGCCCTGGAGAAGTTGGGAGATAACTAATATAACTATTTATCTCTTCAAAACAAACATCTTCCATCCAAGTGGCGGTATTTTCATACCAAAATCCATCTTCGCGAGAAGAAAAACGGAATTGCAGAGCATGGTTAAACTCATGAGCACAGACAATTTTAAGAAAACCACCAATACTTAAATTATTACCCACAGCAATATAAGAAGTGGCACCATTGGGATAAGGATAGGGATATTCATATTCTGCAGCACAATAACCAGCAATACCTTGAGGCATTGCCCGAATATAAATATCAAATCTATTATCTCCTCCCAGACCGTAATCGGGAGGCGGTTCAGGCCAATTTAGGCTGTCAATCTGTTTTGCCCAGGAATAACTAATATAAGAAGCAACTGACTCAGCATAGGCTTGGGTTACCGCATCTCTACCCACTCTCGTATAATGCACCCGAAATCTTTCTCTCTCAATATATTCAACCGGGCCTGATAAATTTGGCCTTTGCAATCTTTTTCCTTCTTGAAATTCTACTAATAGCGGAATTGTATAACACCAATCACCCATCGGTTTATCAATCTCTTTTCCTTTAATTACTAAAAAATTAAATAAAACTAAAAAAATAAAAATTCTTTTCATGTTAATATTTTAATAAAAAATTTATTACAATCAATTTGATTCTTAATGATTGTTAGTATTTAGTGTATTATTTTGACCACTTATCTTATGTGCCTCCGATATAAGAGCAAAGGAAGTAATAGTAGAAAATCAGAAACTTATTGAGTAATTTCGTTATCAACCCATAAGCCTTTAAGAGAATATTGCTGACTAATTTTTGTCCATAAATAAATTTAATTATTTAATTAACCAATTCAATCTTTTTTCATTTAAATATTCATCAAAAAATCTGATATTTAAAAGAAAGCTTTCTTTTTTTATTTCTAAAATAAATTCCTCTTCTTTATCATCAAAAATTCCATCAGCCGATAAAAGTTTTTCTTCTTTTTCGTTATCAATGGAATAATAAAAGCCTTTAATGGTTGAGAGAGAATCAGCTATTTTTATTTTAAAGTGATATTTTTCCCCTTTCTTTTCTTTATCAAAGGAGATTAATTGGGGTGGAGTGTTATCAATAAGAAATTCATCAGAGATAATCGAATCTTTTAAGGCTTCACTTTTTATTTGGGTTACTTCATCACTGGTTATCAATTTTATTTTATAAAAACCATCGGGTAAAATCCTTCCGTCCAGTTTATATTCATTTTCTTTAATATCTTTTACCAATAAAAACCAATTTTCATCGTCTTTTATTTGGTAATATAAATTATGAATTAAAGAATCATTATTAGGGTCAAAGGCTTCATATCTTATTATTTTTATTCTTGGATTTTCTGAATCCGAACTTATTTTAATAGTTTTTATTTTTGGTGGCTGGTTAATATTTTTATAAAAATATCTAACCTTTTTTATAATTGGACTTTCTTCACCTTTTTCTCTCTTTAATTTTATTAAATATTGGAAATAACGATTTTCTGGGCTTTTTATTTTATTATCTTTTAATCTTTCGAATTCTGACCAGCTTTCGTCAATAATATTATTACTGCCGCTTCTTGTCCAAATTTCGTAAGAAGATAATAAAGGTAAATAACTCTCTATTTCCATTTTACCAAATTTGGAGATAAATTTTAAATCAATTATTGGGGATAAATAACTTCCTTCTTTTGCCAATTCCTTTTTTAGTTTATATATCTTGGGTGGATAACCACTTGCTAAATAGATTTCATTTTCGTAAAGAAAGATTTTTGTTAATGCCTCACAATTGAACCCATAAATTAAATAATAATTTTTTTCTGGAATAATTCTATATAAAATATTATCACTTCCGCAAACAAATAAGGTTTCCCCTTTTATGGTTAAAGAAAAAAGGGTAGAACAAGAAAAAGAAAAGATTTCTTTTATTTCCTTTTTTATTTTATCAAAGGAATATAAAGAAGGCATTTTCTTATCAGAATTGGTGATAAAATATATTAAATTATCCTTTATTGCAATATCTTTAATTTCTTCCTCTTCGCAATCTAAAAGGAGTTTTAAATCTTTTGGATTATTGATTGCCAGTTGATAGAGATAACCTTTTGGTGAAGTCCCAATATATAAAGTCTCTTTTTTTAAAGTTAAAGTCGAGATGTTTTCATCAGGAATTTTTTGTAGAATTTTTTCTTCTTTACCAATTTGATAAATTAAAGCCGGATAAGAAGTGCCGAGTAAGATATTTTTTTCTGAAGGAACCATTCTTAAAATATTGCTGGCTGGAATTTTATATTTTCTTATTATTTTGTTATCCTTCCATTCATAAACTACACTTTCGGGTGATACACCAAAATAGAGATTCTCTTTATTGATAGTTAAAGCAAAAAGGTTATTTTCTTTTTCTTCGTAAATAACTTTATCATTATGGTAAATTTTATCACCGGTGCTTAAAAAAATTCCCTTTTTAGAGACAGTGAAATCATAGATAAAAGTTCCCTCGACTTTTAAAATTTCTTCAATTTTTGGTGATAAATAAATTAAAGAATCCTTATCAAGCATTACTTGGAAACTTTTTTTAGTATTTAAAAAAAACAATAAAAAAATTAAAATCTTCATTTTTCCTCCTTAACTTCAAAAATGAGAGTTTTGGAGTTAGTGATAAAATAATCGGATAATTCTTCTTTTTCATAATAAATAGTAAAAGAAGAAATTTCGGAAAGACTTTTTTCTTTTAATCTTCTTAACGATAAAGGCAGAGAATATCCTAAGTCTTTTAAAATTATTCCTTTTGTTTGAGAATAGATTGCCAATTTTAATAAATTCCCTTTTTTCCCTTTTTTAATATTTTCTAATAATTTTAAAAAAGACCTTTCTTCTCTTAATGGAAAAATAGAAAATAACTCATCAGGGTTGCCAATAAAAAGAAAGTATTGGGAAGGGGATAAATCAATTTTTAAAATTATCTCTTTATCAAAAATTTTCCCTTCAAAATCTTGTAAAGTTATATTTATTTTCATTTCATCCTTTGGTTGAAAGGTGGTTTTATTTAAACTTATATTTAAAATTTTTGCTGCCCTTTTTTCTTGCAAAAATTCGCTTTCTATTTCACAATTTTCTATTTCTACTTTTTCTAAAGGGTTTTCTAAGATAGTTTTTAATTCATTATAGAAATCGTAAATTTCCCAACTTTTTGGTTCATCGGATATAGTTATTTTTTCATAAACAAATTCTTCTTTTTTATCTTTTGAAGAGAGCCTTAATTTTATTTTATTTTTAATGGTATAATTGAGAGGTCTCCCCAAAGCAAAAGAGTAATAGGAGAAAGAATAACAAATCGGCAATAGGAAAGGGATTAATTTATAATGGTTACAAACTTCGTAGGTATAAATTTCTTTTTTATTATTATCCTTAATTTTTATTCTTACTGGAATTTTTTTTGCTTTTTTATTTAAAAGACCTTTAATTGCTGTTTGGTAATCGTAATTAATAATGCCAATTTCCTTTATAGGTGAAAAGAGTTTAAAAGAAAGGTCATAGGCCGGCATTACACAATGGATTTTTCCTAAAGTTAATGGTAGTTCTACTTCGCCAAAATTAAATAAAGGATGGCCAAAAGCGTATATAGTATCTTTATTTATATAAGTTAATGTACCAATAGCTGCTGCTTTTAAATCGCCGTCAATAATATTAACGCCTACTGCATAGCCAAAGGAAGGTAAAATTTCTTTTTCCTTTTTTTCACTTCCTCCCATTGGTAAAAATAAGAGGGTAATATTTTTGGGAAATAATTGTTTAAAAAGGGTTGTTGCTTTTTCATCCAAATTGCCACTTAAAGCAATTGGTAAAGTAAAATTCCTTACTGGTAAATTTCCTCCTTTAGGAAAACTTTCGGGATAAAGCATTTCATAAATTGGGGTAATTCCACAGATTGGCTCTTTCTGAAATTCCCAAGAATACGCAACTGCTCCAATTAATTTATTATTAATGAATACTGGGCTTCCAGACATACCAGCAACAACTCCACTTTTTTCCAAATTTTGTTTTGCCAATTTAGCAATAATTAAATTTCTTTTTGGTTCAACATTTCTTATAATATCAATAATTTCACATTCAAAAGTATCAGGTAAAATACCAGAAAAAGTAGAAAGTCCATAACCTTTCATCTTTGGTTTTAGGCTATCTAAATCCATTATTTTAGTATTAAATATTAAAAAAATTATTAAAGTTCCCATTTCTTTCCCCACTCATTTAAGAAGACAAAATCTTTTAATTCTTTTCTTTTTTTACTTTGGGCAAAGGTTTTTATTGCCTTTCCTAAAAGATTTTCTTTTTTTGGGTAGCCAAGAGGTGTTAGAGCAATAATTCGAAAATCCTTTGGTATTTTTAAAATCTCTTTTAAATATTCTTCATCAAAAGCACCAATCCAACAGGTTCCTAAACCTAAAGCAGTAGCAGCTAATATCAAATGCTCCATGGCAATGGCACAATCTACTAAAAAATAATCAAGCCCAGCCCGACTTCCGGATAATTCCCTTTTTGAAACTAAAATAATAATAACTGGTGCCTTTTTTAAAAAGATATTAATATTTAATGTTAAAGGACGGAATTCAGAAATCTTCTTAATTAACTCTTTATCTTTAACAACAATAAAATACCAGGGTTGGCGATTTTGCCAGGAAGGTGCTTTTTGGGCAGCTTCTAAGATTTTTTTTATCTTTTCCTCTTCCACATCTTTTTCAGAGAAATTTCTTACTGAATGGCGGGAATTGATAACTTCAAAAAAATTCATTATTTTAATATCCGGCCAATTCGCTCCCAACGAATTTTGAAAGGAGAAAAAATAATTCTTAATAAATTTGGGCCGGCATCTGAAGAGAAATAAATAATCAAAGGTTTTCCCTTTAAATATTTAATATGTAAAGGTCCCCAAAACCTTGAATCTTCGGAGTTATCTCGGTTATCTCCCAACACAAAAATACAACTCTCCGGAACAACTACCGGTCCAAAATTATCTCTTACTAATATTCCATAATTTCTATCTTTAATAAAATTTAAATCAAGCCACATTTTGGTAAATTCTTCAATGCTTTTAGTGTCTATTCCCGGTGTTATATAATAATCTTTATGAACTGCATAAGTATCGGGTTGCAAGATGCCGTTTACGTAAAGCCTTTTATTTCTAATTTCTACCGTGTCACCACTTAAGGCAACACATCTTTTAATAAAATTTCTTGGCGCATAATAGACAAAAAAATTTTTTTCTTTTGACCAGTAAAAAGGTAATAGAGGAAACCATTTTGGGAAAAGTCTTACATGTTTTTCTTCCGGTTGAGGCATATCCGGGTCAACAGGGTAACGAAAGACAACAATATCTCCTCTTTTTGGTTTTCCCGTTTTAATAATCACTTTATTAGAGAAAGGGAGCTTAATTCCATAATTAAATTTAGTAACAAGCATAAAATCACCAACGAAAATAGTATCTTCCATTGAGCCAGTTGGTACCATAAAGGCTTCCAAAAAGAAAGCGCGGAGAAATAAAACAATTGCAATTACCGGTCCCCAAGAGGAAAGAAATTTTTTCATATTCCAAAAATTATAATTAGTTAGGCTTAAAAGTCAAATCACTAAAAATATTATTGATAATTTAATTAATTAGGTTATAATTTATAATGTTTAGATTATTCAATTATAACAAAATATGTGAAATTGAAAAAGTTGAGAATGGCTGGATTGTCAGGCTTCGTTATCCAAAATTACCTCCTGTGCCTTCTGCTGAATCTCAGAAACAACAGTTAAAAGTAATGAGTAGAATTTTGGCTTTATTAAGTAGAATTTCTGCTCAAGAACAAGCAAAAGGTATTGATGAAGAATTAGAACCTTGGAAAGAAGAAAGTGAGGAAGATTTTGAAGAGATGATGAGAGAAATTGACCGAATTATTGAAGCCAGTTTTGATAAAGGAAGGATTATAAAAGAAAAAGAAGAGAAGATAAAGGAAGAAGAAATCTACGTTTTTACTAATTTGGATGAAGCCTTAAATTTTGTTCGTTCTTTTCTTTTGGAATAAGTTATTCCCATTCCATTGTTGCCGGTGGCTTGTTAGTTATATCATAAACAACTCGGTTAATTTCCTTAATTTCATTTGTTAAACGTTGGGAAATTTTTTCTAAAAGAGAATAAGGGATTTTTGTGAAATTAGCGGTCATCGCATCTTCAGATTCAACTATTCTTAAAACAATTGGATATTTATAACTTCTTTTATCACCCTGAATGCCCACCGATTTTATTGATAATAGTACCGGGAAAGCCATCCAAACTTTATAATAATAATTTGCTTTTTTTAATTCCTCTTCAATAATTTTGGTTGCTTTTCTAACAATTGCTACCTTTTTAGGAGTTACTTCGCCGATAATTCTTATCGCAAAACCAGGACCGGGGAAGATATGTCTTTTAATTATTTCTTTTGATATTTTTAAATCTTTAGCAATTCTTCTAACCTCGTCTTTATATAAATTTCTCAAAGGTTCATAAATTTTTAAAAAACTTCTTTTTGGTAAACCGCCAACATTGTGATGGGATTTTATTTTGGAAGAATATTTTGTTTGACCACTTTCAATTCTATCCGAATAAATAGTTCCTTGAATTAAAATATTATATTTCTCTCTTTTTGCTATTCTTTCAAAAATTTTAATAAAAATTTTTCCGATTATCTTTCTTTTTTCTTCAGGATGTATTACTCCTTTTAAATTTTTAAAAAACTCTTTTTGGGCATTGATTATTTTTAGTTTAAATTTGTATTTCTCAGAAAGTTTTTTAATCATTTTTTTATCTTCTTCTCTCATTAAACCAGTATCAATATAGATACAAAGAAGATTATCTTTACTCACGCTATTTACTAAAATTGCTGCTACAAAAGAATCTATGCCACCAGAAAGAGCAAGGAGAGCTTTTTCATTACCAATTTCTCTTTTTATTTCATCTTTTATTATTTCAACCATTTTTTTTGTTTGCCATTCTTTTTTTGCTTGGCAGATTTTAAATACAAAATTTTTTAATATTTCTACCCCCTTCTTAGTATGAGAAACTTCTGGGTGAAATTGGACTCCAAAGATTTTCTTTTTCAAATTTTGATAGGCAGCAATTTCGGAATAATTTGTTTTGGCGATAATTTCAAAATCCTTCGGGAGAGATTTTACCACATCTTGGTGATTCATCCAAACTATCTCTTTTTTTGATAATTTAAAAAATAATGGGCTATTTTTAATAATCTCTAACTCGGTTAAGCCATATTCACCAGCAACGCCTTTTTCAATTTTGCCACCAAGAATATAGACAAGTAATTGATGGCCGTAGCAGATACCTAAAATGGGTATTTTGCTTTCCAAAAATCTTTTATCACATTTTGGTGAATTCTTTTCATAAACCGAAGAAGGACCGCCCGACAAGATAATACCTTTGACACTAGAAAGATTTATTTCGGAAAAAGGGATATTACCGGGTAAAATTTCGGTATACACACCAAGTTCTCTAATTCTCCTACTAATCAAGTGAGTATATTGTCCACCAAAATCTAAAATTAATATTTTATCCATTTTGATAAAACAAAGCGGCTCCCAAGGCAGCAACAATCAATGGTTCTTTTGGAATGTTTAATTTTTCACCTAAAAGGATTTCTAATGCTCTTTTTAATCCTAAATTTTTGGCACCGCCCCCAGTTAAAGCAATATTCTTTTCAATCTTTATCCCTTGGGCTAAACTAACAATTCTTTTAGCTACTGCTAAACAAACGCCAAAGAGTACATCACTCAGATTTTCTCCTTGATAAATTTTAGAAAGCACCTCAGACTCAACCATAACTACACAGAGATGAGAGATTAGAGAAGGGTTTTTATACTCTAATACTTTTTTATTAAATTCCTCAAAACTAATTCCTAAGGATTTGGTAAGGTTAGAAAAGAAACGACCTGTCCCCGAGGCACAGCGGTCATTCATAACAAAATCAATAACCTTTCCTTTGTTGTCAATTTTAATAATCTTAATATCCTCACCACCAATATCAATAATTGTTCTTACCTCGGGCAATAAGAAGTTTATTCCTTTGGCGATAGCAGTAATTTCAGTGATTGATGCTTTGTTTTCAATCAAATTTCTACCAACACCGGTAGTAATAATGGGATAATTATTTTTATTTAATTTCTCAATAATTATTTGGCTAACCTTTTGTGGTTGGAATTCCGTAGGTAAAATTTGATAATCAATAATTTCTTTTTTCTCTTTATCAAATAAAACTCCCTTAGTGTTAGCAGCGCCTATATCAATACCAATAACCTTCATTTTATTTCTTTTTGATAAAGGAAATAAGAATAAATGATTAAAAAAAAGGAAAAACTAATAACTGGAATTAAAACAAAAAGATAAGAATATTTTAAAAAGAAAAATCCCAAAAAACTAATTATTCCAGCAATTATAAAAAGTTTGCTTCCTAATAAATGGGTTTTTTGCCAGACGTTATCATTACTCAATGTCCAAGGAGTTCTTATTCCGACAAACCAGTTTCTTTTAGCATGTTTAAGTAAAATGCCAACATATATGAAAAGAACTCCTAAACCTATTGGGAAAAATCGGTTAGGATTTATTCTGATATTTATATTCCATAAAAGAAGGAAAAGATGAAGAGCAATAAAAAAGATACATAAAATTAAAAAGAAAGCGTCATAATAATTAATAAATTTTAAAATATTATTTTTTAATGGGTCAATTTTAGGAATAAGGAAATATAAAAGTATTGTTAAGAAAAGAATAAAAGGGACAAGAAAAGTTCCCCAGATTTTTTTTGAGTATCCGTCAACTTCACCATATTGATTCCAATGGCTTGCCATTCTTTCGGGCATTTTGGGATAAAAATAAATACTTATAAGAAAAGAAAAAATAGTTAAAATTAAAATAATAATAGATATTTTTCTCATAAAGAATTATAATAATTTGTTTTTAATAAATCAAGTTGACTTCTTATTTATTTTAGTATATAATTATAAATACCCTTCATTTTCCCCTCCTCCTCTCTATCGCCTCCTTGGGGCAGGGCAAAAAGCCCTGCCCTTTAAAATATAAATTGAGTAAGATGCCATTACGAACTGTAAGGTAACAATAATTTTTTTAAGACTTGAGATTATTTATTCCATAACTAAAATGTGGTCTTTAAGTATTATAATTGCCATTTTTCCACTTCTTTTAAAAATAGAAACAGTTTTTTATTAAGGAGTCTTAATAGATGAGAATTATTGCCATCAAACTCTTTTCCCAACTTTTTGTTAATTTTATCAAAATACTTTCTTTATCCTATTCTTCTCAACATTTTAACTTCGTCGTTATTAAAAGAAGTGAATAAAAGTTCATTCTCTTATTATTTTATTAAATTTTCTTTGGACTTTTTTTGGTGGATTATATATTTTATTGATAGTTCTTTAATAAAATGTTTCTAAAAATTTTGAATTTTTTTAATCATTTTTGTTTTAGTTTAAAAACATAAATTTTAATTTTATTTTTAATGATGGGTGCAGATAGTAAATGAGTGTGAGAATTAGGAGTCTAAGCATAGAGAGGGAGAAATTAGGCAACTGATTTTTCTAAACTTAAAACCAGAAGATTTAAAAATTATGTAAGAAAAGGGGGAATTCTTTTCAGAGATAGCAAAGAAAGTTTCTTTTTACAAAATAGAAACAGAAAAAGAAGGATACAAATTTTTGGTTTTTTCCAATAAGAACAATTGTTATGATAAAGGCAAAAAGATATTTAATTTGGAATTGAAAGAGATAAAAAAGAAAGTTTTAATCCCTCAGTTTTGAAATACCAAAAGAATATAAGAAAGAGAAATTAGAGATTGAGAAGTAATGTTTAATTCCAATTTTTATAAAACTCAATCAATCTTTTTCTTATTATTAGTTGTCTTTCCCAATTGCCATAGATTTTTCCTTTGGGAAGGAGTTCTTTAATCAGTTTTTTGATTTCTTTATTATAAGAAAAATCTTTTAAGCCAATTTCAAAAAGAGGTGTTTGAGATAAGGGTATAAAAGTATGAAGATGAATCCTAGCGCCCATTTTTGTTAGATCTTTGATTACTTTTATTGTCTCTTTTATATCTTCTTCTTCTTCATTAGGAAATCCAAAGATGAAATCTAAATTTGCCTTTAAATTATTTTTAATTATTATTTCAGTTGCTTTATAGATATCTGCTATCTTGTGCCCCCGATTTATTAATTTCAATATCCTTTCACTTCCTGATTGACAGCCAATTACTAAATTATCATTATCACAATATTTTTTTATTAATGAAATAGTTTCTTCATTAACAAATTCGGGCCTAATTTCGGATGGAAAGGTGCCAAAAAATATTCTTCCTTTATTTTTTATTTTTTCTCTTATACTTTTTAAAAGTTCTTCTAATAAAAAATAGTTAATACTTTTGCCATCAAACGAGCCATAAGCCAAAGCATTAGGAGTAATAAATCTTATATCCTTTTTATTATTTTTTATTAGAATATCAATAAGTTTTAAAATATTATCTATTGAGCGATGTCTCATATTTTTACCAAAAAGAAAAGGAGTTTGACAGAAATAACAACCAAAAGGACAGCCACGAGAGATTTCAATCGGTCCAAATTTTTTATATTTTTCACTAAAAGGTAAAAATTGGTCAAGATTTAAAACCTGTTTGCCATAAATTATTTTATTCTCCTTTCTCTCTTTTATTAAATCTAAAATCACATATTCACCTTCACCACAGACAACATAATCAAAGCCCAAATCTAAAATCTCCTTTGGCCTTCCGGTGGGGTGAGCGCCACCAGCGATTAAGGTTAAATTATTTATTTTTAAACTTCTTATTTTCTCTATCAAATTTTTTATTTCCAAAATCTGAGTAGTAAAAAAAGAAAAAAGTAGGATTTTTTCGCCTTTTATTCCTTCTATTAAACTCAACAATTCTTCCTCATTTCTTGCAAAATAAATATTAAAATAGTTTTCTAATAAAGGGATTAAAGGATGGAAACTATAACGATTATCTTTATGATAATAAATGATGATATTAGTTTCATACATTTGTTATTTTTTTTAATTTATTTATTATTTCATCTTTTTTTATTTCTATTTGTTCTCCGCTTATCATATCTCTTAATAAATAAACTCCTTTTTCTCTTTCCTTTTCACCAACAATTATTACATATTTTATATCTAATTTGTCAGCAATTTTTAGTTGTCTTTTTAGGTTTTCTAAATCAGGGTTTAGATAACAAGGAATATTTTCTTTTCTTAAAAGGTCTGCTAGATTTTCGGCTTCAGAAAAACTTTCTTCACAATCATAAATTATCATCAGTTTTCTATTTTCTTTTAAATAATTTAAATTCTTATTTTCTCTTAAAGCATAATAAATCCTTTCTAACCCTAAAGCAAAACCCACGCAAGGAGCATCCCTGCCACCAAGTTCTTTCATTAGATTATCGTATCTGCCACCGCCACCAATACTAATCTTTTCTCCCAAACTTTCAGAAATAAATTCAAAAGTTGTTTTTGTATAATAATCTAAACCTCTTACCAGATTTTCATCAATTTTATATTTTATGTTTGAATTTTCTAAATAAGAGAGAAATTTATTAAAATGGTTTTGGCAATCAGCACATAAAAAATCTTTTACCTTTGGGCTTTCTTTTATCATCCTCTGACATTTTTCCTGTTTACAATCAAATATCCTTAAAGGATTTTTCTCTTTCCTTTCCTGACAATCAAGACATAAAAGGTTTTCTTTATCTTTTAAATATGTTAAAAAGACTTCTCTAAATTTCGGACGGCATTTTTCACAACCAATAGAATTTACTAAGGTTAAAGTATCTGTTAAATTAATTTCGGAAAAGAAATGATTGCCAATTTTTATTAGTTCAAAATCGCTATAGGGACTTTTTTCACCAACAATTTCTAATCCTAATTGATAATGTTCTCTTAACCTTCCTTTCTGGGGCCTTTCATATCTGAACATTGGTCCAAGATAATAAACTCTTTGAGGAAGAGATAATTGACCTTCAATTATTGCCCTTATTACCCCAGGTGTGCCTTCGGGCCTTAAAGCCAATAATCTCTCTTTTTTATCATAAAAAGTATACATCTCTTTATTAACAATGTCTGAGGTTAATCCGGTTGAGCGATAAAAAAGTTCAGCATGTTCTAAAATTGGTGTTCTTATTAAAGAAAATCCATAAAGTTTTACAATTTTTTCAAAATTAGTAATAATAAAGTTAATAAGCTCACTTTCTCTAGGTAGAATATCAAGCATTCCCTTTAATCTTTTGGGAAACATTTTACTTTCTTATTCTCATTATTCTTATTAAATTTTCTCTTTCGTATTCGGAAAGGCGAAAAGATATATAACGAATAGCGCTCCTTATTTTAGGGATTAAATGATATTCTAGGGCATTTACTCTTCTTCGGGTTTTTTCAATCTCATAAGAAAGAATTGCCACAATTTTTAAAAGGGCTGATAATCTTCCTAATTTTTTAATTAAGGAATTGAGTTTTTCTAAGGCAATATCAAATAAGGAAGAGGTTTGATAAAAAGGGAAAAGTTTCTCTTTTTCTAAGATGCTAAAATCATAAAGGGTTGTTTTGATATTTAAAAGGGGGATGATACTTTCTTTTATAGAAAGTTCATAATTTTGATTAATAAAGATATTTTCATAAAATATTTCCTTTTCTAAAAGAAAAGAAGAGCTTAAATATTTTAAAACTTCCTTTGTCTCTTCATAAACCTCTTTTCTCAATTTTTTAATCTCTTCAATATAAGAAAGTAAAATTCTTAATAACTGTTCCTGTCTATCTTTTAATAGTTTATGACCTCTTACGGCAATTATTTCTCTTTTTTTTAATCTTAATAATTCTTGTCTTGTAGCATTTAGGGGAATAAGCATAGTTTATTATAATATTTAGATTTAAAAAGTCAATTTTAATTGACAAAAAGGTTTGATTTTTTATAATTATCAAGAATGGAAGATTTGATTAATTTTTTTGCTGAAAAGAGAATATTGCCTTTTTTTTTCTAAAAAGGGCAAAATATTTTTTAAAGGTGAAGGATTAAAAGATTTAAATAAAGAAGAGAAAGATAGTCTTTTTCAAAAATTAAGTAAGTTGATTATTACAAAAGAAGATTTTTTAAATTTAAGAAAAAAAATAATTGCTAAAATTAAAGAAAATAATAATTTTTTGCCTATTAAAAATTGGGTAAAAGAGGAGAGGCCAAGAGAGTTATTAATAAGAAAGGGCGAGAAATTTTTATCTCTTGCTAAATTATTAGCAATTATTTTACGAACCGGTAGAAAAGGTGAGAGTGCCGAAGATTTGGCAAAGAAGTTATTAAACCATTTTGGCAGTCTTTCGGCAATTGATAATGCTACAATTAATGAGCTTAGTGAAATACCAGGAATTGGTTTAGCAAAGGCTTGTTCTTTAAAGGCAGCTTTAGAATTGGGTAAAAGATTATTAGAAGAAAAGGCCGAAGGTCGTAAGAAGTTAAAATCACCTCAAGATGTGATTGATTATGTAAGTGAAAAAATCGGTCCTTATCTTTTTAATTCTAAAAAAGAGTTTTTTTCTGTTATCTTTTTAGATATTAAAAACAAAGTGATTGATACCTTAGAATTAAGTAAAGGAAGTAATAATGCTAGTATCGTTGATATAAAAGAGATAATTTCGGAAGCAGCAAAAAGATTAGCAAGTAGTATTATTTTGGTTCACAATCATCCATCAGGCGAAACTGAGCCTTCTAAAGAAGATATTTCTTTAACCAAAAAAATTATCCAAGCATGTAGTATTTGTGGAATAAAAGTTTTAGACCATATTATTATTGGTAAAGATAAAGAGAGTTATACCAGTTTTTTAAAATTAGGAATAATTGGCTAATGTATCTTATTGATGGTTATAATCTTTTGTATCAATTTTATAAAAATATTGATGGGAATAAAATAAGTTATTATCGGGAGGAGATAATTTTTCTTATAAAAGATTATTGTGAGACAAAGAAAAAGAAAGCCCAAATCTTTTTTGATGTGAAAAATGTTCCTTTGGTTTCGTTGCTACCTATTAGATTTAAGAGTGATTATTTAAAAGTTTCTTATGTTAAAGATGCTGATTTAGCAATTATCAATATTTTAGAAAACACAAAAGATATTACCCGTTATACAGTAATTTCTTCGGATAGGAAAATAAGTAGTTATGCTCAAAAGAAAGGATTTAAAGTTCTGTCATCACAAAAATTTAAAACTATATTATTGACTTTTAAAATGGAATAATTAAAATAAGAAAAATAGATATGGGATTAATAAAAAAAACAACATTAATTATACAAAAAGGAGGATTTAGTTATGAAAGCAAAGCTAACAGTTTTTAGTGGAATAATTGGAATTATTTTATTACTTTTTCTATCCTGTGGAAATGAACCACCACCGCCTTTCTTTGCGGGTGACGGAAAAGACTCAGCAGCAATTAAGGAACTTCTTACAAACGAAGTATTAGCGCTTCCGCTTTTTGAAGACACAATGTTTGGTAGGGGGAATTTTTTAGTAGGGGTAGAGCTTAAAAAAGGTAGATATTTAGACACCCTTTTAAAGATGGACAGACCTTTTATGAAATTCTTTCCTAAAGCCTTTGGGAGAAAGAAGATAAATCAAAGGGATTCTTTTAATATTATTTTCATTAAAGATACTACTTGTCATGTTTATTTAATTAGAGAGTTTAGAGATTCTTTATACATCCTTACCGATTCTGTAACCCCCTATTTGCCCGATAGTGGTTATTATGCTAGTTATTTTGTGGCAAAGGAGACCCTTATTGTAAAACCCTTTAATGGTATTTCTTGGCAAGTAGCCTTTTTTGAACCAATAAAAAAAGATACCGAGCCAAGAGTGTGGAAGTTAAAAAAGATCTCTGGTTGTCAAATAATTTCTTCACCAGATGCTGAGAAGGCACCGATATTTTTTGACCAAGCTGGCGGCTTCTTTGGGGTGGTTATCTCTTCACCTACAAAAACTTGCACTGTTTTTCAATTAGAATATCAGAGAAGTCGGGATTTATCCTGTTCTTTAAAATTTTCTAATAGAAGACTTTTCTATGTTGAAGAGGTAAGTTGCGAGAAAAAGGATTCTCTTTTATATTTACCAACAGATTCTTTACAGGTTAGTTGTCCTTATTGGCTAGATCCTGCTGATTCGGTTTATACTTTTGTTTATTATAAAGATAAAGAAACTAAAAAATGGCAAAGAATTTTGTCTTCTAAAAAATTTGTTCTGCCTGAAGGTTTTAATCGGTTTTATGTTGAAGGTATTACTTATGAAGCTTTAACTCATATTAAAAAAGAACCGAGGGCAATTATTTGGGGAATTGCAACAAGAGTTAAATAAAAGGAGGGAAAGATGCGAAGCCTTTTAAAAATTATTTTAATACTGGCGGTATTTTTTTCTTATACCGCCTATGCTGGTGAAACAGGAAAAATTGCTGGAAGGGTTATTGATGCTAATACGAAAGAGCCTTTAGTAGGTGTAAATGTAATTGTTGAGGGGACTGAATTAGGAGCGGCTACTGATGCTACTGGACATTATTTAATTATTAATGTTCCGGTTGGTACTTATGACGTTACTGCCTCTTATGTTGGTTATGAACCGGTAAGGGTTAAAGGTGTGAAGGTGATTGTGGACCAGACTACTTATGTTGATTTTCAATTAAAACCAACAGTGATTGAAATTGAAAAACCGGTAGAGGTTACTGCCGAAAGACCAATGGTTATTAAAACTGCAGTTCAAACAACAAGAATTGCGGGTGAAGAGGAATTAAAGAGATTGCCATTAACCATTGTGACTCAATTGGTCAATCTTCAAGCAGGAGTGGTTACTCGGGGTGGATTTGCTCATGTGCGTGGTGGTAGGTATGATGAAGTATTAACTTTAGTTGATGGAATCTCAGCTGTTGATCCCTTTTATCAAATTGCCTATCACCGACCTCCTTCCGCAGCTGTTTCCGAAGTTTCAATTATTACTGGTGGTTTTGATGCTGAGTATGGTGAAGCAATGTCGGGTGTTGTCCAGATTATTAAAAAAGAAGGCGGAGAAAAACATTCGGGAGTTTTAAGATATACTTCAGATGATTATTTGCCTTCAAAAGCATTAGATTTTGGTTATAATTTTTATCAATTTTCTTTAAGCGGTCCTCTTTTTACTAAAAGATTGCGTTATGCTATTTCTGGTGAATTAATGCGAACAGAAGATGCCAGCCCAACAAAATATAAACTTCAGAAGCCAAGAGAAGAGTATACTGGTGATATTAAGATATCTTATAAATTACCCAAGTCTAAATTTTCTATCTCTTATTATACCGCTTGTTATCAATGGCAATTTTGGTCAAATAGTTGGAAATATTGGCTTGACCGTTTTGGAGCGGTTAGAAGTTTTGGCGATCAGTTAGCGATTAATTTTAATACAATGTTAAAAGATAATATGATTTTAGACTTAAAAGCGGGATATCATTATTATGACCGCTTACAAACCGTAAGAGATAAAGAATACCAGAAACGGGATAAATCTCATATTTTAGAAAAACTTGGGTTATGGGATTTATATCGCTTTAAATCGGAAGATTTTGTACTTAAAGATACCAATCCAGAGAAGGCTATCCTTTTATTATGGAAAGATACTGTAGCTAAATGGACAGAATATAATTATTCGGACAACAACCCTTGGGGAGTAAATGGTCTATTTTACTGTTATGGTGACTATCGACTTTGGCATTATCGTCAATCAAAAACCTATAATTTCAAAGGAGATTTCACATATGTTTATAGAAAAATCCATGAGATTAAGACAGGTTTTGAAGCAAAATTCTATTCATTATGGCTATTAGAAAACTCTTTACCTTGGTCATCCAATCCTTTCTGGGATGCCTATAAGAAATATCCTTATTCTCTTGCTTATTATATTCAAGACCGTGCCGATTTTGGTGATTTAGTTGTTAGAGCAGGTTTGCGGTTTGATATGTTGCATCCAAAATCAAGATATCGTAAATATGGTGAAGATGGCACTAATGTGTTAGATACGACAACTACTGAAGCAAAACCAAAATATAAGATTTCACCAAGAATAGGAATTAGTTTCCCAGTTACCGAAAGGATGAAGTTTAGATTTTCTTATGGTCATTTCTTCCAATCACCAACTTTTACCCATCTTTATGAAAGTCTATTTGCCGATATTATTCAAAGAGGAAATATAATTGTTGGAAATCCTGATTTAAATGCTCAAAAAACGGTTGCTTACGAAAGTGGTTTAGAATGGCAAATAAATGATTTCTGGGGTGCTGATTTGACTTTATTCTATAAAGATATCTATGACTTAGTAGGCACAAGAGGAGTTCCTGCTTTACCAATGGGTTATACAAAGGTTGTTAATGTGGAATACGGAAGGGTTTTTGGTTTTGAGGTTGGTTTACAAAAAAGGCTTTCCAATTATTGGAATGGAAAACTTGCTTATACTTTCCAAATTGCCAAAGGAACTGCTGCTGAGGCTTGGCAATGGTATACTTATAACTACCAAGGTATTCCTTTTACCCAAATTGATTATTACTTGGATTATGACCAAAGACATGTAGTTAATTTAGATTTAGGTCTTTCTTTTCCAAGCGATTTTGTCTTTTTGCCTTTAAGAAACTTTGATATCGGCATTATTTTCAATTTTGGTAGTGGTTTCCCATATACACCGACGGATATCCGAGGAACAAGAATTGGTGATTTAAATTCAGCAAGAATGCCAGCAACTTGGAATATTGATGCCCGATTATCAAAGGATATTAATATTGGTGGTTTGAAATTATCCCTTTTCTGTGATATTTTAAATGTTACTAATCGTTTAAATGTTACAAATGTGTATTCAGCAACCGGTGCTCCAGATTGGGATGGACAACAATTTTATATTGGTCAATTTAGTTTTGGTCAAATTCCTGGTGACGCAGGTTATCATCCAGCAAGAGATTTTAATCATGATGGTTGGATTTCTCAAAAAGAAAGGTTTGAGTCTTATATAGCAGCAAGGAATGATTTGATAAATAACCCAGCCAATTTTGGACCCCCAAGAAGGGTAAGAATTGGTATTGGTTTGGGATTTTAAAGGGAGGAAAAATGTATAAGAAATTAATAGCTATTTTAATACTCTTTTCCATCACTCTTCTTTTTGCAAAGACATTTACCTCTAATTCAGGAAAAAAAGTCTTTGAGCAAAAATGGATTGAATACAACCGCTGGCGTTATCCTCTTCACAATGATGGTAGATTTGGATTTGATGCTACCGGAGGAGGTGGAACGGGTGCAGCTGGTGGTTCTTGGCCAAGACCTTTAAGAAATTTCTATATCTTTGGTGCCGGAATTTGGATTGGCGCAATTTCTCCCCAAGGTGAGACATTAGTTTCCTGTGGATATGATCCCAATTCTGGTGCCAGTGAATTGTGGCCAGTAATCCATTCAAGATATGATGGCTCTACGGGAACTGCCGATGATTGTATCTATTATTTTCCTGATAAATGGCCACCCCCAAAAGATAAGTTTCCAATGGCACCCCAAGATACTGTTTCGGGTATGGATGTTTGGTGTTGTTTTTCCGATGCCCACTTACCAGCCCATAAACCAGGTGACACAAAACCAATTGGTGTGGATGTTTATTTAACTGGTTATCATTGGAACTTACCTTCTAATCGGGATATTTTCTTTTTGAAATACGAAATAAAAAATGTTTCAGGAGATACTTTGAAAAATATGTATCTCGGAGTAGTTTTGGATGGAGATGTGGGGTATTATCGGGATGATATGATGGCAATGGTTCTTGACGAGAGAAGAACGCCAAGAAAATATATTAAAAAAGGTAACGATTCTATTTTTGTGGATAATCTTGCTTGGATTTATGATAGTGATAATCGTGAATCACCCGGCACGCTTTGGGAAAGAGGAGTTCCTGGAGCAGTTGCTTATGACTTTTTACAAAGTCCTTATGCCTTAAAAGATAATAAAGATAACGATGAAGATGGTTTAATTGATTTACAAGAAATTGATAGTGCCTACATTTGTGGTCTTCCTGACACACTATTAAGAGATAGTGATAATGATAACATTCCTGCTTGGCGAGACTTTTCTGAAATTGAACAATTAGGAATGACCAGTTGTAAGATGTTTACTCTTGAGCAAGACCCAAAAACAGATGTTGAAAAATATTTGACGTTGGCTGGCTATCAGATTGCTACCCGAGAATATAAGCCGTATGATAATATTGACGAAACACCCGGAGATAAAAGGTTTTTACAATCTACAGGTCCTTTTGATTTACCACCCGATTCAATAGCGACCTTGGTGGTTGCTGTGATTGCAGCAAAATACGGAGAAGAGGGACAACCCTTTAATCAAAGAGATACTTGGGATTTAGCAAGAGTAAGTGCTGAAGCTCAAAGATGTTATGATAAAAACTGGTTATTACCTGCTCCTCCCTTCCCACCGGTTGTAACCGCTATGCCCCAAGATAATCGGGTAATTTTATCTTGGGATAATAGAATGGAGAAAATTCCTGACCCCTATTACAGAATTGCTCAATTAGCTGGTGATACAACTTATCGGGAATATGATTTTGAAGGTTATAAAATTTATAAATCCCTTGACGGAGTTGAATGGGAACTCAAAGCCATTTGCGATTTGAAAAACGGTATTAAATATGCCGATACTTTTAAGAAAACGGAGATTATCAGAGGAGATACTGTCTATTCAGAAAGTATTTTTGTCTGGGCAAACGATAAAGGAACTTTCTACTATTATGTGGATGACAGTGTGATTAATGGATATACTTATTATTATGCAGTAACTTCTTTTGATTATAATAAAACTTGGGGAAAAACTTTAATATTAGAAAGCGGAATCCAAGCAATTGAAGTGACACCAAGAAAAGAGGTAGCTAATTATCAAAAACCCTCTTCAGAAATAAAAATGCTTATCGGAGATAGCCTCAATAATAAGTTTAAATTTGATGTTATCTTTACCGCTCCTTATTTAACAAAAGATACTCAATATCTTTTAACCTTCCTTGATCCGATATGTAATTTAATAGATACTCAACCAATTTATCAAGCGATAATTACTAAATTAGATTACAGCGAAACATTGGTAACTTGCCAAATACCTTATACCTTGGGTAAAAAAGAGAAATTCTATTTTCCTTCCTTTGATGGAACAAACTTAGTATTTACAATGGAATTAGATTCTGCAAAACCTGAACCTTTTGTTAATGTGGAGATTAAGAATGTTAATGGAAATTATCCAGCTGAATCGTTGAAATTATTGACATTAGATAGACAACCTTTTTTAAAAGTTGCTTGGGCATTTCGCGGTTCTGATTATCGGCTTGTTTGGGGAAGAAAACCAGAAGGCGGATTAACATTAAAAGAGGTTTATGATTTGACTAATAAAGTAGAAGTAAAATATGATTCTCTCTTTAATATGTGGCGAGTTGGATATGGTAATTGTTGGGCTTTTCTAAACGGAACTGCTATCACCACTCGTGCATCCGATACCTTAAGAAATAATGAATTTTATATTTATATACCTGGTGGTTATATCCAAATTAGAAAAGGTGGACCGATAAATCCTCAAATTAAACAGATGATACAGCCTGGCGATACTTGGTATATCTATTCTAATAAAACTTATGGTACAGCTCCTTCTTATAACAAATTTATAATAACTACCACCGCAATGAGATTTACTGATATGGCAGGTCAAAAATTGAATGTGAAAGTGGTGCCTAATCCTTATATTATTACTAATAAGTGGGAAAAGACAACTTTGGCAAGAAGATTACAATTTGTGAATTTACCTGATGAATGCGTTATTAGAATTTTCAATTTGGCTGGTGATTTAGTGAAGATAATTGAACATAAGTCTTCGGAAAAGGGAACTAAAAATAATAAATTTGGCGGTACAGCTGAATGGAATCTGTTAAATCAGCACAATCAGAAGGTTGCTAGCGGTGTCTATATCTTTCATGTGGATTCTAAATACGGTAAACAGATTGGTAAATTTGCCATCATAATGTAAGGAGGATAAGATGAGAGTTAAATTACTATTAATAACTATTTTAATAATAACCTTTGTTTTTGGTGCTTTTGATAAGAGAGGGACTACGGGTGCTTCCTGGTTAAAGATTGATGTTGGTCGGGCAAGTGGTATGGGTTCTTCTTTTGTTGCCCTTTGTGATGACGCTACTGCTACTTTTTATAATCCTAGTGGCTTATCTCTTTTGACAAAAAGAGTAGTTTTCTTTAATCATATTGATTGGATTGCCGATGTTTCTCACGAATACCTGAGTGCTGTTATTCCTGCCGGTGTGATTGGTAATTTCGGCTTTTCAGTAATCGCTTTAACAATGGGAAGTATGATGGAAACACAAATTGATTCTTTATACACTTATCAAAGAGAGGACGAAGGCACCGGTTTACGTTTTAGTGCTTCGGGAATGGCTGTCGGAATGAGTTTTGCCCGTTATTTTACTGAAAAATTGTCAATCGGTATTGGTGTAAAGGGAATTCAAGAAAGAATTTGGGATATGTCGGCAAGCACTTTTGCTTTTGATGTTGGATTCCATTTCAACACCGGTTTTCATAACTTAAGAATTGGGGTAGCAATTAATAACTATGGACCAGAAATTGTTTTTACTGGTGGTAGATTAAGAAGGATTGAAAGAGATGAAAAAACTGGAAAAGAGATACCTATTTCTAATGTTGCTACACCGGTACCAATACCAACAACCTTTAGATTTGGTCTTGCAGCCGATTTAATCTCTACTGCTAATTCGCGCCTTACTCTCTGCACCGATTTAGTCCATTATAATGATATTAATGAGACCTTTAATATTGGTTTTGAATATCTTCTTGGCAATCTCTTTTTTATTCGGGGAGGTTATATTTTAAATACCGATAGTGAATATCGTAATCAAATTCATTGGACCACAGGTCTTTCAGGTGGTTTAGGAGTTAAGAGTAAATTGATAAATGGTATGGAATTTCAAATTGACTATAGTTATCGTCATCACCATTATCTCCTTGGCTCCCACCGGGTAAGTGTGAGTTTTGTCTTTTAATAATATATAAAAAAAGGAAGGCTTTTGGGGGTTGAGCCAATCAACCCCCATTTTTATTTTATGAAAAAATTATTTCTCTTTCTTATTTTTATATCTCTTCTTTTTGGAAAATCAAAATGGACAATTATTTTATATTTTGCTTGCGATAATGACTTATCTAATGCTGGTTATCAAGAGATTTTAAAATTAACCAATTTGGGATATAACAAAAAAGTAAGAACAATAATTTTAATAGATAATGCCTTTTATGATACTTCCCCTTTTCCCAAAATTTATGAATTAAATAATGGAAATATTGAATTAAAAAGAAAATTACCGGAGGTTAATATTGCGGAAATAAATTTTTTTAGTGATTTTCTAAGGTATATTAAAGAAAATTACGAAAGCGAGAATTACTTTTTAATATTTTATAGCCACGGTAATGGCTGGTATCAAAGTTTAAATCGGGCATTTTTGTATGATGAAACAGATCGTAGTTCTCTCTCGGTTGCCGGTGGTGGATTAAGGGAGTTTGTTAAAAAAGCCAAGGAAATTCTTAAAAGAAAAATAAAAATTCTTGGTTTTGATGTCTGTTTAATGGGAATGGTAGAAATCTGTTTTGAAATATTTGATGATTGTGATTATCTTTTTGCTTCTCCCAGTATTTTACCAATTTCAGCGTGGGATTACAAAAGTTTAATAAAAAAAATTGAAGAAAATCCAGATATAAAAATAAAGGAACTTTCTGAAATTTGGGCCGAAAATAATTTAAAAAATATAAAAGAAAGAAAAGAAGAAGGAGTTTTTTCTGCCATTGATTTAAACATATTAAAAAAGGAATATAAAAAAGCTTTCTCTTTTTTAAAAGAAAAAAAGCCTCTTCTCTCTCTAATAAGAAATAAAATTCAGACCTATCCCTTTTTTGAAATAGAAGATTCTTTTGCTTCTCACATTGATTTTTTCCATCTTTTAAAAGAATTAAATTTTGAAAATAAAATATTTTCCTCAATAATCAGTATAAAGAAAACAGAGTTTTATAAAAAGGGAGAAGGTTTAGCAATATTTTTCCCCTATTATTATTTTGGCTTTAAAAAATATATAAAAGAATACGCTTTATTAGAATTTCAAAGAGAAGTAAAGTGGTTGGAATTTTTAAACGAATATTATTCCTTAGATGATATAAGACCTGAAATAGTAAAAAAGATAAAAATAGAAAGAAAAAGAAATAATATTTTTATAAATTTTTCTAAATCTTTTGATTTGAGTGAAATTAATTATTATCTATATCTTTTTAACTCTTTTGATACAATTTTTTATGATTCCTGTGAAGATTTTGCTCTCTGGGAAAATTACGGTTTTTCTTTGTCAAGAAAATTTGCTAAAAAGGGTAATTCCTTTTATTCTAATGAAGGCCTTTTATTAAATAATTGTCTAATAACCAAAGAGAAAATAAATTTAGAAGAAGGTGGTTTATTAGTCTTTGATTTGCTCTATTCTACTGAGGAGAGTTATTTAAATAGAATTAAAAGGGATATATTTTATTTAGAATATTCTTTTGATAAGGTTAATTTTCAAAAATTAGATTCCTTTTACGGCAAGAGTAATTATTTTGAAGAGATAAAAATCCTTTTACCTCAGGGAAGTTATTATTTAAGGTTTCGCTATCAAACCGATTCCTCAATTACTTACTTAGGTGTTTTTATTGATGAAATAAAGGTTATTAGCTTTAAAAACTTAAAGGAATTTAAGATTTTTAACGATACCAATTATACTTTTTATCATTTAAAAAAAGGAAAATATTATCTTTTGATTATTCCCGTTGATAAATATGGCAACAGAGGTTTAGGTAGTGAATTTTTTAGTTTTGAAGTTTTGGATTATGCTCATATTATCTCTTTATCTAATCCTTTTTCAAAAAATAATACCCTTATATTTGATTTGCCGAAGAACTCCTCTTTTCTTTTAAAAGTTTATGACTTAAAAGGGAATTTAATTTACAAAAAAAGAATTGAAAAGGAAAAGGTTTTTTTAAAGGAGATGGCAAATTTTAAAAAGGGGATTTATTTTCTTTTGATAAATGAAAAGGGTTATAAAGTAAATGGTAAAATAATTAAAATCTGATTAAGGATGGGCTAAAGCCCAATTTTTACCAATACCAATATTTACTTTTAAGGGCACCTTTAAAGGATAAACATTTTCCATTGTCTTTTTAATAATCTCTTTTGCTTCTTCTATTCGCTCTTCTTCTATTTCAAATAAAAGTTCATCGTGGATAGTTAAAATTAAACCAATATTAAAGTTATTTTCTCTTAGCTTTTTATCAACCTCAATCATTGCCTTTTTAATTATATCTGCCGCGCTTCCTTGAATAGGAGCATTGATTGCTTGTCTTTTGGCCTGTTCATATAAAGTTTTATTGGGTGCTAACAAATTAGGAAAATACCTTGGCCTTCCTAAAATAGTTTTGGTAAAACCTTCCTCTTTTGCTTTCTCTATAACCTCTTTTTGCCATTCTTTTACTCTGGGAAAATTATTCAAATAATTCTCCATAAACTCCTTTGCTTCCTCTTTTTTTAATCTTAAACTTTCTGCAAGACCATAATCACTCATTCCGTAAATAAGACCATAATTTACTATTTTTGCAAATCTTCTCATATCCTCTTTTACCTCTTCTTCTTTTACCCTAAAAATCTTAGCAGCTGTTGCGGTATGGATATCTTTATCTTCTAAAAAGATATCTATTAAGTTTTTATCTTCCGTAATATGGGCTAAAATTCTCAATTCAATTTGGGAATAATCAGCCGAAATCAATTTATACCCTTCTTCACAAATAAAGCCCTCTCTAATTTTCTGCCCCAATTCACCACGAATAGGAATATTTTGTAAGTTAGGTGAAAGAGAGGTTAATCTACCAGTAGCTGCTTTTGTTTGATCAAAATAGGTATGGAGCCGATGGTTTTTATCACACATCTCAGGAAAAGGTTTTAAATAGGTAGTTAAAATTTTATTCAATTCTCGATAACGTAAAATCTTTTCAATCACCGGTGAATAGGGAAGAAGTTCAAGCAAAACTTCGGAAGCAGTGGACCTCCCTTTTCCTTTAGGAATTGGTAATTTTAATTTGTCAAATAAAACCTCAGATAGTTGTTTTGGAGAATTAAGATTGAATACTAAGCCCGTTAATTTATAAATCTCTTTCTGTAAAGAAAAAATTTCTCTTTCTAATTCTTTTGCTAATTGTCTAAAAAATTCTATATCAATTTTTATTCCTCTCTTTTCCATGCGATAAAGGCAAGCGATTAGAGGCATTTCAATATTATAAAAAAGATCACTTAAATTCCTTATAAGTATTTCGGGTAAAAGTTGTTGGTATAGTAAATAAATATAATAAACCCCTTCTTTAGGTGAAACGCTTTTTTTAAGGATTTTTAGATAAGATAAAATTAAATCTTCTAAAAGAAACCTTTTTCTTTCGGGTTCTAAAAGATAAGCAGCAATTTTAATATCAAAAATATTTTTTAATTCTAAATCCTCTAAATACTTATATTGCTCTTTTAAATCATAGGTAATCTTCTCCTTATTGCTTAAAAAAAGTTCTTTTAAATTTGTTAAACTTCCTTCATAGATACCTTTTTTATTACCAATATAAACCTTTTCTTCGGTTATTAAAAAGGCAAAATTATCTTCTATTTCCAATTGGGATATATCATTAGTTATTTTTATTGACTTTTCAATATCAATCTTATCTTCTTCAAAATCGCTAAGAAAGGTTTTAAATCCCAGTTCTTTAAAGATTGCGAGAAGTTTTTTATTATCTTTATTTTTTATTTCCAAATCTTTTATAGAAAATTCAATTGGCACATCTTCTCTTAGATTAACCAATTTTTTAGAAAATAAAATCTCCTCCTCTTTTCCTTTCAATCTGATATCTTCTTTTAAGGCTTTTTCTAAATTACCGTATCTTTTTAAAATCTCAATTGCTGTTTTTTCACCAATTCCTTTTACTCCAGGAATATTATCAATCTTATCACCCACTAAGGCAAGATAATCTCCTATCTTTTCCGGCTCAATACCATACTTTTCTTTTATCTTTTCCCGATCAAAAAAAATCTCTCTATAAGTATCATAAACAATAATATCCTCATCAACAATCGGAAATAAATCTTTATCAGTAGCAACAATATAAACCTTATATCCCATATTTTTCAATCTTTTTGCTAAGGTGCAAAGCACATCATCCGCCTCATAACCGGAAATTTCTATTACCTTTATTCCGTAAGCCTGACAGATCTCTTTTATAACTGGAATTTGGTATCTTAAATCGCTGGGTGCTTCGGGTCTTATCTTTTTATATTCTAAATATATTTTATGCCGAAAGGTTGGAGCCTTAGAATCAAAAACACAGGCAAGATATTTTGGCTTTCTTTCTTTTAAAATCTTTCTTAAAGTATTAACAAAACCAAAAATGGCAGAAGTATTTTCACCCCGAGAATTTCTCAGGGGGTTTCTAATAAAAGCATAATAAGAACGAAAAACTAAGGAATGGCCATCTAATAGATAGACTTCTTCTTTTCTATTCATTTTTTCCCTTTAAATACATCTCTCTTACTAAACTTATTGCCCGATAATAGGCTTCAAAGGAGGTACCAGCATCGGCCCACCAACCTTTTAAAATCTCATAAGTAAGTTCTCCCTTTTCTAAATATCTATTATTCACATCGGTAATCTCCAATTCTCCTCTTTTGGAAGGTTTTAAAGTTTTTATTATATCAAATACTTGATTATCATACATATAAATTCCGGTAACGGCATAAGGTGATTTTGGTATTTCTGGCTTCTCTTCAATTCTTATTATTTTACCATTCTCAAAAACCGGCACCCCAAACCTTTCTGGATTTTTTACCTCCTTTAAGAAAATCTTTGCTCCTTTTTCTTGCTTTTCAAACTTTTCCACATATTCTTTAATATCCTCTTCAAAGATATTATCACCAAGGATAACCACCAGTTTATCGCCATCCGCAAAATCTTCTGCCAAGGCTAAGGCAGCAGCAATGCCGGTCTCTCCTTCTTGATAAGTATAATGTAATCTCTTTAAACCAAATTCTTTTCCATTGCCTAATAATCTTAAAAAATCACCGGCATTATTTCCACCAGTAACAATCAAAATATCTTCAATCCCTGCAGATACCAATTTTTTAATTGGAAAAAAAATCATCGGCTGGTTATAGACCGGTAGAAGATGTTTATTAGTTACTTTTGTTAAAGGATATAACCTTGTTCCTAAACCACCAGCAAGGACAACACCTTTCATTTTCTAATTTTATTTAAAGAACTTCTATTTTCAATATAAATATTTAAAAGTTAAAGAAACCCTTTCGGAAAAACCAAGATAACCATAATCTAAATAGGTTAAATCAATTGATAAAAAGATATTTTCCAAAAATTGATAAATATAACCAAAACCTAAGGAAAAGCCACTAAAAGTGCCAATCTTTTCATTTGTCCGATAACCTATCCGCAAAGCAAAATGTTCTTTTTCTTTTCTTATCCCTTTTAATAACACTTCACCACCGACACCAAAACTGGGCAATTGGTCAATATAGGTTGATAAATCAGAGGCGAGAGTGGTAATAATTTTTTTGGTGAAAAAGATTTTATAACTTATACCAATTCTTAAATTTAATGGCAACATCTCTTTATAACTTATAAATCTTCTTTTTGTTCCTAAATGTAAAAGGGAAGCACCAAGATTAAGATTATCAAAGATTTTGAAAATTACTCCTAAATCGGTTGCCAAAGAATAGGCATAATAATTATCATATTTAGAAGCAACATATTTTAAATTTGTTCCTAAGGCAAATTTCTTATATAAATTAAAAGAGAGATTTAAAAGAAATAAGATATCATTACAACTATATTTACCAACAATTTTACCTGGTCCAATTAATTTCTCATCGGTAAAAGATAACAAAGAGACACCAATTCCCAAACTAAAATTATTAATAGGTAAAGAGGTGCTTAATGAAGAGTAGTTGATTTTATTATAAAGATTGAGAAACATTAAAGAGAAATCAAAGGAGTTAAAAAGGCCAGTGGTGCTTGGGTTATAAAATATGGCATCACAATCATCAGTGATTGCGGTATAAGTAGCGCCCATTGCGGTTGCTCGGGCACCAATACTCAATTTTAAAAAATTGGCACCCGTTTTTCCCGCATCATAAAAGAGATTAAAAATTAAAAAGAAAATCATTTAGAAATAATAACTTATAAAATAGAAAAATCAATTAATATTTTAAAAAAAGTGTAACCTCAGGGGGTGTTTTTTCGTTATATATATAAAGGAAAATATAAACTAAAAAGGAGGAGATTATGATAAGAGATGCTTATCAAAGAATAAATAAATATATTAAAAAATTAGACCCAGAGATTAATAAAAAAAGGTATGAGGAATTAAAAGAACAAATGATTGAAAATGTTATTCCAAAATATGAGGAACTTGCTTCTTTAGATGCTAGGATAAAAGCGATTATTGATAGCCATCCTAATACGATACCGGTTCAATATATTTCTTATTTCTCTTATGTCCGAGAAGTTTGGAAACTTACTAATAAATACAGTGGCATTATGTTATTAAAACTTATTGCTATTACCGAGGCTAAATGGGAAGCCAAAGGATTAAATAAAGAGATTATGGAGAAATTAAGGGTTGATATTTTTGGCATTATCTTATGAGAAATCTAAAAAGAATGGTTAAGAAATATTACTTCTCTTTTGGTTGTGAATATCCAAAATCAACCTATAAATATTATTACCAAATGAAAAAACTCCTAAAATATGAAGAAGATTTAAAGAAAATTCTAAAAGATTATTTTATCCCTGAGACTTTCTATACTGGCTACCTAAACTTTTTGAGAAGGGTTTATAAATTGATAAAGAAAAGGAGACTTTCAGAGATTGAGAGTTTAATTAAAAGAGAGATATTAAGAAATAAACTGAAAGAAGAGGTATTAAAGGAGTTATATTTTCTTTTATTAAAAGATAAATAAATAATTTCTTTAAATATCTTCTTAAAACTACTCTCTAAGAACAAGAGGGATATTCTTTTTATTATAATAGGGGCAGTATAGTAGATAGTATATAAGATATTTTAGAAACTTAAATTAATGGCGGAAATGTCTTATATTTGTAAAGATGAGAGAGATATTATTTTCTTCGCAAGCTCTTATAACTTCTTCATCTCTTAATGAGCCACCGGGTTCTATAATCACTTTGATGTTATGTTTTCGCAGCAATATCAATAGAATCTCTAAAAGGGAAAAAGCCATCTGATGCCAAAACTCCACCTTCACATCTACCTTCACTTTTCTTTATCGCAATCTCTACTGAATCAACCCTTGAAGTCTGACCACCGCCAATCCCAACGGTCATCAAGTCTTTAACAATAACAATACCATTAGATTTCACATATTTTACACAGAAATAACCAAAGATAGCATCTCTTAACTCTTTTTCTGTTGGTATTCTCTTAGTCATCAGTTTAAAATCCTCTCTCTTTACTATTCTTTTATCCTTCTCTTGTAAAAGATAACCACTTAAACAATTTCTTATCTCAAAATTATCTTCATTCTTTTCTAATTTGATAATCCTTAAATTCTTTTTCCTTTTTAAGATATTTAAAGCCTCTTCACTAAAAGAGGGAGCAGAAATAACTTCTAAAAAGAGAGTATCAATAATCTTTTCAGCCGTTTCCTTATCAACTTCACAATTAAAGCCAACAATACCACCAAAGGCAGATTTTGGGTCAGAAAGGAATGCTTTTTCAAATGCCTCTTTTGGAGTTTTTCCCAAAGCAACACCACAAGGGGTATTATGCTTTATAATACAACAGAGTTTATAATCTCTAAATTCTAAAAAATTAAAATCATAAATAATATTATAAACTGAATTTATATCCAAAAGATTATTATAAGATAACTCCTTTCCCCAAAGATAAGTAAAATTATTCTTTATAAAAGGGTTCTCATAATAAAAGCCAAGTTGATGGGGATTTTCACCATAACGCAATTTTAAACTACTTTTTAATGGCAAACTTAAATAATCTTGAAATACCTCTTCCTTATTTAATCTTCTAAAATATTCAGCAATAATACTATCATAATAACTTACATAATTAAATGCCTTATAGGCAAGTTTTTTCTTTAACTCTAAACTTACTTCACCATATTTTTTAATTTCGGAAATAACTATTGGGTAATCTTTCTTATCAAAGATTGTTGTTACATATTGATAATTTTTTGCTCCTGCCCTTAAAAGAGAGACGCCACCAATGTCAATTAACTCAATCATCTCTTCTTCTTTTAGATTACTTAAAATATTTTTCTCAAAGGGATAGAGATTACAGACAACCATTGATATTGGTTTTATACCTTCTTCCTCTTTACCAAAAGATAAAATACCACCAAAGATTAAAGGATGTAAAGTTTTTACCCTGCCTTTTAAGATTTCCTTAAAACCAGTATATTCACTAATCTCAATTACTTCTATATTTTCTTTTTTAAGAATTTCATAGGTTTTAGAAGTAGAAATAATTTGATAATTTAAAGAAGATAACTCTTTAGCAAATTCAACGATTCCTTCTTTATCATAGACACTGATTAAAGCAAGTTTTTTCATCTTATTATTTTAATAATAAAAAAATTTTTTATCAAATAAAAAGAATATAAAAATACCTAAAAATTGAAAAAAGCCAGATTAAAGGGATTGTTAAAAATTTTTCAATTGGATTTTTATAAAAATAGAAATATTTAGAGGCACCCCTTGCCCAGTCAAGATATCTTAAAGCCATTATCTTTTTATTTCTCTTACAAGATTTTCCTGGATTGTGAAAAAAGATAATTTCGGGAACAAGGATTGGTTTTATATTTTTTCTTCTTGCCCTCTCCATAAATTCCACATCAGTGAAATAGATAAAAAATCTCTCATCAAAACCTCCTAACTTTTCAAAGACTTCTCTTTTTATAAATATTGCCGAAAACATTGGTTGAGAAACAAACTGTCTTTTTTGATAATTAATCCTTTTTTTCCATAAAAAGGGAAAGATAAATCCTAATAAAGAAGGAAACTCCCTTACCGAAGTTTCAATATTATTTTTATCCCTTAAAATTAAAGGAGCAATTATTGGATAAACTTTTATTAACCTCTTTAACTCTTCTAAATCTAATGAATAGGGAAAGGCATCAGGATTTAAAAGTAAGATAACTTCCCCTTGCGAATATTTAAAACCGATATTATTAGCCTTTGCATAGCCATAATTTCTTTTTAAAAAAATTTTTTTTACTTTTTCTTTTTCTAAAATCTTCTTCGTTTTATCTTGTGAATTATTGTCAACAATAATTACTTCAGCTTCTTTTATCTTTTTTACCTCTTTTAAATAATTTTTAATCACCTCTTCCGAATTGTAAGTGACGGTAATTATTGATAAAAAGGTTTTTTGCATCTATAAATATATAAAAATCTCAGGAAAGTTCAATTGTCTTATTATTTGACAAAAATTTTTTTTTAAGTTATTATTTGGATATGGATGATATTGAGAGGCTGAAGAGGGAACTTTTCCATCCAGAAATAAGTAAAAGATTAAAGGCGATAGAAGAATTGGCCTTTCTGAAAACAGCACCGGCAATTTTTCTTTTACTAGAAACTTTGGCAAGGGAGACAAACACAATTATTAGAGAGAAGATCAACGAAGAACTTTTGAAAATAGGAAAAAGGGTAGTGCCTTATATCTTAGAGATGTTAAAAATTGAAAGAGAAAAGGTAAAAAGTTTAGAAAGTAAAAAAATAGAAAAGCCCGTAATTAGAATATTTTGTCAATTATTAGCCCGATTAGAGGCAAAGGAGAGTGAAGATATTTTGATTGAACTGTTAAAAGATGAAGACCCTTTAATAAAAACTTCCGCTTGTGAAGCTTTAGGGATTTTGAAAAGCAAAAAGGCAATAGAAAATATCTTTCCATTACTTTATGATCTCAACTTTTGGGTAAGAGCCTGTGCCTGTGCAGCTTTAGGTGAGATTGGTGATGAGAAAGCCCTTCCTCATCTTTTAGAAAAATTAAAGGATGAAAGCCATTGGGTAAGAAGTTCCGCTTGTGAAGCTTTAGGAAAGATTGGGGATAAGAAAGCTGGCGAAGCCCTTGCCTATATCTCTTTATATGATGAATCCGAAATTGTTCGCGAGGCAGCAATTAAAGCATTGACAATGATTGGTGAAGCTATTATTTCTCCTTATCTTAATGCCTTAATGAGTGATGATTTAAATAAAAGATTAAAGGCAATGGAGATATTAATAAAAGAAGGCAAGATTGTTTTATATCCTTTATTATCTCTTTTAAATAATCCCAGTATTGTCTTAAAAACCTGTATTTGTGAAATCTTAGGAAAAATTGGTGACGAAAGGGCAATTGAAGGTTTAGCAAATCTTTTTAATGACCGAGATATTAATGTGCGAATAGCAGCGGTAAATGCTTTAGCAAATATTAAAAGTGAGAAAACCTGTTCCTATCTTCTTGATTTATTATCTTCGCCAAATTCAACAATTGCTGATTTAGCAAAAAGGGCTTTAACTAAATTGGGTGAAAAAAGCGTTAATATTTTGCTTAATGAATTGATAAAAATTAAAGAGGAGGAGAAAAGAATAAAAATTATTGAGATTCTTGGCGATATTAAGAATAAAGAAAGTATTGAAGTTTTGTTAGAAATTTGTAAAGAGCGGAATTCTTTGGTTAGATTTCATTCTGCTTTGGCAATCAGCAAAATAGTTGCTTTGCCGCCAATTGAAAAAAGAAAGGAGATTATAAACACAATGTTAGAGCTTTTAAAAGATGAGTTAGCAATTGTTCGTGCAACTGCCTTAGAGGTTTTAGGAATATTAAGGGCAGATGAAGTTTTTGAAGAAATTATTAAAATGCTTGAAGATCCCGAGACAAGTGTAAAAAGAAAGGCAATTTGGGCAATTTCCGAAATTGGGGGCAAAAGAGCTGTTGATATTTTAAGAAAGGCAATAAATTCTGAAGAATCAATAGTAAAAATTGAGGTAATTAATTCTTTAATAAAATTAAAAGATAAAGAAGCCCTACCTCTTTTAAAAAAAATTGCCCGACCCTGGCCTTTTTCTAAAGAAGATGGCGAAGTTAAAAAAGTTGCAAAGGAAGGCATACAAATATTAAAAAGTTTAGAATAATTTTTAAATCTTAATTCTTTTTTGGGTATCTAATAAATTGGAGGTTTAAATGTTATTAGAGAAATTTACTCAAAAAGCCCAAGAGGCAATAATTAAAGCAAAGGAGCTTGCTGAAGAAAAGAAAAATCCAGAAATAAAACCTATCCATATTCTTTTTTCGTTGTTAACAGAAGAGGAAGGGGTGGTTTTTAAAATCCTTAAAAAAATTGGAATAAATTTAAAAAGCTTTAAAGAAGATGTAGAAAATCTTTTGGCAAGGGAACCAGTAATAGAGTATTCAACAAATGTTTATCTTGCTTATGAGACGAAAAGGGTTTTAGATAAGGCGTTAGAGTGGTCGAAACAGATGAAAGATGAGTATGCGGGAACTGAGCATCTTTTTCTTGCCTTACTGGAAACTTCTTCTTTAAAAAACTTATTTCGAAATTATAATTTAACAATTGAGTCATTTTTAAATGGTTTAAAAGATATAAGGGGTCATCAGCGGATTACCTCACCGGATGCTGAAGAGACTTATGAAGCCTTAGCAAAATTTGGTAGAGATTTAACTGAAATGGCCAAGGAAGGGAAATTAGATCCGGTGATTGGTCGGGATGAGGAGATAAGAAGGGTTATACAGATATTATCAAGAAGGACAAAGAATAATCCGGTTTTGATTGGCGAAGCGGGTGTGGGTAAAACAGCAATTGTGGAAGGGCTTGCTCAAAGGATTGTGAAAGGGGATGTGCCAGAAAAATTAAAGGATACAAGAATTTTTGCTTTGGATATGGGAGCATTAATTGCCGGTACAAAATATCGGGGAGAGTTTGAAAACCGTTTAAAGGCGGTATTGAAAGAGATTAAGGAAGAAGAGGGTAGGATTATTCTTTTTATTGATGAGGTGCATACGGTTGTTGGTGCTGGTGCCGCAGAGGGAGCCATTGATGCAGCAAACATTTTAAAACCAATGTTAGCGCGGGGAGAATTGAGATGTATTGGTGCTACCACTGTTCAGGAATATCGGAAATATATTGAAAAAGATAAGGCTTTAGAAAGAAGATTTCAACCTGTTTTTGTTAATGAACCTTCGGTAGAGGAGACAATTTCAATTTTAAGAGGATTAAAAGAAAGATATGAAGTTCATCACGGAGTGAAGATAAGTGACTCAGCATTAGTGGCAGCAGCAGTTTTATCAAAAAGATATATTTCGGATAGATTTTTGCCTGACAAAGCAATTGATTTAGTAGATGAAGCAGCAGCGAAGTTAAAAATGGAAATTACTTCCAAGCCAAAAAAGATTGATGAGATTGAACGAAAGATTTGGCAATTGGATATGGAAAGGATTTCTCTTCAATCAGAAGAGGATAAAGAAGCAAAAGAGAGGTTAAAGGCAATTGAAGAGGAATTAACAAAGTTAAGGAAAGAGAAACAAGAATTGGAAGAAAAATGGCAAAAGGAGCGCGAGATTATTAACCAAGTGAGTAAGATAAAGGAAGAGATTGAAAAAACTAAAAAGGAGATTGAGAAGGCAGAAAGGGTTTATGATTTAAATCGAGCAGCAGAATTGAAATATGGAAGATTAACAAAATTAGAAAAAGAGTTAAGAAATTTAGAAGAAGAGATAGAAAAACTTGATAAAGATGGGAAGAGGTTATTAAGAGAAGTGGTTAACAGTGAAGATATTGCCGAAGTGGTTTCTTCTTGGACAGGTATTCCGGTGACAAAACTTTTAGAATCGGAAAAAGAAAAGTTAAAGAAATTAGAAGATTATATTCATCAAAGGTTAGTTAATCAAAATGAGGCGGTTAGGTTGGTTTGCGATGCGATAAGAAGAGCAAGAGTTGGTCTAAAAGAGGAGAAAAGGCCAATTGGTTCTTTTCTTTTCTTAGGTCCAACGGGTGTGGGAAAGACCGAATTAGCAAGAAGTTTAGCTGCTGTTCTTTTTGATAGTGAAGATGCGATGATAAGGATTGATATGTCAGAGTATATGGAAAAGCATACGGTTTCCCGGTTGATTGGCGCGCCTCCGGGTTATGTTGGTTATGAAGAAGGTGGTCAGTTAACCGAAGCAGTGAGAAAAAGACCTTATTCGGTTATTCTCTTTGATGAGATTGAAAAAGCCCATTCGGATGTTTTTAATATCTTTTTACAAATTTTGGATGACGGAAGGCTTACCGATGGTCACGGGAGGACCGTTGATTTTAAAAATACTATAATTATTATGACTTCTAATTTAGGAACTGAACTTATCAGAGAAGGAAGGGTAAGTAAACAAGAATTATTACTATTATTAAAAAAGAATTTTCGTCCCGAGTTTCTTAATCGAATTGACGAGATAGTGGTTTTTAACCCTCTATCTTATTCAGATATAAAAAAGATTATTGACATTCAATTAAATTTACTTAAAATTAGATTAAGAGAAATGGGTGTGGTTTTAGAGGTAGAAGAGAAGGTAAAGGATAAGATTGCCGATGAGGGGTTTGATAAGGAATTTGGTGCTCGGCCTCTAAAAAGGACTATTCAAAGGCTTTTAGAAAATCCTTTAGCAAAATTACTTTTGGATGAGAAGCCGAAAAAAATAGTGGCTTATTTGGAAGGTGGAGAAATAAAGTTTAAAAAAGAGTAATTTGCCGAGGGCGGGATTTTCATCCCTCCTTCCCCTCTTGACCTTACACTCCCTCCGTCTCGCCCTCGGCAAATTATTATTTATTGATTTTTTTCAATTTAATAAATATAATTTGGAATGATAAAATTTTTTTTATTATCTTTCTTTCTAACCTATGAAATTTATGTTGTCAAAAAAAATGATACCCCGGCCAATATATTAGAAAAAAGAATTACCCAGAATAACTTAAAAGAAAAGATTCTTAAATTTTTTTCGTTACTCAATTTAGCAAAAAATATTAATCCTGGTGATACTTTTCTTTTTACTGATACTTTAGTAATCTATAAAAAAGATATTTTGAAAACCTATTGTTTTTATATAAAAGATGGTTATATTAATTTAGCAATGCCCTTTTATTATTTTGTAAAAAATAAAAAATTGCTGAAAGGAGAAATAGAAAATTCTCTTTATTTTAGTATGCTTTCTTTAAAGGAAAAGCCCAAATTGGTAAGTAATTTTGCAGAGATTTTAGAATGGGATATTGATTTTTTTACCGAGTCTTATAAGGGAGATTCTTGGTTTTGTTATTTAGAGAAGACTTATTTAGTAAATATCAATAACGAGACAATTCCTTATGATTATGGCAACATTTTTGCTGTTCGGTATAAAGGGAAGATTGGAAATTTTTATGGTTTTTATTATAAGGGTTATTTTTATGATTTTAATGGTCAATCTTTAAAAAGAAGTTTTTTACGTTCTCCTTTAAGGTATTCTTATATTTCTTCCCATTTTTCTTTTGCTCGTTTTCATCCGATTTTAAAAATTGTTCGTCCCCATTTAGGAATTGATTACGTTGCACCAAAGGGAACACCGGTTTCTGCCATAGGAGATGGCTATATAAGTTATGTTGGTTACAAGGGAGGTTATGGAAAATTGGTTGAAATTTCTCATCCCAATGGGTATAAAACAAGGTATGGCCATTTATCAAGATTTGGGAAAAATATAAAAAAGGGGAAAAAAGTAAAGCAAGGTGAAATTATTGGTTATGTTGGTCAAACCGGATTAGCAACAGGTCCCCATCTCCATTTTGAAATGATAAAAGATGGCAGACATATCAATCCAATAAAAATAAAGACCGCTCGGTATAAAGTATTAACCAAAGAAGAAATCAAAGAATTTCAAATAGTTAGAGATTCTTTAGTGAAAATTTTACAATAACCTTATTGTTGACATAAAAATATTTTTAATTTATAATAAAAAATGTTTCTTTACATCAAGGAGGTATAATGAGAAAAAATTATTTTTTAGTTTTATTTTCTTTATTTGTTTTTAACTTATCTTTTTCGCAAATTCTTGATATTGATGTTGGAGTAGAGTATATAATTTCACCGGTTGATACAGTAAGAGAAAGGGATTTAATAATACCTCAAGCAGTAGTAAAAAATTATGGAACTTTTCCTGCTACTTTTCGGGCAATATTTAAAATTGGTAATATTTATGAAGATACAGCATTAATTATTGGGTTATTACCTAATTCTGTTGATACGGTCAGTTTTGCTCTTTGGCCAGCAGTGCGTGGCAATTATGTGGTAAGTTGTAGTACTTTATTACTTGGTGATGAGAATCCCAATAATGATAAAAAAGATTCTTCCTTATTTGTTAGTTATCATGATGTTGGTGTTAGTTATATAATTGAGCCGGTAGATACGGTGTTAGAGGGTCAATTAATAATGCCGCGTGCGAGGTTGATTAATTTTGGAAATGTTAGGGAGAGGTTTCCAGTGGTATTTCGGATAGATGTGGTTGGTGGTGGGAATGTTTTTATTGTAATAGATACGGTAGAGTTATTAGCGGGTGAGAAATTAGATTATACATTTAGTCAAAGTTGGCAGGCGGTAAGAGGTAACTACATTGTGAGATGTTCAACAATGCTTTCCACCGATATCAATAATAATAATGATTGGCAAGATTCTTCTTTATTTGTTGTTTATCATGATGTCGGAATAATAGAAATAACAATACCTCCGGACACGCTAACAGAAAGAGATACGATTGTACCTACAGTAATAGTAGTAAATTTGGGAAATGTAAGTGAAAAATTTCCTATTCAATTTCGTATAGAAAATGTCGGAAGTCAGACACCAATATTTAATATTATAGACACTATTTCATTATCTCCTTATGAAACATTAAAACATCGTTTCAGCCAAAGTTGGGAAGCAATTAGAGGAAATTATGTGGTGATTTGCACAACAATGTTATCAACGGACCAAGACGTTTCTAACGATTATATTAAAAAATCTTTGTTTGTTGTTGCCCATGATGTTGGTGTTGAATATATTATAGCGCCAGTGGATACGGTTTTAGAAAACAATACTTTAATGCCGACAGCACAGATAAAGAATTTTGGTAATGTATCAGAAAATTTTAAGGTAATATTTAAAATTGGTGGTGTTTACGAGGAGACTTTAGATATTCTGAATCTCAAACCAGATTCAATTGTTAAACCTGTATTTCCGTCCTGGGTAGCAGTTAGGGGTACTTATCCAGTATCTTGCACAACTTTATTAATAAATGATTTATATTCAGATAACAATAAAAAAGAGTCAACATTAGTTGTGATTGCTCATGATGTTGGAGTGGAGTATATCATACAGCCGGTGGATACGATATTAGAAGGCACTTTAATTACGCCGCAAATAGTGGTAAAGAATTATGGTAATGTAGTAGAGGATTTTGATGTTATATTTAGGATAGGGGATATTTATACGGATACTGTTTCGGTAACTGATTTATTACCGGATTCGGTAATTACCGTTAGTTTTGATCCTTGGAACGTGGTTCGTGGTAGTTATGTAGTAAGTTGTAGTACATTATTAGCAGGTGATTTATATCCAAATAATAATCGGAGGGATTCTTCCTTATTTGTTATTTATCATGATGTTGGTGTTGGGGATATAATTGAGCCTATTGATACAGTGTTAGAGGGTCAATTAGTGATGCCGCGTGCGAGGTTGATTAATTTTGGAAATGTTAGGGAGAGGTTTCCAGTGGTATTTCGGATAGATGTGGTTGGTGGTGGGAATGCTTTTATTGTAATAGATACGGTAGAGCTTTCGGCAGGTCAGATATTGGATTATACATTTAGTCAAGGTTGGAACCCGATTCGGGGCAATTATATAGTTTCCTGCTCTACGCGATTAACAACAGATATGAATAATGCGAATAACAGAGTTGATTCTTTACTCTATGTGATTTCTCATGACTTGATGACATTAGAAATCTTAGAACCGGCTGGCAGAATTTTACCAGGCACAGTAGTTAATCCAAGGGCAAGAATTAGGAATAATGGAACAGAAAAAGAGAGGAATTTTCAGGTAATGTTTAGAATCGGTAATGCTTATCTTTCTTATTTGACAATTGATTCTCTATTGCCAGGTAGGGATACCACTATTCGCTTTTTACCTTCTTGGACAGCAGTCGTTGGAAGTTATGTTGTTTCTTGTTCTACAATGCTTGTTAACGATATAAACCTTAATAATAATAAAGTGGATACAGTTGTTAAAGTATTGGCTCATGATGTTGGCGTTTTATCAATTATTACACCAAGAGACTCTGTTGCTGAATCAACTATCGTTTATCCTCGGGCAATTGTTAAAAATTATGGAAATTCAACTGAGTCCTTTTATGTCCGTTTTAAGATAGGTAATTTTTATAATAATGTAGTTACAGTCTTTTCTTTGGAACCAGATTCGGAAAGAATAATTACTTTTCCTAGCTGGACTGCCGTAAGAGGAAATTATTTAGTCTCTTGTTCAACAGAATTAGCATATGATGATAATAATAGTAACGATAAGCAAGAAAGAAATATTTTGGTTTATGCCTATGATATTGGGGTTACCCAAATTTTAGAACCAAGGGGTTATCTATACGAAGGGAATATTATTTTACCAAAAGCAAAGGTAAAGAATTTTGGCAATCGACCAGTTTCTTGTTCTATCTATTTTGCGATTGGTGATACTTTGCGTCGGGCATATCTCTCTTCTCTTTTACCTGATAGTGAAAGAATAATTACTTTTAGCCCTGGTTGGCGAGCATCCCGAGGCTTTTATATCGTAAAATGTTCTACTGCTTTATTAAATGATATGTATCGTCATAATGATGTGATGATTGATTCAGTAAAAGTTTTACCAGCAACAAGAATGGCGATATATTTCCAAGATTTTAATAGTATTTGGAATACTATTAACCCTCCGCCGGGTTGGCGAGTTTATTTTACGGGTGATACTTCGGAAAATGATTGGCATAGGAAATTAGCTGGCCAAACGCCTTGGACACAAAATCTTACACCCTATCCAGCAATCTTCTATCGTTATACTTCTGATTCTCCTGATTCTTTAATTTCTCCAATAATAAATTGTCAGGCTTTTAGAAATATTCTACTTAAAGTGAATATGAATTTTAGAAAACGGGGGAGTAATTATCAAGCTAAGATAGTTGGCCGAGATAATCTTTTTGATGCCTGGTATTTAATTAAAGAATATACTGAAAATTTTGGACCGGCAATAGATACCTTTAGATTACCCTGGGCAGATGGCAAAAGTGAAGTTCAGATTGCCTTTGTTTTTGAAGGCAATTTAGAGGATATTTATTACTGGTGTTTTGATGATTTTGGACTTTATGGTGACACGATTTATAACTATGATGCTGCTCTCCTTCAAGCAATCTCGCCAAAAAACTTTGAATTACCCCAACCAATTCCGGTTAGTTGCAAGATTGCTAATATTGGGCTTCAAAATATTCCTGCTTGCACGACAATAGTTTCAATTAAAGATACCTTTGGTAATATAGTCTATTCTGATATGAGAATTACCCCTATCAATCGGGGTGAGACATTAACTATTAATTTCAATGATTGGATTGCTGATACTGGTCATTATCAAGTAAAATTCTTTACTAAAATTGGAGAGGATAATAATCCCTTTAATGATACGATAATCTATTCTTGTTATGTCAATTGGGAAAAACTTTATTATTATGATGACGGAGTGGTTTATCGGGATACCGCTTTCTATCTCTTTGACCAAGGAATGGGGGTAAGATATATTCCCGAAATGTATCCAGCAACACTTAAAGAGGTTCATTTATATTTGAATGTTGATACAATAACATATGCTAACCGTTTTAGAATTAGAATTGTAAAAGATAATGGAAGAGATTCCTCACCAGGAACTTTACTTTATGAAAGTCCAGAGATCGCTGGTTTTACTGGTTGGAATAGTTTTCAATTACCAATTAAATTAACGATTGATTCTGGTGGTTTTTATATTTTCTATCTTCAAACTGATGATATGGATAATACCCCAAAATTGGCAAGAGATCGGGCTCGTTCTATCTCTGCTCTTCATAGATATTATTTTGTTGATGATGGAGATTCCCTTCTTTATAAAAAAGATACAACAAATGGTGATTGGATGATTAGGGTAGTTATTGATTATCGGCACTACCTATCGCCACCATTTCCTGATTGGCGGGTTAATTTTGTCTATAAACCAAGAGGTGAACTATCATTAAGGCCAAAAGGTATTAGATATAAACCAATGGCTGTCATTCAAAATGTTTCTAATTGGATAGTCACAAATGCTTCTATAAGTTGCACTATTTATGATTCTTTGATGAATGTTGTTTATAATTCTTATCGTACTGTTCCTTTACTTCGTCCTCAGGAAGTACTTTTTGATACTTTTCTAACTTATTGGCACCCTCAACGAGGTGGTAAATATTATGTAAAATTTAGAACCCATGTACCTGGGGATAATAATTTTTATAATGATACAGCAACTAAGATAATTTATATCGCGCCGCCCCTTTATACCGGTGGACCTGACCACGGAATTTATCGCCATTTCTGGATTGACTCTGATACAATTACCGGTCCACGATTTAATTGGATTGATACAACAAATGCCTTTAGATTAATTACTGAAGGAGACAATGCAGTTGTAGGAATTAATTTACCTTTTAACTTTAAATTTTATGACACTACTTATAATTATCTCTGGATAGGGGTAGACGGTTTTGCTGCTTTTGGTAGAAGGCCAGAAGGTACGGGAAATAATACTCGAATTCCTTATCATTTAAGTCCCAATAATGCGATTTTTGCTTATTGGGATGATTTAATTTGTGGGAGAGATTTCGGAGGAGGAAGCATTTCTTATAAAGTAATTGGTGAAAGACCCGAAAGAAAGGTTGTTATTATCTATCAAAATATGAGAAGAAAAGGAACAGATTATCAATCTCCGAAAGCAGGAATTACTTTTGAGATTATTTTACAAGAAAATGGCAATGTTATTGTTCAGTATTTGGATGTGAATTGTGGTGATAGAAGGTTTAATTATGGAAGAAGCGCTTCGGTTGGTATTGAAGATTCAACAGGTAATATTGGTTTGGAATATCTTTATGGTGAGGGTAAAATCGCTCATAATTATCCGGGAAATAGATTGACCGATAGTTTAGTAATTTCTTTCTATCGCTATTTCAAAGACTGTGGTATTACAAAGTTGATTAAACCGAGAAAAGGAAGTTTTATTGGTGAAATAAGACCAAATTATCTTGTGAAGAATTTAGGAACTTTAAGAGCCGATACATTAAAGGGATATGCAAAAATCTTTGACAAGAATAATACTCTTATTTATTTTGATTCAGTAATTACTAATCTTAATGTTGGTGATTCAATCAATCTTATTTTCTCACCAATTAATCTTTCTTATGGTAGATATACAATTGTCTGCTCTTTGTGGACAAGGGAGGATATTTATTCGCAAAATGATACTTTGACATTAAGATTTGAGGTTAATAAATGGATAGAATTGGCGCCAATACCAAGGGGTCGTTATAACCGAAGAGTAAAATGGGGTGCTTTGGTTTATGTGCCAAGTGAAAAAAGAGTTTATGCCTTAAAAGGTGCAAACACCAATGAATTTTGGTATTATGATGTAGAAAAAGATACTTGGGATACTATGCCTTCTTTGCCCGATTCTTCAGTATATACTCGTAAAAAGAGAAGAGCCAAATATGGTTGTGCCTTGACATATTCATTGGTGGATAATAAAATTTATGCCACAAAAGGTGGAAATAGTCAAGAATTTTATGCTTTTGATTTGATAAGCAGAAGATGGGTTGAATTATGTACTATTCCTAAATTATCACCCGCTTTAAGGGTTTATGGTTTTAATAAAGGAACTGCTTTAGTGTATGAGCCAACCACCCAAATGGTTTATGCGACAAAAGGGGGCAATACTAATGAATTTTGGGCATATAATCCCTTAACTAATCGCTGGACAAGAAAGGCAGAAATCCCAAGGGTTCCATCTTTGAAGACTTGTGGTATTGGTACAGCAATGACTGCTGGAGGTGGGAAGATATATTTAGTAAAAGGTAAGAATACTTATGATTTCTATTCCTATAATCCCCTTACCGATTCTTGGAAAGAATTACGTTCAGTGACTTATAAACCAACTGGTAAAAGAGTAACCAAAGGAGCAGCAATTACTTATTTTAATAATAAAGTCTATCTTGTAAAAGGTGGTAATTCCCAAGATTTTGTCTCCTACGATGTCTTTGGTGATTCTTGGACTGTAAAAGATACTGTTCCTCGGGGTCGTTATAACCGAAAGATAAAAAGTGGTGCAGCGATGACTTGTTCTGACGACGGAATTATTTACCTTTTTAAAGGTGGTAATGTTAATGAATTTTGGGCATATACTACTCAATTTGATACTATTTTTGCGTTAAATTCACCAATATTAAATAAATCAATAATGGAAGAAGAAATAAAGAAATTAGAAGATGGTTTTGGAGTTAAGATTTATCCAAATCCGGCAACAAAGGTCCTTTATTTTAGAGTAAATAAGGCAAGCGATATAAAGGAAATCAAAATTTATAACTCAATTGGTTCTGTTATCAAAGATATCAAAATTAACAAAGAAGGAGTTTACTATTGGAATTTCAAGAAAGAGAAAATACCAAAAGGAATTTATATCATCAAGATAAAAGGTAAAGAAGAGAAAAAGATAAAAGTAATTTTAATGTAATCTAAATATTAAACAATTTTTTAACTAATAAATCAATCTTATCTTCTAATCTTTCTATCTCTTTATCTTTTCCTTCTTCTTTTAGTTTATGACACTCTTTGGAAAGCAAAGAAAGTTCTTTATGAATTTTATTATTTGGGTCAAATTTGGGAATACCAATATGTTCCATTACCGAAGGTGTGCCAAAACCCCGACCAGCAGAAGAGAAAGATTTAATAAACTCCCTAACTGGTTTGGAATTGATAATCGCACAAAGATAATGGGCTTCATCTTCATTATTGGTGGATATAAAAGCAGTAGTATGGAGTGGAATAATAATTTTATATCCAATAGGAGTTTTTATTTGAGAAATTACTGCCCCATAAATATCATTGGACATTTGTTTCCAAACAACTTTATATTTACTCATGGTGTGAGTACTAACACCAAACATTGCATAAAAGGCCTTTTCTTCACGCAGTCTTTTCACCATTTTTGAGCTACTACTTAATAAAATTTCTTTAAATTTAATAAAATAATTATAGGTTTTTGGAAAATATTTTTTAAAATCTGTCTCTGGTATTGGCTCTCTTTTTTTAGGGTTTTGTGTTAAGAAAACAAAAAATTTAGATTTAGCCTGCCATCGTTGGATATCAGAGCCTCGTAAAGAGGGATAAATTAAATCCGGTTCTACTTTTATTTCTATTTTAGAAATTTCTCTTTTTCCTTTCTCAGGTAAATTACTTATAATAACAGTTCCATCAGAAAGAATTTGTTTTATTTCTATCCAAAAAACTCCATAGGGGTCATCAATTATGCCAGATTGAGCTTTATAATAATTTTTACCTTCAATCATAGATAAATCTTTTAATTCTATAAATAAAGTTTGCCAAGCACCAACATTTAAGCCAATTGGTTTAGCAATATATTTTTTCTTTTGTAATAATGGCAGAACTTCTTCTAAAAGATTATCAGTTTGAATTTTGCCGGTTCCTTTCTTTTTATTCCAAACAAAATAGGGAAGAGGATATTCTGTTTTCTCTCCCTTTTTAATAATTATCATTGCAGTTTTATTAGCCGCACCTTCAAAAGGTTTAATGGAAACTAAATCGTGCGCCTTTAATACTTTTAAATATTCTTTATCTCCAATTTGAAATCTTCTAAATCCTTCACCCGCACCTTTTGATTTAAAGACTTCTTGGGTGATTAAAAATCCTAATTTTCCACCTTTCTTTAGATAATTATCGCAAGAAGCATAGGTAAAAAGCATTGAGAAATCTTTTTTGCCTTTACCAAGAGTGTCTTTAGAATCTTTTATTATTGATAAACCATACAAATCCCATAAATTTTTTGTAGCCTCGCGATATTCCTTAGATAAATACTCCCATCTTATCCAAGGTGGATTGCCGACAACAAAGTCAAATTTTCCTGCCATCATTGGTGCAAAAACATTTTTTAAAAATCTTGCCCAAATACCATTTTTATTCTCCTTTTCCAAATTTAAAATTTGGGAATAAAAATTTTTAACTATATCTTGGTTAGTTGTGAAGGCTAATCCCTCTTCTTTAAATCTTATTAATGCTTCGTCTGGCGAATATCGGTTTTTTACCATCTCTTCAATCAGGGTTGCTGCTAACAGGATGTGACCCTCTTTTATCCATTCAATAGGAATTAGAAACTTTCCAGCAGAGGTAGAAATTTCATACACTTCATCAAGCAAATTACCGGTGTTTTTTAAAGATTTAGGAGTTAAAACTGAATCGCAAAGATAAACAGGTATTTCAACCTTGCCACCTTTATTAATATATTCATTTACTAAATCACCTAAAAGGAAAGTAAATAATTGGTTCGGGCAGAGATTACTGCTAAGGGGTTTAGGTCAAATCCCCAAATATTCTTTAATATTCTTTTAATAATCTCAATATCAGGTAATTTTTCTTTCTCTTTACCATATTTTATCGCTCTCTGGATTGCCAAAACCAAGAAAGTGCCTGAACCACAAGCCGGGTCAAGTAATCTTTTATTAAGATTACCATCATAACCAACTTCATTCAATAATAATTCTGCCAGCCAATCAGGTGTATAATATTCACCAAGATTGTGACGAATTTCCTTGGGAACTAAATATTGATATAATTTTTTAAGTAAATCTCTTGTTAAATTTGGCTCAATGATATTTGTTGCTGGTTCAAACTCTTCTAAACCACGAGCAATCTCTCTAATCGCATCTTTTAATTCGGGAGAATCAAGGGCAGAAAGATACCAACGAAAGAAATCGCCCTCTAAAAAATTGGTAATCCCCTTTTGAGCATAAATACTACCATCTTCAATCTCTTCCAATTTTCTTTTAAGTTCCTCATCAGAAAAATGAATAAGAGAAGATATAAAGGAAGAAGAGAAAGAGGTTTCTCTTAAAGTTAATATTTCAGCAGTTAAAAGTTTCATTAAAAAGGTAAAATAGGTATGAATGGAAAATAGGATTTCTTGAAAATTAGCCTCTCTTTTTACATTATAAACCTGATAAAATTTATCTATCCCTTTACCATAGCTACTATTAAAACCCTCACTATAAACAATTCCAAATAATCTTTTCCATTCATCAAAGAATGTTTTTATTTGAGTTTGATTTCCCCAATATTTTAAAGCATTAACAAAAGCAGGGATAACATTTGAGGCAACCCCTTTTTCACCAAATCTTTTACAAAGATTATCAGCCGTTAAAGGAAGGCGAGATAGACCTCTTAAATGGATTAAAAAAGTTTTGGCACTTTCAATATTAAAATCATAAGGTCCCTCAATAATGAAATCTTTATCTTCTAATTCAATTTTTGGTTTTTCTTTCTTACCTTTATAACGGACAAAAAAGATTTTATCACCATCAAAAGCAACACCAATATATTTTGCTTCATAGATAAAAAGTTCCTTTTTCTCCTCCTCAGAAAGCCCTTTAATATATCTTACCAACTGCTCAAAGGCATTATCAATTGCCCTTTTATTCTTAAAGACATTAGGTTTTTCATATTCAATAATTAACTGCCCATGAACCGCATCGGGCCGACCAGTATAAATAGATTTTTCATATCTTGAACTATATTTCAAATTTAAAGAATTCTTTATTGGCTCAAGAATTTTCTCAAAGCCAATCCTTAAATCCTCCTCGGTCTTTGCCTCTTTTAAAAGTTCTTTGCTCTCTTTTATAAGATGATGGATAATATTTAATGACTTAATTTAATTTGACCTTACAAATAAGGGCTATATATTATGTCACTTTATATGTTCCATCTTAATATAATAAAGGTAATTTTAAAAATCTTTTCCAATTATAGTCCGGCTCTTTAAGGAAAAGTTTTTGGTTACAAACTTGTTAAAGGGAAAATTATGTTTAAAAGTATTACTTTTTTCCAATCCATAAACATTGATTTACTATAAGGGTTTATTTTGACTTTTTATATATTTCTTTTATAATTTATTTATTTTAAAAGGGGAGGTAAAAATGGTAAATAAGGTAGGGGTTTTAGGTGCAGGAGTAATGGGTAGTGGTATTTGTCAAGTTTTTGCCCAAAAGAATTATCCGGTGGTGATGGTAGATTTGACAAATGAGATTTTGGAAAAAGGACTTAATAATATCAAAAAGAGTTTAGAGAAGTTTGTGGAAAAAGGTAAGATTACCAGTGAAGAAAAAGAAAGGACCTTACAGAACATCAAAACTTCCACCAATAAGGATGATTTAAAAGATTGTGATATAATTATTGAGGCGATTATTGAGAATAAAGAGGAGAAAAAGAAAGTTTTTTCTTATTTGGATAAAATCTGTAAAAGCGAAACAATTTTTGCTTCTAACACATCAACAATTTCTATTACTGAATTGGCAAGCGTAACAAATAGACCAGAAAAATTTATTGGTATGCATTTTATGAATCCGGTTCCTTTGATGACTTTGGTAGAAGTGATAAAAGGTTTAAGAACTGATGATAAAGTTGTGGAGATTGTTGTTGATTTGGCAAAAAAGCTTGATAAGGTGCCAGTGGTTGTTAATGATTCACCAGGTTTTGTTTCTAATCGGGTTTTAATGCCGATGATTAATGAGGCGATTTATTGTCTTTATGAAGGAATTGCGACAAAAGAAGCGATTGATGATATTATGAAATTAGGAATGAACCATCCTATTGGTCCTTTGGCGTTGGCAGATTTGATTGGTTTAGATGTGGTTTTAGCAATTTTAGAAGTTTTGGAGAAAGATTTGGGAGATCCAAAATATCGTCCCTGTCCTTTATTGAGAAAAATGGTAAATGCAGGATTTTTGGGAAGAAAGACAAAAAGAGGTTTTTATGAGTACCAATAAAAAAAGGTGGGAATATAAAATAAAAGTTTTAGAAGTCCATACCCATCCAATTTTGGCTTTGGGTAGGTGGCAGATTGAAGATGATAATAAAAAGATAATTAAAGAATTTCCTAATGTGGAAAATTATATCAATCAACTTGGTGAAGAAGGTTGGGAGTTGGTTGGTACTGCTCCTGGTTCCGATAGCCAAGGGACGATTACCAAAGTAATTTTGATTTTCAAAAGGGAAAAACTATAATTTGACTTTAAATATTATTGATTGGCTTTCTTTGGGGATTGTTGCTTTTTTTGGGGGTATTCAATTCTTAAGAAGTTTAGATAATTTAAGTCTTATTTTTTATGAGACAATTGGGATTATTTTTGCTTGTTATTTAAGCAATTTTATCTTTAAAAATTTTTCTTATAACCCCTTTTTTTATCTTTTTTCATTTGTTATTATTTTAGTTTTTGTCTTTTTTCTTGCTCGTTTTTTAAATAATCTCTTTTCTTTTTCTTTTGGAATTTTTACTTATTTTTTTGGATTTTTTTTAGGAATTATCTTCGGTTGGGCTTTATGTCACGCAGTATTAAAAACAATTTTAATTTTTAGCAGAAATAATCCCGAGTTAATTTATCTTTATAAAAAGTCAATTTTTGTTTCTCAAATTCTTTTCTTTGGTTTCTTTAAAGAACTTTTGGCATTTTTAACAAATGTGAGGCATAATATCTTTCGTTTTAATTAATGAAGAATCTTTTAGCAATTGATTTTGGTTTAAAAAGAGTAGGTTTAGCTTTAGGAGATTTAGAGAAGAAATATATTTATGGTTATAAAACAATAGAAGTTAATAATATTGATGATTTAGTTAAAAAGATTTCTCAGGTGGTAAAAGAAAAAGAAATTTTTAAGATTATTATTGGCTATCCAAAGGGTTTAAAAGGCGAGGAGACAGAAAGAGGTAAAGTGGTAAAAAAATTTAAGGAAAAATTAGAGAAATTGATTGATAGAGAGATAATTTTGTTTGATGAACGTTACACAACCGATTTGGCAAAAAGGATTATTTTTCCTAAAGATTTTAAAAAGAGTGGATTGAAAAAGAAAGAAAGTATAAAAAAAGAAATAAACCTTTTATCAGCTATTTTGCTTTTAGAAAGTTATTTGAAGGGTGAAGGAAAGGATAAAGAAGTTTGAAAAAATTTTTTTAATCCTTTTTGCTTTTCTTTTTATTTTTTTCCACCAGTTTTTTATTGAAGAAGAAGTAAATGAAAAGATAAAAATTTTTATTCCCAAAAATTTAACTTTAAAAGAGATCGGCGGTTTATTAAAAGAAAAAGGAGTAATAAAGAGAAAATGGTTATTTTTTCTTTATACTACGATTTTTTTAAAAAGAAAATTAATAAAATGTGGTTATTATCAAATTCCAAAAAACCATAAAGAGTTTAAAGTTTTTTTATTGTTATTAAGAAAACAATATATTCCAGTTTTTATAACAATACCCGAAGGGCTAACGCTTAAAGAGGTGGCGGAAATTTTAGAAAAAAAGGGAATATGTCCTAAGGAAGAGTTTATTAAATATGCTACTTCGCCCGATGTTTTAAGAAAGTATAATATTTTTTTCCCAAGTGCTGAAGGTTTTTTGTTTCCTGATTCCTATCAGTTTTTTACTAATTCTTTGCCAGAAGTTGTTTTTGATAAGATGTGTAAACGATTTTGGCAGATTTATTTAGATTTAAAAAGAAAATATAAAACCAATCTTTCTGATTCCACAATTATTATTTTGGCATCAATCGTTGAAGAAGAAGCGAAAGTAGATAATGAAAGACCAATTATTGCTTCAGTCTTTTTAAATCGTTTGAAAAAAAATATGCCTTTACAATCTTGTGCTACCATTGAATATCTTTTAGAAAAAAGGAAAAAAGTGTTAAGTAAAGAAGATTTAAAAATCAATTCTCCCTATAATACTTATCTTTATAAAGGATTACCGCCAACACCGATTTGTAATCCTTCTAAAAAGTCTTTAGAAGCAGTTTTAAATCCAAAAAAAACTGATTATTATTATTTTTTTACTAAAGATGGTATTACCCATATTTTTTCTAAAACCTATAAGGAACATTTAGAAAAATTAAAACATTGACAATATTGATTTTTTTAAAAAATTAATTATAATAAAATTCTATGGTAAAAAATAATTTTTCTGACTATGATGCATCAAAAATTCATGTTTTGAAAGGTTTAGAAGCAGTTAGAAGAAGGCCGGCAATGTACATTGGTGATGTGGGTGTGCGAGGGTTGCACCATCTTATTTATGAAGTGGTGGATAACTCAGTAGATGAAGCCTTAGCCGGCTTTTGTAATCATTTAATCGTTACCTTACATAAAAATAACTCTTGCTCAGTGGAAGATAATGGGCGGGGAATTCCGGTAGATATCCATCCAACCGAGAAGAAGCCAGCCTTAGAGGTAGTAATGACAATGCTTCATACTGGTGCAAAATTTGAAAATAAAGTTTATCGGATTTCAGGCGGTTTACACGGTGTGGGAGTTTCAGTGGTGAATGCTCTTTCTGAATGGTTGGAAGCTTATGTTTTTCGGGATGGAAATATCTATTACCAAAGATATGAAAAAGGAGTTACAAAGACACCTTTAAAGATTATTGGTAAAACAAAGAAGACCGGAACAAAAATAACTTTTAAGCCTGATAAACAAATCTTTAAGAAGATTGAATTTGAATATGATTTAGTAGCAAATCGTTTGAGAGAGCTTGCTTATTTGGTTCCTAATTTGAAAATTGAACTTTATGATGAAAGGAAAGAAAAACACGAGGTTTTTTATTATCCCGGTGGGATTGTGGAATTTTTAAAATATTTAGATTCTGGTCGGACAAAACTTCATAAACCGATTTATTTTAAAGTAGAAAAGGATAAATTAGAGGTAGAGATTGCTTTCCAATATAATGATAGTTATTTAGAAAATATTTTTTCTTATGTGAATACCATTAATACCCATGAAGGTGGGACACATGTTTCTGGTTTTAAGTCCGCCTTAACCCGAACTTTAAACGAATATGCCAAAAGAAATAATCTTTTAAAAGAAGATATTGAGATTATTGGGGAAGATACTCGAGAAGGTTTGACAGCAATTATCTCTTTAAAAATTCCTGATCCCCAGTTTGAAGGGCAGACAAAGACGAAATTGGGAAATAGCGAGGTAAAAGGAATTATTGAGGCCATCGTGAATGAAAAGTTAGAGGCCTTTTTGGAAGAAAATCCGAGGGTGGCTAATATTATTATTAATAAAGTAATTAGCGCAGCAAAAAGTCGTCTAGCAGCAAAGAAGGCAAGAGAATTGGCCAGAAGGAAATCTTTATTAGAGACAGATATTTTGCCTGGTAAACTTGCCGATTGTCAAGAAGAGGATCCTAGAAATTGTGAAATATATATTGTGGAAGGTGAATCAGCCGGAGGCTCAGCAAAACAGGGAAGGGATAGAAGATTTCAAGCGGTTTTGCCTTTAAAGGGAAAGATTTTAAATGTGGAAAAATCAAGTTTAAATAAGATTTTAAGTAATGAAGTGATAAGAACAATTGTTGCTGCTCTTGGAAGTGGTTTTGGTGAAGAGGAGTTTGAAAAAGAAAAATTACGTTATCATAAAATCATCATTATGACGGATGCCGATGTTGACGGTTCCCATATAAGAACATTGCTTTTAACTTTTTTTTATAGATTTATGCGACCTTTGATTGAAGAAGGTTATGTTTATATTGCTTTCCCACCTTTATACCGAGTAAAAGTGGATAAGCAGGAATTTTATTTATACTCCGAAGAAGAGTTAGAAAAATTTCTTAAAAAACATAAAAATGAAAAATTGGAAGTTCAAAGATATAAAGGGTTGGGTGAAATGAATCCTCAACAATTATGGGAAACGACAATGAATCCTGAAAAGAGAAAGCTAAAAAGGGTAACTTTAGAAGATGCGGCAGAGGCAGATAGATTGTTTTCTATCTTGATGGGCGAAGAAGTTGAACCAAGGAGAAAATTTATTGAGGAGAATGCTAAATATGTAGAAAATTTAGATATATGATAAATCGGGAAGAACTTTTTAAAAGTTTAACCGAAGCCTTTGGGCCTTCCGGATTTGAAAAAGAGGTTAGTGAGATAATGAATAAATATTTCTCTTTAACTGGCGAAGTTGTTTATGACCGGTTAGGGAGTATTATTTGTAAAAGAGAAAAAAAAGGATTAAAGATAATGTTCGCTTCTCATATGGATGAAGTCGGTTTTTTAGTCTCCAAAATTACAAAAGATGGTTATATCCAATTTTTGCCAATCGGTGGCTGGTATCCACAGGTTCTATTGGGTTCACCAGTAAAAATTAGAACCTATAAAGGAGATTTTTTAGGAGTAATTGGAACAAAACCTCCTCATGAATTGCCGGAAGAAGAAAGAAATAAAGTGGTACCAATAGAAAAAATGTATATAGATTTTGGGACCTTTGAAGGCTTTGATATTAGTAAAGAATTTGGTATAAGAATAGGGGATCCGATAATCCCCTTTTTTAATTATCAAAAACTACCTAACAATCTTCATTTAGGAAAAGCTTGGGATGATAGATTCGGTTGCGCTATCCTTTGTGAACTTGCTTATGCTTTAAAAGATATCGACCATCCTAACTCAATATATTTAGTAGGTACTTCGCAAGAAGAAGTAGGTTTAAGGGGCGCAAGGACAGCAGCAGAATTTATAAAACCTGATATCGCTTTCGCAATTGATGTTTCTATTGCTCGTGATTATCCTGGCTACAATACCAAAGAAACTCCAGAAAGATTAAAAAATGGTTGTGCAATTATAACTTATGATGTGACAATGATTCCTAACATAAAATTAAGAGATTTTGTTATCGATCTCGCTGAAAAATATAATATAAAATATCACTTAACTACAATTAAAGGTGGTTACGATACCGGAGCTATTCATCTAAAAGGGATAGGTATTCCTTCTTTGGCAATAGGTATTCCCACAAGATATATCCATTCCCATTGTGGAATTATTGCTGAAGAAGATTACGAAGCTTGTTTAAATTTATTAATTAAAATTTGTGAAAATTTAAAGGAATTTCCTTTTTGATTACCTCATTCCTTGTTGTCCAAAGGAAGTGAGAATATTCATATAGGGCATAATTACAGCAATAATAATGAATACCACACCAATTCCCATTATCAGAATTAATACCGGTTCAATCAAACCAGTTAAATTTTTTGCTATTCTTTCTACTTCGGTATCATAATAATCGGCCACTTGCCTAAGCATATCATCTAAGGCACCTGATTCTTCACCCGTAGCAACCATTTGAACAACCATTGGAGGAAAAACACCACTCTCTCTCATGGGTGGCGCAATACCTCTTCCTCTTCGCACACTTTCTGCAATTGCATCAATATGCTGAGAAATAAAAGCATTACCAACTGTTTTTGAAACCAATGCCAAACTACGCAAAATTGGCAAACCGGTTCTATCTAAGGTTTCAAACATCCGAGCAAAACGGGCAAGAACCATTTGATAAATTAAGGGACCAGCAATTGGGATCTTAAGTTTTACTCTATCCCACCATAATCTCCCAGGTTTTGTTCGAATAAAAGTATAAAATAAAATTCCAAGCATCGCTAAGAAGAAGAAGCCGATTAACCAATAATTTTTCATAAAATTAACAAAACTAATAAGGATTCTCGTTGCAGTAGGAATATTACTTCCTAAACCAGTTAAAAGCATAATAAATTTTGGTAAAACAAAAGTTGAAAGAACAACAACAGCCACGACCATACCAACCATTAAGATTATTGGATATCGTAAAGCAGACATAACTTCGCTTCTTAATCTTCTTTCGTGTTCTAACAAATCAGCCAAACGAGATAAAATTTCATCCAAAACACCACCAGTCTCTCCTGCCCAAACAGAATTAACATATAATTCATTAAAAATTTTTGGATATTTTGCCATTGCTTGAGAAAGAGAAGCACCACCCATCAAATCTTTTCTAATTCCATCAAGGGCTTTGGCTAAAGCTGCTGAACGAGTTTGGGCTTGTAAAGCACTAATAGCTGAAAGCATTGGTAAACCAGCTTTATGAAGGGTAACAAATTGACGAGTAAAATTTATTAAATCAATTGCCTTTACTCTACCAGCAAAAAGATTTTCAAAAGAAAAACCACCACCAGATCGCTGTTTTATCTCTTTTACTTGTAAGGGAATGTAACCTAAAGCATCCAATTTTTCAATCACACTATTCAAATCACTTCCCTCTACCGTACCAGTTAATACTTTTCCTTCCCGGTCTCTTACTTTATAAGAAAATAAAGGCATTCAAAACCTCCTTTTTAATTAAATTACAATTTTTTCTGCCTCTCTCATCACTTCTTCAACAGTGGTGATCCCCATTAGGACTTTTTTAATTCCGTCTTCCCACAAAGTATCCATACCATTTTCTTTTGCCAACATTCTTATTGCACTAGTGGGTGGCCGAGTAACAATTAATTCTCTCATTTTTTCATCCACTTTCATAACTTCAAAAATACCAATTCTTCCATAATAACCAGTATAACGACAATGTTCACAACCTCTTCCCCGATATAAAATGGTATCAGGAGGCAATTCTAATTCTTCTAAAATTTTGGGAGAAGGTTTATATTCTTCTTTACATTTTGGACAAATTCTTCTTACTAATCTTTGTGCTAAAACTCCTTCCATCGCCGAAGCAACTAAAAAGGGTTCGATTCCCATATCAATTAAACGGGTAATTGTTCCGGGAGCATCATTGGTGTGAATTGTTGAGAATACTAATTGACCCGTTAAGGCAGCCCGAATAGCTACTGTGGCAGTATCCCGATCACGAATCTCACCAATAAAAATAACATCCGGATCCTGCCGTAAAATATGTCTTAAAGCAACAAGATAAGTAAAACCAGCTTTTTCGTTTACTTGGGATTGACAAAGGCCATCGATATCATACTCTACTGGGTCTTCAACGGTGATTATATTTTTTTCTGCACTACGAATCTCTTGCAAAATAGCATATAAGGTTGTTGTTTTTCCTGAACCGGTTGGTCCAGTAACTAAAATAACACCGTGGGGTTTTCTGATCATTTCTCTTAAAATCTTTAATTTCTCTGGTAAAAGTCCCAATTCATCCATAGATAAAAGTCTTACTCTATCTAAAATCCGCATTACCACTGTTTCACCATAAGTAGTAGGAAAGGTAGAAACCCGGAAGTCAATTTCTCTACCATCAACGATTGCTGAGTAACGACCGTCTTGAGGTAATCTTTTTTCAGCAATATTCATTCTTGACATAATTTTAATACGGGAAACAACGGCTAATTGTAAAGCCTTCTTCGGCGCTACTACGGGATGTAACACTCCATCAATTCTAAATCTTACCTGTAAGCCTTCTCTTGTGGGTTCAATATGAATGTCGGATGCCCTTTCTCTTACTGCTCTAATAATTAACTGGTTTACCCATCTTACCACCGGTGCCTCGGAAGCTAACTCTTCCAGCTTTTTGGGAGTTAAATCAAGTTCTGCAGCCACCTCTCCTTCTCCTAAAGGCTCAATTGTTTCAACTTCCGGCTCATCAGGGATATCTGGAGGTTGAACTTGGGCATAATATTCATTTAATACTTGATAAAGGTCTAATTCTTTACAAACCATCACCTGAACTTCCATTCCTGAAAATCTACGAATTTCATCAATAGAATAAATATTTGATGGGTCAACCATTGCCACAACCAGAGTGTTTCCTGATTTAAAGAGAGGCACAAACTTATGGGCTCTTAAAAACTCCTCGGGAAACATTTTCATTACTTCGGTATCAATTTTAAAAGTGGCCAGATCTACATAAGGTACCCCATATTTCTGTTCCAATTCAAAACCGATATTATCCTCTCTCGCCATTTTTTTACCTCCTTACCACATATTTTATTAAATTATAAAATAAAAAAATTAAAAAGTCAATAATAAATCTATTTTAATTTTAAAACTTCCCGATAGCCAGCTAAATCCAAAAAACCGTGTCCAGAAATGTTTATTACTATTACTTTTTTAGTTCCCTCTTCTTTTGCCTTTAAGGCTTCATCAATGGCAAAAGCAATGGCGTAAGAAGATTCGGGAGCGGGTAAAAAGCCTTCACATTCAATAAACATTTTTGCTCTTTCAAAAACATATCTCTCATCTTTTGGATAAGTTACGGTTTCAATTAAGTTGTGATGTCTTAGGAGACTAATGATTGGAGCAGCTGCGTGATATCTTAAACCATCGGCTTTGATTGGTTTCATCCTAATTTTATGACCTAAGGTATACATTTTTAATAAAGGAGTAAACTCGCCATAATCAGCAAAATCATATTCATATTTTCCTTTTGATAAATTAGGAGCAACTTCACTTTGGCAGGCAACAAATCTAATCTTCTTTTTATACTTTAAAACATCTCCAATGAAAGGTAAAGTAAAGCCACCAAAATTAGAACCACCACCTAAGCAAGCAGCCATAATATCCGGTTCTACACCGATTTTTTCTAATTGTTTTTTGGTCTCTAAGCCAATAATCGTTTGGTGTAAAAGCACATGGTTTAATACTGAACCAAGACAGTAAATAGTATCTTCGTTTTTTAAAGCATCTTCTATTCCTTCGGAAATAGCAATTGCTAAAGAGCCAGGATGGTTAGGATTTTTCTTATACAATTTTTTGCCCACTTCTGTTTTTGGGCTGGGTGAAGGATAAACTTCAGCACCAAGAAGTTGCATTAAACTTCTCCTCTCTTTTTTCCATTTATAAACTGCCCTAACCCAATAGATAGTGCATTTTAAGCCTAATAAAGCAGCTCCGTAGGCTAAGGCAGTTCCCCATTGACCAGCACCAGTTTCTGTGGTAACTCGCTTATAACCTTCTTTTTTGGCATAATAACATTGAGCCAAAGCAGTGTTTACTTTATGACTTCCAGTAGGACTAAAAAACTCGGCTTTGTAGTAAATTTGGGCAGGGGTTTCTAATCTTTTTTCTAAGTTTATTGCCCGAAATAAAGGTCTTGGCCTTCCTGCTTGTAAATATAATTCTCTTAATTCCTCAGGTATAGGTATCCATTCTTCTTGAGACATTTCTTGTTTTAGACACTCATTTATTAAAATTTTTGATAGATTTTTTAATCTTGATTCTCCTTTTTCTGGGTCTTTAGGAGGTGGCAAAGGTTCGGGTAAAATTGGTAAGATATTATACCATTTATCAGGCAGTTCTTCGGGTGAAAGGTTTATCTGTCTTATTGTTTTCATAACTCCTCCTGTCAAATTTTAATTTTAATAAAACATCGTTTAAAGTCAAATCGCTTGGTTAAGAAATCATTGCCAACTATAAAGTGGCAATAATTTAGAAGATTAGCAAAGTCTAATTCAATAAAAAATGGAAACAATATTCCATCTTAGCCTTTCTCTTTCTTTAATTCTTTTAAGAATTAAAATTTCCCTTGACATTTTAAAAAAAGCCTATATCTATATATGTAGGATAAAATTAAAATAAAAAGAGGATGAGATAGTATGCCTTTATTTTCGCAGGAAGAAGAGCTTTCTCCTGGTCGACTTGAGCCTGAACAAACATTAGAAGTTGCCAAACGAAATGGTTCGGTAGTAGCGTTTGACCCTAATAGACAACAAATTGCACCTCCGGTAAATGGCGATGCAGAATATTACGGTTGGGTTTTTATAACGTATGCTGAAGGACCTACACATTACCATGTAGAATGGGGTGGCGGAACCAAAAAACGAACGGGAACTATTCATTTTATTGATGTTTATGTTGGTTCTCGTTATAAACAAAAATTAGCAATGAATAAATTGGATGAGGGAGCAAACTGGGATGATTATGATTTTAGATACAATCATACTTTAGCATTTGTAAGTAGAGTTGTGGATGTACCAAAAGATCAAGGTTGGAATTGGATGTGGCGTGTGGTAGCTTCCCATGCGTGGTATCCTTATACAACACCTAATAATCCTCTTTGGATTTCTGGCACCCGCTATCATAAAGGAATTCCTGAGAATAAAGTTAAGCCAGATGTGGAGTAAACTCAGATAATTTTGGTTTTATGTATTTTATTATCTTTTCTTTATTTTTAATAAGTGATTCTTTAAATATTAGAAGTGTAGGCAGGTATCCTTATTCTATTGGCAGTTCTATAGTAGTGGATGAAAATTTTATTTATACAGCTTCAGGAGGGGTGGTTACTATTTTTGAAAGAAATAACCCAAGAGAAATTATTAACACTATCCAAGTTCCTTATTTTATTGTAGATATTGGAAAAGAAGGTGATAATCTTTTTATTCTTACGTGTGGCGTAATATATAGAGACACCCATAGTTATTTTTATATTTATAATGTTTCTAATCCCTTAGAGCCTTATTTTCTTTCTTCCTATTTGATACCTAATCAATATGCTGGCTCCCTTTGTCTTCAGAATAGATATTTATATGTTACAGGTCTCGGTTGGAGAACAGAGTCAAGATTATCAATTTTTGATGTTTCTAATCCTTATAATCCTATTTTAGTTTCCGCCATTTCTTTGATGGTTTATACTATTGATGGGATTGATATTTTTAATAATTTAGCTTGTGTAACTACCGGAGGACCGGATAGAATATATCTTATTAATATTTCAAATCCCAATAATCCTTCAATAATTTCTTATTGGGAAGCAGATGAATCAACTTACTTAGGTGGAAAAGGTAGTATAAAAATTAAGGATACCCTTCTTTATGTTACTTTTTCTACCGACGGAGAAAGTGTAAGGCATACTGGTATTTTTACCTTTAATATTTCAAATCCCTCTAATCCCTTATTAATCAACCGTAATTATTTTGAGTCTCCTTTGATTACAGAGCCAGGCAAGATAGATATTTTAGATACCTTACTTTATTTTGCCTTTACCGTTCCTGGTCGTGAATATATTTCTGAAAATATTTCTATTTTTAATATAAAAAATGGTCTTCCAATATATATTAATTGTTGGGAAGCGGATTCATTCTTTGGGTTAGGTGGTGCATCAAGAATTATTATAAAAGAAAATATTTATTATGGAATATATGCCTGTGCTCTTTTAATATATGATGTCTCTAACCCCCAATTACCACGAAAAATATTTAAATACCATATACCTTGTTACAATTATGGAGTATTATTAAGAGATACCATTGCTTTTCTCTTTTACGCAAACGGAATATTAATATTATCTATAACAAATCCAAATAATCCTAAAAAAATTTTATTTTATACCGATAGCACCTGTTATAGTAAGTTTTTTTGGATGGAAGATGGTTATATAAAAGACGACACTATTCTTATTACAACCGGAGATTATTTAAATGTTTTTAATATTTCAAATATAAGAAATCCATTTCTTTTAACAACTGTTGGAGTTCTTTTTACCCATGATATTTTTGTATATGGAAATTATGCTTATGTTGCCGGAAATCAAGATGGGCTTTTAATTTATGATATATCAGATATATTAAGACCTACTTTGATTGGAAGATTTCCAGTAAATGGCCAGGTTTGGCATATATTTGTAGATTCAATAAGAAATAAAGCCTATCTTGCTTCTTCAATGGATGGTCTTTTGATAGTTAACATTGCTAATCCACGTAATCCCTACCTTCTTGGAAGATATCAAAATACTAATCCTGATAATTTGTGTATTGGAGTAGCAGCAAGAAATGATACTGTTTATTTAGGTTATGAAAGGGGGCTTGAAATTTTAGACTGTAGGAGACCAACAGCAATTAGAAGGATTTATTACAACCCTGATATCCGGGTTGAAAAGATATATTTTAAAGAAAATCGTGCCTATATTGCTGGAAGATATGCTGGTGTTTATATTTTGGATATATCAAACTTTGCTTCTCCAAGGATTATTGGTTATTATAACACCCATGCCGTTTGTAACGAAGTTGAAGTTGATGATAGAGGTTTAATTCATGCAGCAACTTATATGGGTTATTTTATTTTAGAATATTATGGAATTGGAAAAGAAGAAGATAGAAATAACAATCTCAATAAACCTAAAATTATAAGAAAAGATAAAAGAGTTGTAATAAAAAATTTTAGTGAAGATAATTTAGAAATTTTAAATATTTTAGGGAAGAAGGAAAGGTCATTTGATAAAGAAAAAATTAAGAAAAATAGAAAGGGAGAAATAGAGATAGATATTTCGGAGTTTTCCTCGGGTGTTTATTTCTTATCAATTAAAAAAGAGGGAAAGAAAGAAGTATTTAAAGTAGTGATAATAAAATAATTACTCGGTGGTTTCAATATATCAGGCACCTACTCAAAAGTAATAAAGTAATGAGCGAGAAATTATAATCTAAACTTTAACAAGGAGAAACCTTATATAGAAGAAAATTAACTTATTTAAGAGCCTATACTATCTACTATACAGTCCCCTTCTTTATAGGGAATAAAACTCCCTTGTCTTATCAATGTAGCATTAAGAAAGTATCTAAAAGAATTACTCATTTATTTCTTAACAAAAGAATATATAACTTCCCTAATACCTCCTTTTTCTTAATCAAATTTTTTAAAGTCTAATACCCTCATTTTCCTTAACAATTTGTAAATCCTTTTTTGGTAGTAATATCGAGATATTGGACTTTGTAATCCCAGCCCAAAGCAAAGGAATATTTTCTTATTCTATTAACCATAAACTTCTCCTTCTATATATAATAACGAAAAAAGAGCCCAAAAGGTTAGCACTTTTATTTTAAATTTTTTTATCAAGAATATCTTTTTTAGATACGACTAATAATAACCTTATTAACCTATTAACTATGTCTTAACACTTCTACTAAATATTATTGACAAATAATAAAATTTTTGTTAAAATAATTATAATATGAGCAAGCAGGAGGTGAAAAATGCAAGGGTTGTTTAAAAAGGCTTTATTTCTAATGCCTTCCCAAACAAAAAAGTTTTTTACGAGAATAAATGATGATAAAGATTTTATTTTTTATCTTTTTCTTTCACCAAAAGGGGTATGGGAATTATTATGTTATAAAACCACTGGTGAGCGGATTTGGCGAGCAACAAACTTAAAAGAGGAAGATATCTTTCAGCTTATTGGCGAAGTTTTTTAAAACTAATTAGATTTAAACCAATCTCCGGGAAAAAGGTTCTTTGTAGTTTTTTATCTATTAAAAGTAAAAAGATTTCTAAGGTAGCAGTAACCTTTGCGGAAAACAAATGGCCACCAAAGATTTTAAAATTCTTATCGGAAATGAGAATGTGAGTATGGACAAAAATCTCATTATTTACATATGAGATATTACCTATTAGTGAAAGAATTTCGCCATCCTTTTTAATTCTCTTTTTTAGATATTCTTTCTTTTTTAAATCGTAACAACCGATTGTGAAATCCTTACCCGCACCGATACCGTAGAAAAAGGCACCCTTTAATTTTTCTTTTTCCGCAAAGGCCTTTAAAGAAGAGATGATATCTTCTTCTTTTTCTAATCTTAAAAAATAAATATTTTTATTAATTTTTTTTACTTCCATACAATATTTTTAAAAAATAGATAAAATAATCAAAAAAAGATAATATTATAAAAATCCAAGTTAAATAGGTAATAATTAAAAGTTCCTTTTGGCGATTGAGAAGAGAAGATAGGATAAGAAGGGCAAATAAAAAACCGGTAATTTTTCCTAATACCGAGGATTTAGAAATAATATTTTTTTTCTTCATTAAAAAGATAAAACCTGCGGTGATAAGTAAATCTCGGATGATTATTGCTAAGACAATTTTAAAATCAAGATTTTTGATCATTACTAAGGTAACTAATATCGTGCCCACCCAAATTTTGTCTACCAAATGGTCAAGGATTTTACCTAAATCGCTAACTTGATTTAATTTTCGAGCCAGATAGCCATCAAAGGCATCCGTTAACCAAGAAAGGATAATAAAAATTAGACTTAAGGAATAAAAATTCTTTGACAAAAAAAATAAGATTAAAGGTAAAAAGATTAAACGGGAAATACTTAAAATATTAGGAATTGTTAAGAGCCCCATTTCAATTTTCTTTTTAAAATATCAAAATAGGTTCTTTCTTTTTTATTAACTAATAAAAAATAGTTTTTTGCCTTTTCTAAAAACACCTCTTCGCCTAAATTTAACAAAAAAACTCTTTGGCCATCCAAAACTAAATTGGCAGGTGAATTTTTTTCCCCCAAAAGAAGTTTTAATTTAAAACCTGCCGGTAAGATTAATGGCCGACTGGATAATAAATGGGGAGCAATAGGAGTAATAATAAAAACTTCCGAAGCCGGATGGACAATTGGCCCACCAGCGGCTAAAGAGTAGGCAGTAGAACCCGTAGGAGTGGCAACAATCACACCGTCACCGTTAAATCTGTTAATCAATTCATCATCAACATAAAGCTTTATTTCAATCATTCTTAAAGAGGCTCCCATATTAATCGTCACATCGTTCAACACAAAAATCTCTTCCTTTTTGAAATTGACTTTAATAAGCATTCTTTTTTCAATAACTACTTCTTTTTTTAAAAAATCCTCTATTGCCTTTATTCTTTCTTCCTTTGAAAAGGTTGTTAAAAATCCTAAACTTCCTAAATTTATACCAATCGTTGGAATCTCTATCTCTCTTAAGATCTTAACGGTTCTCAAAATTGTTCCGTCACCACCCAGGGCAATAATAAAATCCATCTTTTCTTTATTTTCTTCTAAATTTCCGTAATTATTATAACCTAAATACTCCTTTTCTTCTTTTATGAAAAAAGGTTCGATATCATTTTGGATAAGATAATCAACAATCTCTTTTGTAATCTTTTGGCTCTCTTCTTTTTTTAAATTTATCACTAAGCCTGCCTTCATTTTAAGAAATTATTGCAAATCTAATTTTTTTGGTTAAAGAATTAATAAAAATAAAAGAGGTGTATAACTCTTTTGCGTATTCATAAATTTTTATTGGATGGTGACTATCAATCTCTAAGATAATCTTTCCATTTTTCGAAAGAAATTTTTTCCCTTCTTTTAAAATTCTTTTAATTATTAAAAGCCCATCTTCACCACCATATAAGGCCCTTTTATCTTCATAATCCTTTACTGCCTTGGGAAGTTTTTCGTAATCTTTTTTATTAATGTAAGGAGGATTAGAAACAATTAAATCAAACTTATTAAAATATTCTTGATAGTTGGGGAAATAAAATAAATCAGCATAATATAATTTGATTTGATTTGTAAGAGAATATTTTTCCACATTTTTCTTTGCCACCCTTAAGGCCCTTTTTGATATGTCTGTGCCAATAATTAATGCCTCTTTAAACATTTTTCCAAGGGCAATGGTGAGATTACCTGTGCCCACACCAATATCAATAATATATTTTATCTTCCTTTTATTGAAATCTTCTAATAAAGAGATCATTAATTCTGTCTCTGCTCGGGGAATAAAAACTCCTTTTTCAATGAAGAGTTCCAAATCTAAAAAATAGCTTTTCTTTAAAAGATAGGGAAGAGGAATTTCATCTTTTCTTTTTTTGCAAATATTAATAATTTTTTTAATCTTATTTTTTGGTAGTTTTTCACTTAAATAGATTTGATAAATTTTCTTATCAAAAACACTGGAAATGATAAAGTTGAATTCTTCTTCTTTTAAATTATATCTTTTTTTTATTAATAATAATTCTTTATTCATTTAAAAGCCTTTCAATCTCTTTTTGTTGTAAAGAAGAGATTATGGGGTCTAAATTGCCTTCCAAGATTTTATCCAATTCATAAAGGGTAAGATCAATACGGTGATCAGTAACCCGATTTTGGGGGAAGTTGTAGGTTCTAATCTTTTCGGCTCGTTCACCTGTGCCAATCTGTTTTCTCCTTTCTTTATCAATCTTTTCTTTCTCCTTTCTCTGTTCATATTCTAATAGTCGGGCTTTCAAGATTTTTAGAGCCTTCTGTCGGTTCTGATATTGGGAACGTTCATCTTGACAACTAACTACTATACCGGTAGGTATATGAGTAATTCTTACTGCCGAATCAGTAACATTCACATGTTGGCCGCCTTTAGAACTTGCCCGAAAGACTTCAATTTTTAAATCCTCTTCTTTAATATTCACTTCTATTTCTTTTGGTTCCATTAAGACTGCCACAGTTACTGTGGAGGTATGGATTCGGCCCGAAGCTTCGGTAATTGGTACCCTTTGAACCCGATGGACCCCTTGTTCAAATCTCAAGTAGTTATAGGCTCCTTCGCCGCTAACCAAAAAGATTATCTCCTTTGCTCCTCCTAAATCCGAAGGTCTAAAAGAAAGGATTTCATATTTAAATCCCTTTTTATCTAAATATTTTTGATACATTTTAAATAGTTCCATAGCAAAAAGGCAACTCTCTTCACCACCAGCCGCTGGTCTAATTTCTACGATACAATTTCTCTTTAAATCCTCTCCTTGGGGAAGGAAATAATAAAAGAAATCTTTTTCCAATTCTTTTATTTCTTTTTTTAATTTTTCTTCCTCTTCTAAAAGATATTGATAGGTCTCTTTATCGCAACCTTCTTTTAGTTTACTGATCTCTTCTAATTCTTCTTTTTTCTTTTTTATACTTTCATATTTTTCTAAAATATTCTTTAATTCCTTATATTCTTTTCCCAATTCTTCTAACAGTTTAGGATCGTTGATTACCTTTTTTTCCGTAAATTTTTTATCTATCTCTTTTAATCTTTTTTTAATTATCTCAATTTTTTCTTCCCATTTAATTTCCATAATTAATCCATAATTAAAAGGTAACTAATTTTCCATCTTTAATAAATCCCCAAGCCATATCCTTTGTGTTATAACCATGACCCACATTACCTTTCACGTCAATACCGATAACGCCACAAAAGCAGTTTTTCTTTTTTAATTCTTCCATTATAATATTGATTGCTGTTTGGATATCATAATTTTTTACCAGTTCACAGATTTCCTTAGCAACAAAATTTTTAGTAATACTTTCTCCATGACCGGTAGCTGAGACACCAGCCAAAGGTGTAGCATAGGTTCCAGCACCAATGATAGCGCTGTCTCCAATTCTTCCTGGTAATTTTCCTCTTATTCCGCCAGTAGAAGTGGCAACTGCAATCATGCCATTGTGGTCTAAAGCGCAAGCACCAACGGTGCTATAACTTTCTTCTTTTTTTAGATTCTTATAAATCTCAATAAGTTTTTTGAAATTGGGAAAATACAAATTCTCACCTTTCTCAATCAATTTTTTTAACTTTTCTACCTCTTTTTCTGTTTTTGGGTTATATTCGGGAAATCCCATTGCTTTGGCAAAAATATTAGCTCCTTCACCAACAAGTAATAAATGGTCAGTTTCTTCCATAATTTTTCGGGCAACCAATATCGGATTTTTAACATTCTTAATTGCTCCACAAGCACCAAAATCACCACTACTAACCATAATTGAGGCGTCCATTTCTATTTCAAATAAAAGATTTAAAACCGAACCGGTTCCAGCATTAAAATAAGGATTATCCTCTAATTCGCAGACAGCAGTACAGACTGCATCAACTGCTTTGCCTCCTTTTGCTAAAATTTCATAACCTTTTATTAATGCCTTTTCAATTCCCTTTTTAGCTTCTTCCTTTTCTTCTATTTTTCCCGCACCACCATGAACGATTAAAGCAATCATTTAAACCTCCTTTTGACAACCTGGACAAAAATAAGAAGAACGGTTATTAATTTTTATCCTCATAATTTTTTCATTACATCTAAAACAATTTTCTCCTTCTCTTTTAAAAATTTTTAAATAATTTTGAAAAGAGCCTTCTTTGCCATTAGGTCTTAAATAATCACTTATTGAGGTACCTTTTTCTTTTATGGCCCTTTTAATAACTTTTTTCAAACACCTAACGAGTTTTTTTATTTCCTCATCTTTTAAAGAGGAGCCCTTTCTTTTTGGATGGATTTGAGCACAAAAAAGGGCTTCATCAGAATAGATATTTCCAACACCGGAAGCGATTTTTTGGTCTAAAAGCAAGCTTTTTATACTACTATTACGATTTTTGATTTTTTCTTTTAAATATTGAAAATTAAATTCCGACATAATCGGTTCTTTACCTAAATTCTTTAACAAAGAAAGACTCTCAGGCAATTTATTATCATGATAAAGATATACTCTACCTAATAACCTTGGTTCAGAAAATACCAAACTTCCTTTATTTAGTAAAAACATAATCCGAGTGTATTTTACCTCTTCTTTTGGATTTTCTTTATAGATAAGCCTACCCGATAAACGCAAATGAAAAGTTAAATTATAATTATTAGAAAGTTTAAAAATTAAAAATTTTCCTTTGCGATCAATATCCAAAATTTTCTTATTAATAATATTTTTTAAAAAATCTCTTGGATTTGGATAACCAATAATTTTTTTATTTTCCAATTTTACACCAATAAAACTCTTATTAATTAAAAAAGATTTGAGTTCTCTTTTTATTGTTTCAACTTCGGGTAATTCAGGCATTTTTATAATTTTATAGAAAAATTTAGAATTGTCAAATTTTTAACTTATTTAAACTAACAAAAAACTTATTCTCTATTTAAATTTTAACTTGACTTTTTTAAAAATTAGGAAAAATTGTATAGTTGCGTAATTTCAATTTCAAAGAAAAATTTAACATTTCGCCTTGATCAAAA
>JANXBG010000029.1 GCA_025060715.1 Caldifarciminota bacterium | reverse complement strand
AAGAAACTTGGTTTTAAAAAAGTATCCCAGTTAAAATTAGCAGTAGTAAAGGCGATCAAGAAATATATCTATGACGGTGGAATGGTTTTTGCAATGTGTTCTTCTACCGATACACCCGATATTGCTTTGGCAGCTGAAGCAACAGATATTGTTCCTAAGGAATTTGATTATGATGGCATTGACCCAGATTATCAGAGAAAATTAAATTATGATAACTGTCTTTTGTTTGAAAATTTTATGGTATATACCGACCCTTATTTATATGAACATTCTGATATTGACACCTATATAGAAGCAATTCAGCGAGGTGAGGAAGTTTATTTTTCCTTATTTGATTTTTCAGCAAAATATGATCCGGTTCCTTGTATGCTTGTCCAAAATCATGTATCCTTGGTTAAAGAGTTTCTTGGTCAAAATGTTGGCTTTAGAAGGGAAAAGTTAAAGAAGGATGTATTAATTTTAGGAGAGGTGAAAAATACTGAGGAAGTGAAATATATTCATAAGAATTATGGAAAAGGCACAATTACTTGTTTAGGTGGCCATGACCCAGAAGATTATGCCCATCGGATTGGTGATCCGCCAACAAATTTATCTTTGCATAAAAATTCGCCGGGTTATCGTTTGATTTTAAATAATGTATTATTTCCGGCAGCCGAAAGAAAACCAAAAAAGACTTAATATGAGAAGCGAAGCAAATTGTATTCCTTGTGTAATTAGACAGGCACAAAGGATTGTATTGTTTGCTAAGGGGAATGAGGAAGATTTTATTAATGCTACAAAATTAGCAATGGATATGGTAGGGAATTTATCTTTAGAGGACCCGCCAAGTATTTTCACTTCCTATATTATTAGAGAAGTTTATAATTATTTAAAAAATCCCGACCCCTTTTTAGAGTTAAAAAAAGAGATGAATAAAATTGGTAAAAAGAAAGCGAATGAAGCAAAAATACTAATTGAAAAAGAAAAAGATAAAATTTACGGAGCAATAAAATATGCTGCTTGTGGTAATATAATTGACATCGGACCCCAAGATAATTTTGATTTAGAAAAGCATATAAAAAATCTTTCTTTTAAAAAGGATGATTACAAAATTTTTAAAGAGAAATTAAGAGGTGCCAATAAAATTTTATATATATTAGATAATGCTGGCGAAATTTATTTTGATAGACTTCTTTTAGAAGAACTCTCTTTTCTAAAATTAGTTATTGTGGTAAAGAAAGAACCAATTTTAAACGATGCCACGATAAAGGATGCCCGAGAAGCTGAATTAGATAAACTGGGTGAAATTATTGATACGGGTTCAGGTTTTTTAGGAGTCAATTTTGATAAAGTAAGTGAAGAATTTTTAAAGAATTATAAAGAAGCAGACATAATTATTGCCAAAGGACATGCCAATTATGAATCCTTAGTGGATAGGGAAAGGGATGCCTTTTTTATTTTAAAGGCAAAGTGTCCCGTAGTTGCCAAAAGTTTAGGGGTGGAAATCGGAGATTCAGTGTTTTACTATTATCCAGGTAAAGAAGAGAGTTTGTAATAGAGAAGAAAAATTTTAATACCCAGTTTTAGAAAATAAAGAAAGTTTATTATTTTTTAATTGATTTTTTAGAATTTAATATTATAATTTTATAAAAATAAAAAGGGGGTTTTATGGCACACAAAAAAGGACAAGGTTCATCAAGAAACGGTAGGGATTCACCGGGCCAAAGATTAGGAATAAAGGCATTTGGTGGTGAATTTGTTCGGGCAGGAAATATTCTTGTTCGACAAAGAGGAACAAAATTTTTACCAGGAAAAAATGTTGGTATTGCCCGTGACGATACCCTTTTTGCCTTAAAAGATGGAATTGTAAAGTTTGAATGGGTAAGCAAAAATAAGAAAAGGGTTTCAGTAATTCCTCTTCAATAACAAATATAATGGGGGTTAATAATGAAGATCAAATTTTTAGGACATGCTTCTTTTTTAATTACAACAAAAGATAATATTAAAATCATCACCGATCCTTATAAACCTGGTGCTTATAATGGAGCAGTAGGTTATAAACCGATAAAAGAAGAAGCAAATATTATTACCATTAGTCACGAACATGACGACCATAATTATTATAAAGAAATAAAGGGTAATCCTGAAATTGTAAAAGGTGCTTGTGAGAAGGAAATTTCAGGTATTAAGTTTATTGGTATTGAAACTTATCACGATTTAAGCAAAGGGAAAGAAAGAGGTAAAAATGTTATGTTTTTGATAATTGCTGAAGATTTAAAACTCCTACATCTTGGTGACTTGGGCCACCCATTAAAAGAGGAAGAAAAAGCGAAAATTGGTGAAATTGATATTCTTTTCATTCCAGTAGGTGGTTATTTCACAATTGATGCTGAAGAAGCAAGCGAAATTGTTGAATTTTTAAAACCCAAAATTACTATTCCAATGCATTTCAAAACTCCCGTATTGGATTTCCCTATTGCTTCAGTAGAAGATTTTTTAGTAGAGAAAAAGAATGTAAAAATGTTGGATGTTTCTGAAGTAGAAATTAGTAAAGAAAATTTGCCAAAAGAGCGAGAAATTTGGGTATTAAAACCAGCTTTAATTTAAAGGAGAAATAAGATGCGAGAGATTCATATAAATGAAGTTATTAATAAAGTTGCCCAATTATGTATTGAAGCCAATTGCCTTTTAGGCGAGGATGTTAAAAAGGCAGTAAGCGAGGCGTTAAATAAAGAAGAATCACCCTTGGGAAAAGAGGTTTTAAAACAGATTTTAGAAAATGCTGAGATTGCTAAAAATGAAATGTTGCCAATTTGTCAAGATACAGGGTTGGCAGTGGTTTTCTTAGAAATCGGTGAAGAAGTAAAAATTGTTGGCGGAAATATTTATGAAGCAATCAATGAAGGAGTGAGAAAGGGTTATATTGAAGGTTATTTAAGAAAATCGGTGGTTAATGACCCTTTTAGAAGAAAAAATACCAATGATAACACACCGGCAATCATTCATTGTTCTATTGTGAAGGGTGATAAGATAAAGATTACTGTTATGCCTAAGGGTGGTGGTAGTGAAAATATGAGTGAAGTTAAGATGTTAACGCCAGCCGCTGGTATAGAAGGAGTTAAGGATTATGTAGTTAAAAAAGTAAAAGAAAGCGGTGCTAATCCTTGTCCACCAATAGTGGTGGGCGTAGGTATTGGCGGAACTTTGGAATACGCTGCTTTATTAGCAAAAAAGGCATTATTAAGGGAGATTGGCTCTGTACATTCTGATCCTTTTTACGCGGAGATGGAAAGAGATTTGCTGGAAAGAATAAATAATTTAGGAATTGGCCCCCAAGGTTTTGGTGGAAGAATTACTGCTTTAGCAGTTTTTATTGAAGCCTTTCCTTGTCATATTGCCTCTTTACCCGTAGCAGTAAATATCAATTGTCATGCTGTTCGACATAAAAGCGCAATAATTTAAATTAAAGAAGGATAAATCTTTTGATATAGTGTTCTTATTTTATAAGGATATTCTTTTTGTAAAATTGGCCTCTTACAAGGAGGATTTTTTAAATTAGGACAGGAGCGAAGACAATCGCCACAACAATTAATAGGGATAAATTCCTTGTCAATTCTTATATGAACAAAATTTCTTTGTGAACCTTCGCAGGATAACAAATTTTTGGAATCGTATTCTTTTGGTAATTCTTGACAAACAGCATAAGTTAAATTATTCTTTTCGCAGAGCTCTTTAAATTTAGTATGAAAAGCTATTCTTATTTTTAAAGGAGCAAGAAATCTTTTCTTTTTTGAATTAGGATGATAATTATAATAATCGATTATCTTTTTAACTCGTTCTTTAAATATTGAATTTCTTACGTGGTAAAGAAGATTTTCCATTGAGTTTTGGTTATAATAACCACAGGAGGCGATAATATGTTTTATTCCGGCTTTTTTTAAATTATCCAAAAGCCACTCTAAATCCTCCCAATCAATAAGACCTAAGATTGTTGGGTCTGTTCGACCAATAACTTCAATTCCTTTTTCGGTTAAATATTTAATAATGTTAATTCTTTCTTTTATTGGTGAAGCATTAGGACTGGTGATAATCTGTTTTTGGGGTGTAGCTTCTACAGTCATTTCTAAAGACCAATAAGGATACTTAAATAACTCTTTATTTTTATCTATTAACTCCTTAACACCGTCAGCCGATTTTGTTACGATCTTAAAACTTAGTTTTTTACTTATTAAAATTTTGACAATTTGAAAAGTTAATTCTCTTATTTTTTTAATTGGCTGTAAAGGGTCGGTAACTTGGCTTAGATAAAAAGGGAAGGCAATGTTTAATTTCTCAATTTCCCAAGATAGTTTTTCAACTAAGTTGTTATAAATAATAATTTTATCAGTTATTGACCAAGTATAAGCACGGGCATAACACATTGGACAAGAATAGACGCAGCCACCCGGATTGGTTAAAGAAATCAAAGAGGCATGAGGACACTTGCGATTCTTCAAAGAATAAGGAAAATCATGGATAACACTTCCTTTTCGTTCTCCTTCTGCAATTTCCATAAAAAATTAAGATAATTACTCTTCAGGCATTTCCTCCAAAAGCTCTTCTTCTCTTACCTTACTGACATCATATTGAGAAAGATTTTGGATAAATTGGTTAATCCCTTCATCAAAATCAAAAACTCCTTTTTTCTTTCTTTTGTAAGGATTATTTTGGGAAACTACAATCTGTTTTAAGAAGGGCAATTTTATTCCCCTTTCATGAAGTTTATTAATAATGTTCTGGATCATTGGCTCTACTTCATCGGTAATTCTTTTTGCTCTTCTTTTTCTTTCTTCATAGGCTTCTTTTAATGGTTTATCTAAGAATTGTTCAATTCTTCTTAATAGAGAAAGATAAGAAGCTCCTGAAAATCGTTCTCTCTCTTGATAGATTAGTCCTAAAGTAATATAAAAAGGTTCTTCAAATTCAAAAGCATAATCACTTTCTAATTTGCCTTCTCCCATTTCTAAAAAATGTTGATACATTTTAATTACTTCCAAAGATTTTTCTTTGATATTATGAGCTTTTTCAACATTCATTGCTAAAATTTGGTGCATTACTTTTTCATCAGGAATAATGATTGCAGCAATTTTTTCTTTACCCAATTCTTTCATTGCTGATAAGCGATGAGAGCCGTTAGGAGTGTAATATTTGCCATCCTTAGTTCGGACCACAATTATTGGGTCTAAAAAACGTCCAATTTTATCAATAGAATTTTTCAAATGAAAAAGATGGGCTGGTGAAACTTCTCTTTGAAAAGGGGTTGGTTCGCATTTTTCTACCGGAAGAAGAGCAAAAATCTGCCAATTTCCATTATAAGGTTCATTATAAACTGCTAAAACTTCTACTCCATCTTTTTTTAATTCTTCTAAAAAAACCTTCTTTTCATCCGTTACTTTTCTTCTTGGCATATTCCCTCCTTTTCCGAATATTTAGATTCTTTATTTGAAAAGCTGGTTTCATAAATCTAATTCCTTTAATTCTTTAATCAACTCCTCTAAATTTCCTTTTTTAATAATTGATTTATTTTGTTTTTCAATAGTAAAAATTCCTTTTTCATAAGTAATTTTATCAATTCCTTTATTAAATGCAAGAATTCTTATCTTGGCAATTTTGAAAAGATTTTCCATTATTTTTGGATAATTTCCGTAACGGTCCTTTATTTCTAAAATTAATTCCTCTAATTCCTCTTCGTTATTCAATCTTAGAAGCCTTTGATATAGAGCGATTCTTTGATAAGCATTGTTAATAAACTCTTCCGGAATATAAGCAGGCAGGTCAATTTTTAAAAGAGGTTCTTTAGTAACCATTTCATTTTTTAATCTTTGGATAGCCTCTTTCAAAAGTTGGGTATACAAAGCCAGGCCAACTCTTTTAATATTTCCGTGTTGCCTTTTACCCAATAACTCACCCGCGCCCCTCAATTCTAAATCTCTTAAAGCAATTCGCATTCCTGAACCTAAATGGGCATAGGCTAATAAAGTGGATAATCTTTTCTTGGCTTTCTCGTTAAGTTTTTCGGGATTGTTAACAATAAAATAGGCATACCCTTGGATTTCTCCTCTGCCTACTCTCCCTCTTAATTGGTGGAGGTCAGCCAAACCAAACCTTTCAGCATTATTAACAATTATTGTATTGACATTAGGCATATCGATGCCACTTTCTAAAATCACGGTAGATATTAATACATCATATTTTCTTTCTAAAAAGTTATAATAGATTTCTGATAGTTTTTTTTCGGAAAGTTTTCCGTGGGCAATACCAAATTTAACTTCGGGCAAGAGAGCTTTTAATTTTTCATAATATTTATCTAAATCTTTTATCTGATTATGAACAAAAAATACTTGCCCTTCTCTTTTTAATTCCTTTTCAATTATTTCTTTAATTATCTTATCATCCCACGGAATAACCTTGGTAATTACATCTTTTCTTCCCACCGGTGGAGTATTTATTACTGAAATATTTTTCAAGCCAGAAAGGGCTAAGTATAAAGTGCGGGGGATGGGGGTAGCGGTTAAAGATAAAATATCAATTTCAGGCTTTAACTTTTTTAACTTTTCTTTATCTTTTACCCCAAATTTATGCTCATCGTCAATGATGAGAAGCCCAAGATTGGCAAATTGAATATCCTCTTGAAGAATTTTTTGAGTGCCGATAATAATATCAATTTTACCATTTTTTAAATCTTTTATTATCTCTTTTTCTTTATCTTTTGGTGTTATCCTTGATAACATTTCCACACGAATTGGCAGATATTTTAACCGTTTTTTAAAAGTTTGATAATGTTGCACCGCTAATAAAGTGGTGGGGCACAAAAAGGCTACCTGTTTAAAATTGCTTACGGCAATAAGAGCTGTTCTTAATGCAATTTCTGTTTTGCCAAATCCCGTATCGCCACATACTAATCTTTCCATTGGCTGAGTTTTTTGGAGGTCTTTTTTAATTTCTGATAAGACCTTTAATTGGTCAAAAGTTTCTTTATAAGGAAAAGTAAGCTTTATTTCTTTTTCCCATTCTTCATTTTCTATATAAGGCTCCCTTTTAGTTAGTTTTCTTTTAGCAGCTATTTCCAAAATTTCTGAAGCCAATTTTTCACATTCCTTTAAAATTTTTTCTTTGGTTTTTTGCCACAGAGGGGTTCCCAACTTGTCAATTGTTGGTTTTTCTTCGCCAATACCAACATATCTTTCTAAGAGATTAAAATTTTCTACTGGTAAATAAAGTAAATCATTATTTTGATATTCAATTACCAAATATTCCTTTATTCCCCAACCAAAATCTTTTTTAGTAACTTCTTTAAAAATTCCTACTCCATAATCTTGATGCACCACATATTCACCTTTTACTAAACCGAATAGATCATCAATAGGCAATCCTTTAAAGCTCTTTCTTTTATATTTCCTTCTTTTAAAGCCAAAAATCTCTTTTTCGGTTAAAACAGTAATTTTTAATTCAGGAATAACAAATCCCTCGGATAAAGAACCTGAAAGATGTTTTATTTTCTCCTCACCAAAATTTTTAAAGAAAGAAGGTAAATAATTTTCGGTGATTAGATAATAAAAATGGTCACTTGTCTCAATTTCTTTTTTTAACAAAGAGAAATCACCTAAATAATTAGGAGCAGGAATTACTGAGAAATTAATCCCTTCTTCACTTAATAAATAATGGATATTTAAATCTTCAATAATTTCATTACTAATAACCAAAAAATTTTTTAAATGATTTTTTAAAGGAACAAGATTTTTTGTATTACTTAATACAGCAGTAATTTCAATCTCTTCAACTTCAGATATTGATTTTTGGGTTATTTCATCAAAATATCTAATAGAAATTATTTTATCATTTTCAAATTCAATTCTTATTGGTGAAATTGTGTCCAAGGGAAAAATGTCAATAATACTTCCTCGGTAAGCAAATTCTCCCTCTTCTAAAACTAAATCAGTTAGATGATAACCTTTTTCAAAAAGCCATTTTTTTAAGGTTTCATAAGATAAATATTGGTTTTTGTTAATTTTTAAAATAAAATCCTTTAAATTTTCGGGAACAAGGGTAGATAAAAATTTTTGGGGCAAAAGAAGGATGAAATTATCTTCTTTTTTAATTAAATTTTTAAAAGCAAGTAAATCATCTTGATAAATAATGAGATTATCTTCGGATAAAAAATTGGTAAGATTTTGAAAAATTACATTAGCCTCTTCACTATCTTCCGAAAGGAATAAAATTTTTTTCTTAATATTTTGATATAAATAATAAATAAAAAGAGAAATAATTGCCAAATTATCCTTTTGGATTTTAATCGGAAAAGAAGAAAAATTTAAAATCTCTTTTGGAAAAATAGAAGGAAGGAGATTAATTATTTCTTTCATAAGAAAGGGGCGGATATAGAGTCCGCCCCAAAAAGAAATTTATTCCTTTTTTTTCTTTGTGGTTTTTTTCTTTGTGGTTTTTTTGGCGCAAGCCATAGCTCCTCCTATTTGACTTTATATTTTAACAAAATTTTTTTGTTTTGTCAATAATGGAAAAATAAATTTATTAAAAACTTAAAAAAAATACTAACCTTCGGGGCTATTTTTTCGTTATATATATAAAGAGAAGTTTATGGTTAATAAAGTAAGAAAATATTTCTTTTCTTTCGACTGGGATTATCAAGGTTTAATATTTCCATATTGTTACCAAAAAAGGGCTTATAAATTACTAAGGAAAATGATGGTATTAGATTTAAAAAATTTGATTATTAAAAAGGAGGTAATTAGGGAAGTTATAAAATAGATAAGTAATTTTAGATATTTTCTAAATGCTACACTGATAAGACAAGGGGGTTTTATTTTCTATAAAGAAGGGGGCAGTATAGTATATGGTATGGTATTAAATAATATTGGATTTGTGGCAAGATAAAGTTTTTAAAATATACTAATATACTTTTAATTATTGCCCCCTTATAGCTGATAATGATGTCTTTAGTCAGCAAAATATTATTTAAATATTAAGAGGCTATTTAAGAAACCTCTTCAACAAGAAAGAGGGGTTGTCCATATTCCACAGGGGATCCATCTTCCACCAAGATATCAATAATTTTAACTTTCTTTTCGGCTTTAATTTCGTTCATTAATTTCATTGCTTCAATAATACAAAGAACAGCTCCTTTTTCCACAATATCTCCTTTTTCGCAAAAAGGCGGAGCATCGGGTTTAGGTCGGCGATAAAAAGTACCCACCATTGGTGAGGTTATCTTTTCATATTTTTCTTCTTCAATTGCAGCTAATTTTGGTTCCTCCTTTTGAACGGTTATTGTTTGGGTTGATAAGGAGATACTCTCTTTTTCTGCAGTCTCTTCGGTGGCAATTTTTGGTGGCGTCTGATAAACAGGTTGGGTAGGATAAGTTTTTACTTCTATTTTCATTCCTCCTAAATCTAATTTGATTTCAGAAAATTTAAATTTAGATAGTAAGTTTAATAATTCTTCTAAATATTTAATATCCTTTTTATTATCTTCACCAGAAAATTTTTGTTCCATATTTTCCTCCTTAATTTTTTCTTTTCTTTTTTCAAAAAATTTTAGAGCAATTTCGGGAAAAAGAGCATAAGTAATATAATCTTCTTCTTTTTCAACCATTTCTTTGGGTAGTTCTTTTTTTACCTTATCTAAAATTGGGGATAATAAATCAGCCGGACGGCAATTAATTGGTTTTTCATCACCTAAAATCTTTTTAACAAGTTTTTCTTCAATTGGTGCTGGAGGATTTCCGTAAAGTCCTTTTACATAATCTTTTACTTCTTTTGGAATAATCTTATATCTTTCACCACTTAAAACATTGAAAACTGCTTGCACCCCAACAATTTGACTTGTTGGAGTTACTAAGGGAGGATAGCCTAAATCCTTTCTTACCAGAGGAACTTCCTTTAATACTTCGGGTAACCTTTCTTCAGCTTTCATTTCTTTTAGTTGAGAATAAAGATTAGAAGCCATTCCGCCAGGAATTTGATGGATGAGTACTTCTTCATCAACCAATTTTTCATATTTTATATTTTTTCTTTTTCTTACCTTTTCAAAATGTTCAGAAATTTCTTTAATTATTTCTTTTTTAAGATTTGTTTCAACTTGATATTCTTCAAAAATATAAAGCATTGTTTCAATTGCGGGTTGAGAAGTCCCAAAAGCTAAAGGAGCGTGAGCAGTATCAATTGCGTCAACGCCCGCTTCAATTGCTTTTAAATAAGAAGCCACCGCCATTCCCGAAGAAGAATGGGTGTGAAGTTGAACAGGCAGTTTCACCTCCTCCTTTAATGCTTTTACTAATTCATAAGCAACCTTGGGTGAAATAATCCCGGCCATATCTTTTATACAAATGCTATCAATTCCTAATTCCTTCTGTTCCTGAGCCTTTTTAATATAATATTCAATGGTGTGCACTGGCGAAATAGTATAACAGATTGTTCCTTGACAATGTTTATTTAATTTTTTAATGGTTTCAATTGCTTTTGCTAAATTTCTTGTATCATTTAAAGCATCAAAAACTCGAAAGATGTCAATTCCACCTTCGCTTGCTTTTTCAATAAAAGCAACAAGCAAATCATCGGGGTAATTTTTGTAACCAACAATATTTTGTCCCCTTAAAAGCATTTGAAGTTTTGTTTTTTTAATATGTTTTCTTATAAAGAAAAGTCTTTCCCAGGGGTCTTCAAAGAGATAACGGATGCAGACATCAAAAGTTGCGCCGCCCCACATTTCTAAAGAGTAATATCCTACTTCATCAAATTTCGGTAAGATTTCGCTAAAATCTTCAATCCTCAAACGGGTAGCCCAAAGGGATTGGTGGGCATCTCTTAAGGTAGTATCGGTTATTTTAATTATTTTTTTCTCCATAATACTCTTTTAATTTATAAAATATCTCTTCCATTTTTAGAATTCTTGAACCTTTAATTAAAATTATATCCCCTTCCCTTAAAATTTCAATTAACTTTGCTACTAATTTATCTTTGGAAGAGAAATAATAAAAATCCTCTTCTTTTCTTTTTTTACTTAAAAACCCTTTCTTTACTATTTCTCCATAATCACCATAGAAAAATAATATATCTAAAATTTTACTACTTTTTTCTCCTAATTGATAATGAAATTCTTCACTTCTTTCGCCCAGTTCTTTCATATCGCCAAGAACACCGATTTTTCTTTCTTTTTTAAAGATTGTTTTTAAAATCTCTAAGGCCTTTTCCATAGAAGAGGGATTGGCATTATAACAATCAAGAATAACAGAAATATTTTTTAATTGATAAATTTGGGTTCGGAGAGAAGGTGGTTGGAAGTCTTTTAAATCAAGAAATTGATAAATATCAAGGTTTAGTGCTTTAATTACGCTCAAAGCGGCCAAAAAATTATAAATATTATGAATACCGATTAAAGGAAGCTCAATTTCTATCTTATCTAAAAGAAGAATTTTGGTCTTATCTTTATTTAACTCTAAAGGATTGGCAAAGATTTCACAATTTTTATTTTTAATCCCGAAGAAGATTTTTTTTAAGAAAAATCTTTTGCTCATTTCTTTTATTATTGGGTCATCGTTATTAAGAATAGCAACCCCTTCGGGAGTGAGGTATTCTAAAAGTTCGCTTTTTTCCTTTGCTACACCATTGCGATCTTTCAAAAATTCTAAATGGCTATCGCCGATGTTAGTGATTACTCCAATATTAGGTTTAGCAATCTCACAAAGAGTTTTTATTCCGCCTAATTGATTCATCTCCATTTCCAAAATAAGAAATTGGGTATCTTTTTTTAATTGGAGAATAGTTAAAGGAACTCCAATATCGTTATTATAACTTTCTTTGGCTTTTACTACTTTATATTTTTTTGATAATAAAAAGGAAATTAATTCTTTTACTGTTGTTTTTCCATTGCTGCCGGTGACAGCAATAGTTTCGCACTTAAAAAGAGAGCGAAAATATCTAGCAATATCGCCCAAAGCAGTTTTACTGTTGTTAACCTTTATAACAGGGATATTTGATATATTTTCAATTTTAAAAGGATTATCAAAAATTATTGCTCTAGCCCCCTTTAGGATAGCTTCTCTAATAAAATCATGGCCATCAAAATTATTTCCCTTTATAGCAATAAATAACTCACCTTCTTTGATTGTGCGCGAATCAATACTTATTCCAGTTATTTGGAAATCAGAAAAATTATTTAAAACCTCCCCTTTTGTGGCTTTTAGAATTTCGGAAATTTTGAGCATTTATATTATAAACATTGCGTCCCCAAAAGAGTAAAAATAAAATTTCCTTTCAATAGCGTATTGATAGGCTTGAAAAATTAGTTCTTTATCAGCAAAAGCACAAACTAAAAGAAGAAGGGTAGATTTTGGTAAATGAAAATTAGTAATCAAAGCATCAACTATTTGAAATTGAAAAGGTGGATAGATATAGAGATTGGTGGTATAATATCCGGGAGTAAGTTTACCAAATTCTTTCATTTGGCTTTCTAAAGCTCTTACTACCGTTGTTCCACAGGCGATTATTCTTTTTTTCTCTCTTTTAGTCTCTTCTACACTTCTCACTAAATTTTCAGGAATTTCATACTCTTCATAATACATTTGATGTTCTTCAATATTTTCAGTTTTTATTGGTCGAAAAGTACCTAAACTGCAATGGAGGGTTAAGAAATCAATTTTGACACCTTTCTTTTTGATTTCTTCAATTAACGCTTCATTAAAATGAAAACCGGCAGTGGGGGCAGCAACTGCTCCTTCTTTAGAGGCAAAAATCGTTTGATAATTTTCTTCTTCTATATTTTGATTTTTGATATAAGGTGGTAAAGGAATATTACCGTATTTTTCAATCACTTCTTTATCCGAGGTGTTTAAAAATTGAATAATTCTCACTCCTTCCTTTTTTCTTTCTAGAATTTTGATTTCGTTATTATTAATCTTTAAAATCACTCCTTCTTTCATTTTTTTTGCGGGCCGAGTAAGGGCTTCCCAGATATTTTCGCCAATTTTTCTTACTAAAAGAATTTCCCCCTCTCTTCCATCGGGCAATTTTCCATAAAGGCGGGCCTTAATTACTTTGGTATTATTAAAGATTATTAAATCACCAGGTTCAAGATATTCAATAATCTCATTAAAAATTTTTTCTTCAAAATTTCTTTTTTTTCTATCAACAACTAATAACCGAGAAAAGCCTCTTTTCTTGGGCGGTTCTTGGGCAATTAGTTCTTTCGGTAGATAATAATCAAACTCATTTAGTTTCACTTCTTTTTACCAATTGGCATAATATAAAGAACATCCTCATTTATTTTTAAAATCTTTTTAACCTCTTTATCATTAAAGGCACCAATTACTACTGTTCCTAATCCCATTGTTTCGCATTGGAGATGGATATTCTGCCCACAATGGCCTACTTCCATATGAACATATCTAATTCCCCTTTCACCGTACCGGGAGGTGGTTCTCTCGTAATTAGCGGCAATAACAATATTAATGGGGGCATTTAAAATATATTCTTGTTGCCAAGCCGCCATCATCAGTTCTTTTCTTACATCTTTTTCTAATACCAATTTTAAACTATGTTCTTCAGGTATATATTGATAAACGCCAGGTTTTAAATCTTTCACTTCACCAGCAACTAAGTAGATAACCAAAGGATAGGTAGCACCGGCTGAGGGGCAAGTTTTTCCGCCCCAATCAGCAGTAATTCCATAAGCAGCCCATAATAATTGGGAAACCTCTTCCAAAGTTAATGGCGATTTTTTATAACTCCTTATTGACCTTCTCTTTAATAATGCTTCTTCTACGCTAACTTCGCTTTTGTATCTTGGTTTGGGTAATTTCATTTTTCCTCCCTTCTCGCTATAAAGAAAAGCTAAAAAAAGCAGAATCAAAATGATCAACCTTCTCATATTATTCTCCTTTTAGTATTTTTTCTTTCATTTCTTTTTTGTAGTTTTCCAACTTTTCTTTTATTGTTTGGTCTTTTAAGGATAAAATTCTTAAAGCAAAAAGACAGGCATTAGTTATTCCAGCTTTTCCAATTGCCATTGTTGCTACCGGTACGCCGGCAGGCATCTGAACAATAGAGAGCAATGCATCTAAGCCTTGGAGAGAACCAGAAGCTAGGGGTACTCCGATGACGGGAAGAGAAGTGTATGCTGCTACTACTCCTGGTAGATGGGCAGCCATACCAGCAATAGCAATAACAATTTGGAAATTTCTCTTTTCTAAATTTATCACGTACTCTCTTAATTCTTCAGGAGTCCGATGGGCAGAAAGAACTTTTAATTCGTAGGGAATTTGAAAATCTTTTAAAATAGTTATTCCTTCCTCCACAATTGGTAAATCAGATTTTGAACCAATAATAATTGCAATCATAAAAAATTATATATAAAAAATTTTTTTATTCAAGAATAATAAACTTTTCTACTACTTTCTCTTCATCAGTTTCAATTGATAAAAAGTATAAGCCGGGTTTAAATTTTTCGTTAATTGTAATAATAAACTCTTCCTTTTCTTTTTTAAAATCCTTGTTATCAGCAATTAATTTGCCAAAGAAGTTATAAATTTTTAATTGGGGATTCCCTTTAACATCTTTAATTTTTAACAAAACCTCTTTTTGATTTTTAATTATTGGATTAGGATAAATTTTTGGTTTAAAACCAATTGGTTCTTCGGGATAAGGAAATCTTATTAAGCCATCCTCGGTAGCGATTAATATCTCTCCTAAATAATCGTTTATATAAAGGGAACGATAAAAATTTTTTGTCCCTTTCCAATTAGGTAAAAAGTATTGATTAAAACTTCGCCATTTTTTCTTTTCAGGATAATAAATAGAAATTCCTTCTCTTGTCAAAAACCAAATCCGGTTGTATTTATCACAATTTACTAAATACACTTCGTCAGCAAGAATTCCGCTATTTTGAATAGTAAAGATTTCAAAAGTAAAATCTTCTTTTAAATAACCAGCTCCTTTAGGGGTAGCTACCCAAATTCTTCCTTTTTGGTCACAGCAGCAGGAATTAATAATCGGTGATAAAAGTCCCTCGGTAATAATCTTAATTTCGTCATCAGAAAAATTACTCAGGGTATTTTTATGGTCAATCAAAAGTAAGCCATTTTTAGTTCCTAAATAAACCCGGTTTTTCTTGTCAAAGGTAAAATTAGAATTATCATGAATAGTATTAAGACCACCGATTGCGGGGATATTAAACTCATAAAAATTGTTAAGAGAATCCAAGGCGATTATATTTTCAGCAGTTCTTATCCATTTGGTATCGTAATAATCAATTCCTAAGGAAGCCACCACATTTTTAAGACTTACTTCTCCCCAACGATAAACGGAAAAGGTGTTATCTATTGGAGAATAACAAGAAACTCCGCCATTAGTTGCCCAGTGGCCAATCCATATTCTATTTTTTGAATCTAATGCTAAAAAATGAGAATTGATTAAAGTATCGGTTAACCAATATATCGAATTATCCGGTTTTATCACACTAATTATTCTATTTCCCCAAGAGGTGAAATAGTGAGTTAAATAAAGATTATTCTGTTTATCAAAGCAGGCATTAAAAATTACTTTTGAGAATATGGAATTAAATCCAATCGCTCTTTTGACGGTATCTACGATTTGGTAAAGAAAACTATAAATATTGGGATTCCAATTGCGGCAAATAGCGTATAATTTTGAAAGAGTATCTTCTTCTAAATATAACCTTACAGTTTTTTCTCCGGTTATTGGTTGAAGGGTTTCTTTTAATACAAAAAATCCACTATCCATTCCAAAATAAAAGGAATTTTGATAAAAAGCAAAATCATAAACAATCTTTGGAGTTATAAAACGAAAATAGGGGATAAAGAGATTGTTATTTAAATAAGCTACTCCTAATTCGGTTAATACAAAAATTGTATCTCTTACTTTAATAATTGATTTTACGGTATCTCCTAAAGGTCTAAAATAATTTTCAATTCTTGATAAATCTCTCTTTATCTTACACATCCCCCGATTGGTGCCCAGATAAATATCATCAAAAACCTTTACACAAAGGACATTGTTAGTAGGAATTTTTGGATATTCAATTTTAATTACACTGTCATCATTAAAATTGTTCATTGTCCCTTTGGTGTCAATTAAATAAAAACCTTGATCAGTAGCAATAAAAATGGTATCTTTTTCAATTACCAGTTGATTAATATTAAGAGAATAAGAGATTTTCTCTTTTGGATAGGAAAAAAATTTTTCTTTCTTTAAATCAAAATAAATAAGACCACCATATTTTGTTCCAATCCAGAGGTTAGAATCAGAATCAAAAGTTAAGTCTTGTAAATAATTAGAAGTAAGTCCATCAAAATAGGAATAATATTTTTCAACTCCAAAATCCTTATTGGTTATCACCAAACCACCTTCACCACAAAGATAAAATTTATTACCTAATTTAATAATTCCATTAAAAAGGGTGTAATTGGTAATAAAACTATTTACTAAACAGAGATAAAAGATAAAGAATACCATCTTTTAAAATAACTTTATTTTTGTATCGTTTAAAAAATTTATTTGAAAGTATAATAATAACAAAGCAAAAGAAAAAAGCCACTCTATTAGAAAAAAACTTTGATAATGCTTTTTGAAAAAATAATAAAAAGACCTTAACCTTTCTTTTTCGGATTTAACAAAATTTTTACTTCTTGCTTTTCCTAAATAATGGATTATTTTTACTTTTGGATATAAAATAACCTTCCAATTTTTTTCCCATAGTCGTTTACAGATATCCAAATCTTCAGCAAAAAGAAAAAATTTTTCATCAAAATTGCCAATATCTTCTAATGCTTTTTTTCTAAATATAATAAAAGTTCCAATTACTGAATCTACCTCTATTGGTTCTTCTCTTTGGTATTTTGCTAAATTTAGAAATTGAAAGGAATAGGGGTTATTTTTGAAAAGTCTATAAATAATTGAACGATAGCCGAAAAAAAGATAAGAAAGTTTGGGAAAGGACCGAGCCGAAGGTAGAATTTCTTTTTGTTCGTTGATGAATAAAGGAGCAATACATCCCCAATTTTGATTTTTTTCTAAATAAGCAACCAACTCTTCAATTTCATTGTTGTTAAGGATAATATCGGGATTTAAAATCCCAATATACTCACCCCTCACATATTTTAAGCCAATATTAATCGCCTTAGCATAACCATAATTCTTTTTTAATTTTATTAAAAGGATATCATT
>JANXBG010000028.1 GCA_025060715.1 Caldifarciminota bacterium | reverse complement strand
ATTACACCTTCCTACTAAATATGGCTGGCGAGGATTGGCAACATTAAAGATTTCAAAATAGTAATCCTCAGCAACATAAGCATAATTATCTCTTATTGCTATATCTCTCATCCCATTAAGTAGTGGTGCATAACCATAAGGTATTAGATTTCTCGGATCAGAAATATTAACAGAATGAAAATAATAAGGCTGACCAGGCAAGGGCCAGTGAAGATAAGCAAAAGAATCTTCAATTGCTAAACTATATAAAGAAGGGTCCCATCCTAAAGTATCATAAGAACCTATCTCTTTTGGTAAACTTATGTCTGATAAATCAAGAATTTTTATCCCACAAAGATTATTAGCAAGATAACCAATATTTTCTTTAACTATTATTTTATAAGAATCGCTAGCCCTTAAAATACTTCTCTTTTGTAAATAAGGATTTGTCGGATCATTAATATTTACAATCGCTAACCCCTCATAATAACAGGCAACAAAACTATAACCAAAGGGATTATTTGTCCAAACCGCCTCCTTCCAACCCGGTAAACCACAACCACTAATCCTTGTTGGAAAATTGGGAATACTTACATCAATAATATCAAAGTTTGGAAGATAAACAAAATAATCTATCACATAAATATCATAACGCCCTGCCATATTATCTAAATAACCTAATTCATAAGGATTTCTTGGATTAGAAACATCAAGAACATAAAACCTATTCCCTCCCTCACTACCAGTTGTTAAATAACAATAATTCTCTTTTACCCAAACCGCTTCAATATGTGTTCCCCAAGAACTTATCCTTCTTGGAACCCTTGGATTTGAAACATCCAAAATATAAAGACCCCACCTATCTCCTAAATAAGCATAATTACCAGAAACATAAATTGAATAGCCACTATCCCTTACCTGCCCTAAAAGAATAGGATTTAAAGGATTGGAAATATTATATATCTTAAAAGTATCTTCGCTAATAAGATAAAGAAAAGTATCTTTTATAAAAAAATTATTTTGGGAAGTAATTATCCAGTTAACTCTTCTTGGATTTGTTAAATTACTAATATTATAAATCTCTATACCAAAATTATAGCAACCTAAGAAAAGTAAAGTATCTTTAACTATTGCTTCCATTACCAAACCCGAAGCATTTATATCACTTAAAAGTTCTATTGAATCAGGAGGAATAAACTTTAAAACACTAACTCCACTTCCCCTTGATAAAAAAAGATAAGTGTTATTAGCTATTATTTTACCAGTAATCTCCCAAGAAGGACCATAACTCCACCTTCCCACACATCTCACATTTAAGGAATCAGGCTTAATAGAAGAGAATTCTTTTTCTATCCCTCTCATCCTTAACCACCTTGCTCTTTTTCTGGGATGGATCATCTCTAAGGAATCCGCAATCCCTATATCAAATTCCCTTGCCAAAATTAAAGAATATAAAAATAAAATAATTGAAATCAAAAACTTCCTCATTTCTATATCTTAATCTTTAATACTTTTAAGTCAATATTTTTATTAATCTAAAAGAATTATCTTTTTCTTATATATCCGTTCATTATTTTTGAAAGTGATAAAGTAAATTTTTCTCTTTTTTAACTCCTTTTCTTTTCTTCCGTAAATATTATAAAAGGAGAAGTTTTCTTTTGTAAAGTTTTTTAGTAATTCTTTTGTTTTCACTAATGTTGGCAAAGAGAAAATATTAAATTCTTTTTCACTTATACCCACTTCTCTTTTGTAAAGCCGAAAATTTATTGTGATTTCCATTGGGTTATTAATTTTTTCTTTGTTAGAAAAAATAATATAATATTCTTCTAAATTAGGGAAAATAAAAAAAGTATCACAAGAATAAGTCTTCTTTTTTGTGAGATAGGAATAAAAAGTGTCGTTCCTTAAAAATCTTTGCAGATTTTGATAATCAGTGATAAAAAAACTGATTTCACCAAAAGGAGTTTTATAATTAAATTTGCTATTATCATTTGGATTATAATTGGTGATTATTTCATTATCTACTTGGAAATTGATTTCTAATTTATATCTTTCAATAGGAGAAAGAAAAGTATCTTTTACAAACACTTTTGGCATCTCGCCATTTAAGTAAAATTCTCTTTCATAATAATAACCAGCCTGGGCAAAATTGATAATTCTTGTATAAGGAATTTCACCAATTAGCGAAATAATTTGGCAGTCGTAGAAATTGGTGTCTCCTAAAATGAAATAGGTTTCACCATTTTTATTGGTTGTTTGAAAACAGGTATACCAATTTACTGGTTGAGTTCCGCCTAAAATATAAACCATCGCACCATCAACCGGTATTGAGTCTTGGGAATATACTTTTATTTTTAAACTACAATAAGGGGTATATTTTTTAGTAGCAGAAAAGATATAACCATCACCCCGCCAATTAAAGGCACATCCTAAATTCCACCAATTTGGGTCATATCTTAAAGTATCGTTTATCATTTTATTTACTGCTTCCCATTGATGCCAAACCCTTTCATAAAACTCATTCCAATGGTGATTATTTCCATAGGCGCTGGTTCTTACACAAGGAATTAAAGCAGACCTTGCTACTGCCGCAGTCAAAATGCTCCATTCGGTGCAAGTTCCATGATGTTGATTATATATCTGACAAGGTTGATAGGTTCTTCTCTGAGGTGTCCTAAATTCCATAACCCTTCTTAACCAATTATTAATTGCACCAATTGCTCCATTGTTAACAGTATCGTTTCTTAAACAATTCCATAATGTTCTAATACCACTTAAATAATTTTTCAATTTTGGATAATTGGGGTCATTATAATAAAAAAGATATTCCCGCCAAAATTTTCCATTAGGTGGTGGCAAAGGATTTCCTGTTATTATATCTACATAAGTGCAGATTTCCCTTGAAATCTTTGGATGGACAATATACCAATAATAAATCTCATAAGGAAGTTCAAAAATTAAACTATCCTGGCCATCAAAAATCCGATAACGAATAGTTGAATAATAATTGGTGTCAATTTGTGGATTACCATAATCAATAATATCGGCATAAGAAAGAGCAGTATCATTAGCATATAAAAAATGGACATTTTCACTAATTAATAAAGGATAAAAATTTTCACTATTAAGAATTTCGGGCGGAATATGGGCAATTGTAAAACAGACTTCATCTAAATAAGGATGGGAAGTGTTTAAAATAATATTAGCATATTCATTCTGTTTTTCGTAAGGAAGAGATAAAAGATTATTAAACAAATCTATTTTCAAAAAGGAAGGTGCTCTTTTTATTGCCTCTTTTGCCAAAGGAGTTAAAGAATCATAAGGCAAATAAATCTCTAAACTTTCAATGGGATAAGGAAATTTTAAATAGAAAAAATTATTGGCGGGAATAAAAATTTTCTCTTTAACTGAATCAATCAATACCCAAGAATTGAAAGAAAATAAAATAAGAATTGTTATCATAATATCTTACATTTTTATTATCTTGAAATTTTCTTCGTTCTCTTTAATAAAATAAATCCCTTTTCTTAGTCTGTTTATCTTTCTTCCAAAGATATCATAAATCTCACCTTTTATTTTTTCTTTTTGAATACCCTTCTTTATAATTGGCAAGGTAATCTCTTTAATAGCAACTTGTTTTCTTTTGGCAGTAAATCTAACATACCTTGTCTCACCTCTCACAAATTTCCTCTGACCTTGATACCAGACATAGAAAAGACAAAAATTATCAGTAATCACAACTGAATGGGCATTAGTATTTTCCACTTGGATACTTTCTATCTTTACTGGTAAGAAAACGATTGGATGTCTTGTTCCCGAAACACCGCTAAATCCTAAAGTGCTTGAGTCATAATTGGCAGTGATAGTAATAATAAAAGTATCCCTTAAAGTTCCTTGTCTAATTTCAATATTTTCTGAATAATAAGGTTCTCTTATCGGATAAATTCTTGTCTGACAAGCAGGGTCGCCATAAAAGGCAACATTATTCTTATCATATTCTAATCCTGAAGGATTTGTTCCTGGTGTATTATTTATTTGGTCAAAAAGAAGGGATTGATTATTTAAATAAAAGGCTTGGGCATAGGTTGTCCTTCCTTGAAGATAATGGTAATATGCAGGTAAACCCCAAAGCATATAACCATACCAGGTTTCCACAATATAACCAGTCATTTGAATTGCTCCACCCGTATGAAACCAAGCAAGAACCATACAATTCATATCAACAACATCACCTATTAAACAATTGCCGACAGCAAAATATAGTTTAGGATTAGAAGAATTTATATATCGAGAAGCACCAGAATAGGGGTCGCCTCTTAATTGACCATTACTGGAACGGAAAAACCCTTCATAACCCGAACCAGGATAATGTAATTGCCATTCCCATTGACTGGCATGACCGCTTGTTACAAATATGTCAATATTACCAACAATTCTTGGTCTATTGGGTACTGTATCATCAATTCCATTATTAAGATAATTTACCAAAAGAGTGCATCTATCGGTTGGACATCTTTCGGGCCAAATTGTGTCCAAGGTAGTGCCGTTAGGGAACTTAAACCTTATTCGGTTGTATTCTGCTTCGTAAGTAGAAATCCCTTTTTCTATCCAATAATCCCAAGTGCAATTTGTTCCACCAAGCACTGTTCTTACCCATAAAGAATCATAACGAATTATCCTTAAAGCATCCTCTGCCGTATAGCCGGTAATTATTCCCCAAATCGCATCACCATAAATATCATCATCAAGCTGTCTGGTTAATTGATGACAATTTCTAACAAATTGACGATTAACTTCCGAAACCGGCCTGCCCACAAAACTAATATAATCCGGTTGGTAATTCTGTAGTTGAGAAAGGACATCATAAATAGAACTAGTGTAAATAAAAATCCTTCCTTGATGTTTTAATCTTAAAGAATCACATATTGCTCGCCAATCATTCATTGAATAAGTAGTATTGGAAACAACTATTGCATAACGATAGGCAAAAATTGGTAAAATTATAAATAATAATAAAATACATATCCTTCTCATTTTAGGCTTCTTTTGTTTAAAAATTAATTATCTTCTTTTTAATAATTTTCTTATCTTTAATTTCCACCAAAAAATAAACCCCTTTAGAATTTAAAGTTTTTTTACTTATCCTTTTCCCACTTGCATCATAAATTGTTATTCCAGCAAGAAATTTTTCATTCTTTATCTTTTGGTAAAATTTATCCTCATTAATTGTGGGAACTAATATTCTTACTTTCTTTACAATAATTGGGTTAAGGCTTCCTGGACCTTCGCCTTGAACATAGAAACCAGCAACAGAATCGGCTAAATAGGTTATCCATAAATTATTTTCTCTGTCAACAATTGGTGCCAAACAAGGATATCTTTTAGAAGTTTGATTTGGTTGGGTAATCCTTTGTGGCGTTGACCAAGTGAAGCCATTATCTAAGGAATAAGAAATCCAGATGTCCGCTCTTAATCTACCGGTTTGTGGTTCATAATTTAATGAATCAAACTGCTCCCAAACAACATATAACACACCTGTCTGGGATTCCTGAGCAATTGTTGGTCTAGCCGCAAAAATATCATAAATGTTAACTGAACCGGCAAGGGTATCAGCACTTATTCGGCAGATTCTTGTCAATTCTGGATTTCTTCCCGGTTGATAATGCCACATTTCTACCGGTAAAATATGTTTTATTCCATTAATATTTGGGATATAACAAATAACAAAATTAGGATTATCTTCTCGGTCAAAAAATCCATAAGCAAAACTCACTTCTGGCAAGGTTTCACTTCCCGGAGTAAAAATAGCAGGGAAAGGAAAGGGAATAACTGGACTCCAAGTATCTCCGCCATTAAAGGAAATCCGATAAGCACCGCTATCAGTGCCTGAATTTCCTCTGAATTCGGTCCAAAAAAGGGCTACTTTATTACTTCTTTTGGAAGCAAAAATACCATAATAATCTCCTACACAAGCAATCGGCTCTCCTGGTCTTGGTATAATCAATCTTGGTTCTTCGGGCAGACACCATTCACGCATCCTAATATAACATACCTCATATTGAGAACCCGCTTGTTCCTTAGAAGCAACAATATGAAACCAACCATTATTAGTAATTGCTAAAGAGGGATACATAAGGTCATAATTTCGGACCCTAATAGTGCAAAATTCAATCGGAACATTAAGGGAAGCAAGAACTAAAGAAAAATTCTCAACTGAGCCAAAATGAGCAACACAATAAGCATTATGATTATTTGGATTTACATCAAGCACCCCATAACCTACTCTAAAAGGAAATATTGGAACTCCTTGTTGCCCATATGCCCACATATTTAATCTTTCGTCAAAGAAATTATAATAGATATTTCTATCAGGAAAAGGATAAGGTTGATAAGAAACCTGGGCAATTACGTGGACGCCATATCCTTGGTCATAATAAATTCTTTGCTTCATATGAGAAAGTACCTGCCAATCATAATAAGTAAGCATTACTGTATCACTTCTTTCTTGAGAAAAGGAAAAACTAAAATAAATTAAAATTAAAAATAAAAGTAAAATCAATTTCTTCATCTTTCACCCCCTTTTAAAATTTTTATCTTATTCTTTTCTAAACTAAAATAAATACCCGAAGGTATCTGATTTTTTTCTATATATAATGGTTGACCTAAAATATTATAAACTTTCTTTATATTTTTAAATTCTTTTCTATCTTCTTCTCTTATACTACTTGGATAAGAAAACTTGATAAGACAAACATCAACACTGCTACTATAAGAAAGGGTATAACCGCTAATAAGATAACAACTATCAGGAGTAGTAATTACTGAATAGCCAATATCTTCACTTAAACCGCCAAAGGTCCTTGACCATAAAATATTTCCATTTCTATCAACCTCTAATAAATATACATCATTCCTACAGTTGCCAAAAGATGTAGGAAAATTCACAATTAGAAAGTTGTTATTAAAAGATTTTATCATAACCAATTCCACCTTAACTTCTTTCCCGAATTAAGTTTCCATTATTATCAGTTTTTATTAAATAAATATTTCTATCAAAAGAGCCGGTATACTCAGCAAAGATAAAATTATTCTCATCAAACAAAAGTGAATATTCGTAATCAATAAATTCTCCAAAATATTCTTGTCCATAAAGTCTTATCATTTTCGCCAGTTCTTATCAAATAAACTTCCAAAAAACCTTGCCCAAAGAAAGAGGTTGAACCAACAATTATATAACCACCGCCAAAATACTCTTTAATATCTCTTCCTTCGTCATAACCTGCGCCACCAAAGTTTTTTTTCAATTAAAAAGAAGTAAAATAGATAAAAAATAAAGCGTTCGCCTTTTTTATTTTATTTTAACAAACTTCTTTAATATCCCTTTTTCATAAAGAAAATAAATACCTTTTTTTAATCGGAAATTAGAAATTACTTGACCGATAGAATTATAACATTTATTTACCTTTTTTGTAATAACTGTAAAATTAGATTCTTTTTCTTCAATCTTTGTAGAAATATAAGAAAATTCATAAAGATAATAATTAGAAGAGCCAAAATAAACCCGATTTATTCCATCATTTCTTGCGTCACCAATACAAACACTTATATAAGACCCAGTTCCACCAGCACTATCAACCCAACAAGAATCCCATTGGTTATTTATAAAATTATAACTATATTCCATTGCTCTTGAATAACCAACATAAAGATTTACTCTTCCTTCGTTTCTGCCATCTCCTAAGGTTAGACATCTTGGAATTGTTGGAAAACCTTTTACCCTTTCTTTTATCCATTGATTTCCATCCCAAGTAAATTCATAAACTGTATAAGGACTGCTACCTAAACCTGAATAAAGCCTAAAAATTGTATCATTCCTTCCATAACCACAAGTAATCCCATAATAATATCTCACATTCGGGTCTACAGGTTGATAAACCCATCTATTGCCATCCCAACTTAATTCTTTTATTGTTGTCCCTTGCCCAACAAAATAAATCCGATTAACTCCATCTCCTCTTGCTGGAGCTATTATTATATCAACACCTGAACTATCAAAAATTTGTATAGTATTCCATCTTTGTCCATCCCAATAAGATTCAAAAAGTCGCTGATTATTTCCATCGGTGCTATAAATTCTATTAATACCGTCATTTCTCGCTTTACCAATTCCCACTGCGGTACCAGCCGAAGACCTTGGCGAAGAAGGAAAAGTAGCAATAATTTCTCTCTGCCAACTTGAACCTGTCCAAGTATATTCATAAACACCTCCGTATTGAGGACTAACAGTAGTAAAAGTAGCATAAATTCTTATTATACCATCATTTCTACCGTCACCGGCACAAACTCCCCAACCATTTGTTATTCCCATATCTAAAATATCCCAACGATTATTCCGATAAGTTAATTCATAAAGCCTTGTCCAAGTGGCAACATAAAGCCGATTAGTATCATCATTTCTTCCTTTAGCAATAACAACTCCAGAGACCCGATCTCCAAATGGTCCAATCTGCTCTTTTACCCAATAACTAAATAAAATATTTATAAAGATAACAAAAATTAAAATTATATTTCTTTTTTTCATTTTCACCTCACTTTATTTTAATAAATTTTTTTAAATTTCTTTTTTCATAAATAAAATAAATTCCTTTCTTTAACTTTTGATTAGCAACTACTTGACCTAAAGGATTAAGAATTTTATTATTAGAAATATTTAGTAAATTTCTTCTCTCTTCATTAATATTAACAGAAACATAAGAAAACTCATAAACATAACCATCGGAACAGCCAAAATAAACCCGATTTATTCCATCATTTCTTGCATCACCAAGAGAAGGTCCATAATAAGCAGTTGCTAAAATTCCTGAACTATCTATCCAACAAGAATCCCATTGACCCTCCCAATAAGAATATTCCATTGCATATAAAGCACCACCAGTTGAACCAACATAAATTCTTATAACTCCGTCATTTCTTCCATCTCCTAAAACAATACATCTGACAACCCTGGGAAAACCTTTTACCCTTTCCTTTATCCATCTATTACCATTCCAAGTAAATTCGTATAAAGCATATAAAGAACCGGAATAGAGCCTCAGAATTGTGTCATTCCTTCCATAACCACAAGCAATTCCCCAATAAAGGGAACTAATTGAATCAACAAGTTCACAAATCCATTGGTTTCCATCCCAAGTCAACTCACGAATAGCAGTCCCTTGACCAACAAAGTAAATCCGATTAATTCCGTCTCTCCTTGCCGAAGTAATTATTATATCTACTCCGTATTGATTTAAAATTTGATTACTTATCCATCTTGTGCCATCCCAATATCCTTCAAAAAGTTTTGAATTATTACCGTCATCACAATATATTCGGTTTATTCCATCATTTCTTGCCTTACCTAAGACTACCCCATGGGCAGCAGGTGAAGATGGTGAAAGAGGAGGAATTTTGATAGCTGTATCAATCTGCCAACTTGAACCTGTCCAAGTATATTCTAATACCCCTGCTTTCTGGGGAGACCCACCGGTAAAAGCAGTATAAATTCTTATTCTACCATCATTTCTACCATCACCAGCACAAACTCCCCAATAACCACTACCTATATTTAAAATATGCCAATTGTTGTTCCGGTAGGTTACTTCATAAAGCCTATTTTCTGTTGTCACATAAAGTCTATTGGTATCGTCATTTCTACCCTTAGCAATTACCACTTGATAAACTGTGCTACCAAAAGGACCGATCCTTTCTTTTATCCAATAACCAAAAGAAAAACTAATCAATAATAAGATTAAAAACAATTTTTCTTTTTCCATTTTTCACCTCCTTATTTTATCAAAATCTTTTCTTTTACTTTCTCCTTTTTCAAAAAGTAAATCCCTTTCTTTAAATCACCTCTTTTAATTTTATTTCCCAAAATATTGTAAATTTCACCTTCTTTAAGATTTAAAATATTTTTAGTAATATTTTCTTTCTCTTTTATTTCCGGTGCCCGACGATTTAAAAAGAGATAGCAACCACCAAAAGCCAAATCTAAATCCAAAGAGTAATAATAAGTAACAACAATTTGAGAAGTTTGGAGTGGTGTTTCTTTTAAGGTAAACCAGCCATTATATAAATCAATTGCGTAATTGCTTACTGGAATTGGATTATTATTTACTCTAATCTCAACTAATCTTTGAACTGGTCTCTTTTTCAAATAGAAAAGTTTTCTCTGCCCATTGCCAATAAAAGTATCCCTTTTTAATATCAAACCATCATTGTCAATATCACAAACAGCAATCCCCCATTGGTGGGAAACATTAGAGGACCAAGCAGGTGTGGGATTTAAGGAACCATTAATATTTTCGTAAACCATTGCCTGACCAACATTAGCATAAGCGAAATCTAAATCTTCATCACCATCCATATCTGCTAAATAAGAACGGATACTCCGATTTTCATCATTAGAAAGCCAATTAGGAAAGGTATCTAATCTTCCTTGATTATTAATAAATCCATAATTTTTAACCCCTTCATTCATATGATTACTTACAAAAATATCTAACCAGCCATCATTATTTACATCACCGACCGCAATTCCATCAGCACTTACATAATCGGTTTGGGGAAAAATTGAACGCCAACTTGCCCTTGTTTCTAATCGTCCATTATTATTTTTGTAAATTCTAATTAAAGGAATAGCCCAATTTACATTACCAACCACCAAATCTAACCAACCGTCATTATCAATATCAACAAAAGCACAAGATAGGTCTAAATTATGGTCAACCGCCCGCCAAGAAGGATTTCTCTCTAATTGACCTTCATTATTGAAAAAGAGACAGGGATAACCAAAAAGGTCAACACCTGCCAAATCTAAATCACCATCATTATCAACATCTCCCCAGGCAAGAGAAGTTGCTCCATCATCTTCAGCAATCCATCTTGGCTCCGGATTTAAATTTCCATTCTCATTTTTGTATAATTTCACCCGACCGCCAGCAAACCGATAATTGCCCACCGCTAAATCTAAATAACCATCATTATCAACATCGCCAAAGGCACAGCTAATAGTGTAATCAACATCATTTGACTGCCAAGAAGGTGAAGAATCTAACCGACCATTAAGATTTCTAAATAAGTAATTTACATATCCTTCCCGAACGACTGCTAAATCTAAATAACCGTCATTATTAACATCACCAAAAGCAATATCCCTGGATGCTGGACAAGAATAATACCAAGAAGGATTTGGATCTAAGGGAATAGAAAATAATGGAATAAAAAATAATAATGTAAAAGAAATTAATGAAGATGAAAAAAATTTTTTTACTCCCCTCCTTTTCAACATTTGAAAAAGTATATATTAAAATTTTTAAAAGTCAATATTAAATATTAAAAACAAATTATCAGAGAAAAGTCAATAGGATTAATAAACAATTAATTTTTGTTTTTAATAGAGGATAATAAATTTTTTAGATTTGCCAAATAATCTCTCTTTAATATTTTTTTCTCAATTGTTGAATAAAATTGATTTCCATAATTATATATTTGATAAGTAAAATTTGATTTTTTTATAAAGTTTTCTGTTTTTGGATAGATATTTAAAGAAAGGAAGATAAAAAACCAGATTAAAATAAGACCTTTAATTGCTTCGGAAAATCCGCCCAAAAGATTATTTAACCAATTTAAATGAAGAGCTTTTAAAATTATGGTAAATAGATAAGTGATTAATTTAAAAAGAAAGAATAAAATAATAAAAACAAAAAGATAGATTAAAATTTTGGAAATAAATAAAGGAAGATTATAAGGTTTTAAAAAATTTAAAAAATAAGTATAATATTTATCAATAATTTTTATCCCCAAAAGGATTGCTAATATTGAAGAAATAGAAAAAAGAAATCCCCTTTTAATCCCCCTTATGAAAAATACTATTAAGATAAGTAAAAAAATAATTGTTATTAAAATTCCACACCTCCTGCCTTTATAGATATTATAACAAAATTTATTTATTTTGTCAAATAGACAAAAGGAATAATATTGCAATCTGCTATTATATGTTGAAATAATTGATTTTTTATAATAAATTCTTTATAATTCTTACAAGGCGTTAAAATCTCTGGAAATCTGGAGGTTTTACGCTAAACAAAATGGAGGATATAATGAAAGCAAAAATTTTAATTATTTTTTTAATTTTATTTTTAATACAAAAAAGCGATGCGGGCTTTATCAAGGGATTTAAGAATTATCAACCACCAAGAGAAGTTAATTCGCCTGTGAAACTTTACGGTAGACTTATTAACGAACAAGTTGAATATCCTTATGATTGGGGAAGGGATGCTTTAATTGATACATCAAGACTTTATGATTTTGATGGCGATTATGATGAGAATAATGGCTGGCTTTGGGTAGTTGTAGCACCAAGATATGATTCAGTTTTTAGAGTCTATCGTTCAACGGACCGAGGTATCCATTGGACCTTATGCTATGAATTTTATCATAGTCCAAAAAGTTTATATCCAAAAGTTGGCATACTTCTAGGTAGAGGTGATTCAAACTATGTGTATGTTTTTGTGCTTCATCAAGGTCTAAATAATACTGGTGATATTGGAGGTATAAAAATTAAGTTTGATTTATCCGGTTGGTGGGGCTTTTGGGTTACTTGGAATAATGATACAATAAACGATTTCTCTGTCTGTAAAGATTTTCGTTCTAATTATGGAGTATATTGTATTACTAGTAATGAATATCGCGGAGGTGCTAATACTAAGATATATCGCTCCTTTGATTATGGCCAAACTTGGGATACTCAACAAGGTTATGGTATTTATGACCCCCATATTGTCTTTGGAACAGGAACTAATCTCTTTTTAACTTTTGTCCGGCCAACAAGAGATACTTTATGTTTCCAAAGAAATGTTAATTATGGTGACCCGGCTGGTTGGCGCTCTTTAACAAATTTAGATATCAGTTTTCACCGTAAATATTGTCCAAAGGTCTCGCCTGCTTTCACTACTCCTGATAGTTGGGCAACAACTTGGGTTCTTTATGAAATGGATTGGCAAAATAGAGGCGATATTGATATTTGGTATGCGGTTCGTTCTCATGCTTGGGGTGATACTTGGCGAAAATATAATACCCTTTCTGTTTCAACCCTTTTAGACGAAAGGGTTCCCGATGTGAAATATTATAAATCAATTGGTAATATTTATGTTAATGCTACCTATATTATTTATGATTCAACTTATGCGGAAACAAGTTATGTTTATTCCCGCTGGAGTGATGCCAATAATCCTTTTAATTGGCATGATACAACCAAAGTAAATGATTCCGGAACACAAGTTGGAACTTGGTTTGGTCCGAAAACCTGCGGTCCGAAAATTATTTATTCTCCTGGTGCTCCTGCCCCTGGTGGAGGTGTTTTATATGCCAGAATGACAGGTTATTATTTACCAAAAGGATTATATTTTGATGCTCCCTGGTTTCCTAGTGCTATTGAAAGAGAAAGAGAATATAAGGCAAAAATTTTGAAGATAAAAACTATCTCCCAAAAAGAGATTGCTTTTCAGTTTACCAAAGAAGTTAGAGAAGTAGCAATTTATAATTTAGAAGGTAGATTGGTGAAATCTTTTGTTAAGAAAGATAATCAGATTCTTTGGAATGGTAAAGACAATACGGGAAAAGATATCGCAACTGGTGTTTATTTAATTAAGTTCACTATTGATAACAGAAAATTTACCCAAAAGTTTGTTTTCTTAAGATAAGAAAAGGAAAAGGCTCCGGTAAATGAAATCTCTTTTTACCGGAGCCTTTTATTTTTTAACTAATTAAATTTCGAGCAATAACTATCTTTTGGATTTCTGAAGTTCCTTCATAAATTTCCATACATTTAGCATCGCGATAATATCTTTCTACTGCATAATCTTTAGTATAACCATAACCACCATGAATTTGAACTGCTAATCTTGTTGCTTCTATCGCCACTTCCGAAGCAAAATATTTTGCCATACTAGACTCTTTCGAAAATCGAGAAACTCCCCTATCTTTCAAAGAAGCTGCGTAGTACACCAGTAATCTTGCTGCCTGAATCTTTGTTGCCATATTAGCAAGCATTTCTTGAATCATTTCGAATTCGTATAAGTATTTTCCAAATTGTTTTCTCTCTTTACTATAAGCTAAAGCTTTTTCAAAGGCTGCTTGGGCAATTCCTACTGCCTGAGCACCGATATCAATTCGAGAAACATCTAAGGTATGCATTGCAATTTTAAAACCTTCGCCAATATTTCCTAAAAGATTTTCTTTGGGAACCTTACAATCTTCAAATATTAATTCACAATTAGCAGTAGAACGTAAACCCATTAAATCTTCGTGTTTACCAATACTAAATCCTTCAAAACCTCTTTCCACAATCAAAGCACAAATTCCTTTATGTTCTTTTTCTTTTTCAATTGTTGCAAAAACGATAAAAACTTTTGCTTCACCCCCATTGGTAATAAAGCGTTTTGTGCCATTTAATAAAAAATAATCCCCCATATCTTTTATTGTTGATTCTAAATGGGCTGGATCACTCCCAACATTCGGTTCTGTTAAAGCAAAAGCACCAATCGCTTCACCGGTTGCCAAAAGAGGAAGATATTTCCTTTTCTGTTCTTCATTGCCAAATGTTAAAATTGGATAGGCACATAAAGAATTATTAACTGCCATTATCACACCCACTGAAGCCGAAGCTTTGGAAATCTCTTCCACAGCAATTGCCAAACTGGTAAAATCAAGACCAGCACCACCATACTCTTCCGGAATAATCATCCCCATTAACCCCAATTCAGCCATCTCCTTAATTATTTTGTGAGGAAATTCACCAGTTTTATCAATCTCACTAGCAATGGGTTCAATTTTTTCTTGAGCAAATCTTTTTGCTGTTTCTTGGATTAATTTTTGATTTTCATTTAACTCAAAATTCATTTTTTCCTCCTATTTAAAATTTTTTAATGCCTCTTTGGCAATTATTAATTTCATTATCTCAGATGTTCCTTCGCCAATTTCACAAATTTTAGCATCCCTAAAAAATTTTTCTAAATTATACTCTTTACTTATCCCATAATAAGAATACAAAGAAAGAGCATAATCACAAACCTTTATCGCTACTTCGGAAGTATAAAGCTTAGCATTAGCACTTTCTTTATCACCTCGCTCTCCTTGATTTTTCAACAAAGCAGAGTAATAGGTTAAAAGAGTGGCGCTCTCGATTAAGGTATCACATTCCGCAATAATTTTATAAACAATTTCTGATTTTGTTTCTCTTTCCTTTTCCCATTTTAATATCATTTCGTATGCCCTTTTAGCAATTCCTAAAGAAAAGGCAGCAATACTAATCCTTCCACCATCCAAAGTTTCCATTATATATTTATAACCTTCCCCTTCTTTTCCTAAAAGATTTTCTTTTGGCACTTCACAATCCTCAAAAATAAGTTCACAAGTAGAAGAACCCCGAACACCCAATTTATCTTCCTCCCTACCAATAGTAAATCCTTTAAAGTTTCTTTCAATTATAAAAGCTGTAATACCTTTTTTTCCTAAACTTTTATCCAAAGTGCTTAGGATTACAAAAATCTCGGCTTCCTTAGAATTAGTGATAAATCTTTTTGTTCCATTTAAAATATAAAAGTTACCGTTTTTCTTTGCTTGCAATTCAATAGCACTTGCTTCACTTCCCGCATTTGGTTCGGTCAGTCCCATTGCCCCGATTTTTTCTCCTCTGGCCAGAGGTATTAAGTATCTTTTTTTCTGTTCTTCATCACCATATTTAAATATTGGAAAAGCACATAAAGAGGTATGAGCAGCAACTGCTAAACCCGTAGAAGGACAAATCTTGGAAATCTCGCAAATAACAATCGCATAATGTAAATAATCTAACCCTAAACCACCATATTCTTTTGGATAAGGAACTCCTAAATAACCTTTTTCTTTTAAAAGATTTAAGTTTTCTTTTAATAAAGAAGGAGAGTATTCATCAAGCTCTTTTAGATTTTTTAAATTCTCTTTTACTTCTTCCTGGAATTCTAAATATTTTTTATAATCATTGATTTTAAGCATCTTTAAATATAAAGCCTATCTTTATCAACTTCTTCTCTTAAAACCCTTAATTCCTCATCTGTTGGTTCGGGCGTTATTTCTACTTTTTCGGGAATAATCAATTCAAAATCAGTATTTTCAATTATCTTTTCAATGGAACTTCCTGGATGGACAGAGATTACTTTCATTCTTTTTGTCTCTTCATCAAAACCAAAAAGTCCCAAATTAGAGATAACCCGATAAGGACCAGTATTAGGCGGCAAACCGGCTTTTTCTCTACCATCTTTACCATCTAAATAACCCGGCGTGGTCATAAAATCAAGTTTTTTGACAAATCTTTTTTTATCATGTTGCCGCATAATAATAATTGTCTTCCAACAATGAGAACCAACATCATTGGCACCACCACTTCCCGGAAGCCTCACCTTTGGTCTTTCGTATTCACCAATTACTGTGGTATTTAAATTACCATATTGGTCAATCTGGGCACCACCAAGAAATCCATATTCAATAAAACCCCTTTGCGCAGTCTCCATTATATCACAAATACCACTTGCCGCAATCCCTTTATAAAAAGTTCTTGAATCACCAACCCCTAAGGGCAATTTTTCTAAACGGGCACCAGTACCACCAAACTCAAAAACACATACCAAATTTGGTGCATAAAGTTTCTGCGCCAACGCAGCCGCAAGCATCGGTATTCCTGTGCCAATAAAGGCAGTTTTCTTATCCTCCATTAATCTTGCTGCTACACAAATGATTAATTCAGTTTCACTATATCTCATTTTTACCTCCCCTGAATCATTTTGCTTAACTTCTCTAATCTATCTCTACCAATCAAATCTAAATACTCTTCATGATTTTTAACACCATAGACATATTTATCAAGATACTCTTTTGTCTTTTGCTCATCCTTTGATAATTCTAAAAATTCTTTAATATGTTCTTCATCTCGCCAATATTTATAACACATCTCACCGGGATGAGAACCATAAGGAGCAAGGACTACCGCATCAACTAAATAATAAGGAATAATCGTCCTTTCTGGATATTTTCTTATCTCCTCATTATCAACCAACTCCTCACAGGAGACAATCAATCTTTTACAGGCACGGGCAAACTCAAAGGCAAAACCACTTATTCCATCAATCTGACAATTACCATATTTATCGGCCCGATGAACATGAATAAAACCAACATCTAAATATAAAGCCGGTAATAAAACTACTTTTCTTTTAGTAAAGGGGCATTCAACAATTTTTGCTGCGCTATATTTAAAAGTATCTGTCCCTAACATTGAAAAAGTGGGAATAAAAGGTACACCCATTGCTGCGGCTTTAAAACGCCAAGCAATTGCCGCATTACTCCATTCAGTAGTTTTCACTTTACCACTCTCAATTGCTCTTCTTAAAATATTAGAAATACCATAAACTTCATAGCCCACATAAGTGATATCCATTTCAGAAACCAAATCAGCAGCCAATAAAAAATCAATCTCCAAAATTCCTTGACCAGCAACTCTTAAATTCTTTTTACCCTGCCTTATCAACTCCCGAATTAAAGACATTGGTGCCCTTACAGTTCCGTAAAGTTCGGTGCCAATATAATCCCCATCTTTGACAAACTTTTCAATCGCTTCTTTTTCGCTCATCACCTTTTCTTTCATTGACAAATCTTTATTTTTATGGACAAACTCCCGAAACTCAAAGGGGTCAACATATTGGATTAACTTACCAATTCCTTCTTCCCAAATCTTCATAAAAACCTCCGTTTAAAATTTCTATAATTATGATAAAGAAAAAAAGATAAAAATCAACAAATTGACAATTGGAAATTTTTTTGATATATTTTTATTTTTTACCTATTTAGTTAAGACACCATTACTGACCAAAAGGTGGCAAATAAGAAGAAGCATAATATCTAATCTTGACTTTTTTTGAGATTTTTGTATAATTTTGATAAATAATTAAGTTCTTTGACAATTGGGTTTAAAAACTAAAGGTTTGACGCAAAAATTAAAAGAAAAATTGTATAAGTTGCGTAATTT
>JANXBG010000027.1 GCA_025060715.1 Caldifarciminota bacterium | reverse complement strand
TGTTGTTTGAAGGCAAAAGACACAATGTATCTCTTAAATTTTCCTGATGGCGTTGGCTTTAATCTTTTTGGTGACCCGGAATTGAATATATGGACAAAAACTCCTAAGATAATGGTTGTTCAGCATGATACCCTCATTCCTGGTGGCAATAAATTATGTTCTCTAAAAGTTAAAACAAGAGAGAATATTCCTATTGAAAGTGCTCTCGTATGCTTAATGAAAAAAGAAGATAATGTATATGCTTATGGATATACCAATGAAGAAGGAGTTATTGTCTTTAATATTAATCTAACTTCCTTAGGCTGGCTTCAGGTAACAGTAACTGCTCCAAATCATCTTCCTTACGAAGATTCAATTAGGGTGATATATCCACAAATTTTAAAAGATGCTACCTATCCTAATCAGAGTCATCATATCGTAAGAGAACCTAATACCTTTGATGTAGATTTTACATACCATAGTGTTGATTCTATTATCTGGCAAATTATTGGCGAAAGAGTTATCTATCCACCATTTTCTCTTAAAAAAGGTAGATTCCCAACAATTGCTAAAAAAATCCGTCCTTGGATATGTTATGTAAATAAAGATACCCTCCATTATTTAATCAAAAGAGACAACATTGCCCCTGGCAGATGGTGGAAGAGAGAAATTTCTTTTGGTAACGGATTTGGTCCTCCTTCTTTAATTTTATCTGTTATCTCTCGTGAACCTGATGGTAACCTTGGTTATGTAGTTTATATAAAGCACGATTTTACAACTTCAAGAAATTATCTTTGTTTTAGTGCCTTTGATTCTTTTTACGTTTATTATTCAACAATTTTAGATAGTGGTAATATTCCTACCGAGCCTAATTCTTCTGTCTCTTCACCTTCAATTGCAATAACTCCTGGTGATTATATCCATATTGTTTGGGAGAAAAATGGAAGGATTTATTATAAAACAACTCTCAGAGCCATCCATCCTGATTCATTAATTGGTGGAATATATCCTATCTGGTCAGAAAAAGTGCCTGTATCAACTCCTTTGCGACCTACTACTGAACCTGCCTTAAATCCATTTGTTGAGGCACAAGGCGAATTTATATATGTTGTCTGGCGTGGACCAAATGAAGAAGGAAACCAAAATTTTGGTGAGATATGGCAAAGAGTTGGAAGAATTCAGCCAGGAAGTCTCCCTCAATGGCCATTCCCACCCAAAAATTTAAGTAAAAGTCCTTATCGGGAATCAAATTATCCAACAAAATCAACAGGAAGCGTTACTGTTTATCAGGAAGAATTACCTAATAATTGGGAAGTATATGCAAATATTGAGTTTTTAGGACCGGAGACATTAAATATTAGCCAAACAAATGAAAATTCATTTTATCCCCATTGTAATTTCTTACCATTAATTTTGTATCCCAAACTATTCTCTATTTGGACAGAAGAAGTAGTTCCTAATAAAATATACAAAATAAAAACTAAAAAGCAATCATTTTTTATTTCTCCACCAGTAGAACCAGCAATTGCTCTTAATATCGTTATTGGTCAGCCAGAACCTTCTATTTATTGTCTAAAAAGAGATGGCTATAATGACCTTGCTAATTATCCCTACGATTATGGAAAAGAACTGATTTATAAAATTCCTTATCTTCATCCTCAAAAATATTATTCTATTTCTTTAATCTTTTATTTAGAAAATTCTGGTCAAGGAAAAAGTGAAGAAAAAGCGGTGGTCTCTATTAATAACAAAGTTATTGATACTATTTCCTTCTTTACTTCTATTCCAGAGACTTGTAATTTTGAAATCCCTTATGGTTTATATGAATCATCTTATGTAATACTCAAAATAAGGAATATCTTTAACTCTAATTGTGGAATTAGTAATATAAAGGTATATGAGTATGAAAAGATGGATGATGAAACTGGTGGTTCTCAAAATCTATCTTCTCTTTCAATAAAAGATTTTATTCTTTATCCTTATCCAAATCCAGCAAAGAAGAATTTATTTATAAGATACCAATTACCAAAAGAAAGCGAAGTTTATATTTCTCTTTATAATATTTTAGGAAAAGAGATAAAGAGGTTAAAAGAGAAAAAGAAAAAAGGAATTTATGAAATCAAACTTAACACAAAGGAAATTCCTTCGGGAATATATTTTATTCATTTAAAAACAAATGATTTACAAAAGGCAAAGAAGGTTGTTATTACAAAATAAAAAGGATTGGAGGCGGTTAATTCCGCCTCCCTTATAATTATGAGAAAATTAGTTTTCATTTTAATATTTTTATCTTTAATGTTAAATGCTCAATATTATTGGAGAATAAAAAGAATTTTATATTCATCCATCGGAGGGACAGCAAGTTATCCTCTTGGAATCGATTCTAATCATAATGATTTTAATGAAATTATCCTTGGTATTTATCACAGATGGGAGATTTGGGAATATTATCCGATAAATCAATATTGTTTAGTTTATGCTGATACCGGTGCCTTTCCTTATCCACCAGGAATAGAAACAGGAAATTTTGAACCAAAAGATGTTGGCGATATTGACCAAGATGGGCTTATTGATTTAGTTGGTTCAAATGTGGAAAATGTTAATGGTTCTCTTTATGGTATTTTAACTACAATGGAAAGCCCAAATTTTATCTCTTACCCGGAAAGTCTCACTTGGTGGTATAGGGTGGTTCCTGACTTAACACCGTTAACTAACCCTTTTTATTTTACTGATGACTTAGATTTAGATTCAAAAAAAGAAATTTATGCCGGAGTTCCTAATATAGAAATTGGTGTAGGAATTTGGGAAAATATCTCTAATAATCAAAATGAATTAGTATGGCACAGTAATACTGAAGATGGATATGCTGATGCTTTTGGCGATTTTGACTTAGATGGTAGAAAAGAATTTGCCACAGCTAGTCTTGGCTCTCTTGGCAGAGTTTTTATTTATGAAAATACCGGTGATAACCAATACCAATTAATAAAAGTAGATACTGTCCGTATTCCCAATGGCGCCGATGTCTTTTCAGGTAATGATGTTGACAATGATGGTAAACCAGAATTTTTTGTTGGTTTTGCCCGATGGGTTAGTGGAGATATTTGGGATTTTTATCTTTATATGTGGGAAGCAATTGGAAATAATAATTATGAGAGAATACTTATTGACCAGGTAAGAATAGATGAACTTGGCAGGAGAAGTAAATGCGGTGATATTGACGGCGACGGAATAGAAGAGATTGTTTGGTCTGTAGGAAGAGTAGTAAGAATTTATAAAGCAATTGGTAATAATCAATTCCAATTTGTCTGGTGGTGGCGAAATGACCATGGCTATCCTATAAGCATAGTAAATATTTATGATATGAACAGAAATGGTTATAACGAAATTATTGTGAGTGGTAATAATAAAACTTCTATCTTTGAAATTGAGGCAATTCAAGTTTTAAGACCAAATGGTGGTGAAATATTTTCTGGTAATACAAAACAAATTATAAAATGGAAGACTTTTTATCCACCAAGATGTGATTCCTTATCTCTCTATTATTCAATTGATAATGGCAGAACCTATCATTTAATTGCTTCGGGAATTTCTGGAAGAGAAACTACTTATTTATGGCAAGTTCCTAATATCTCTTCTGATTCTTGTAAGATAAGAATAGTTGCCTATGGTCCTGGTTGGCAATTTGATGAGTCTGATGGTATATTTAGAATAAGAGCAACAGGTATAGAAGAAACTTTTAGTAATAAGTTGATAAAACCATTTTTAGATATTTCTCTTTTAGAAAGCCCTATCCAAATAAAAATCTATGACATAGCAGGAAAATTTGTTAAAAAAGAAAAGATAGAAAATAAGAAGAATAAAATATCGTTAGAAAAATTGAAAAAGGGAGTTTATATAATTGAAATCAATAAAAAAAGAGAAAAGATTATTTTAATTAAATAATATAATTTCAATTTTATTTATTCTATTAAAAATCTCTTTTTGAAATTGAGGATAAATTTTAAGAGAAGATTTATTTAAAGATACTCTTTTTTTAATCTCTTCTTCTAAAATTTTTATCTGCTCTAATAAATAATTCTCTTTTTTAGTAAAAAAGTTGATTATTATTTCTTTTGGTAAATCATTTTTAATAATATTACAAATTTCTTCAATTATTTTAAAACCTTCTTCTTTTATCTCTTTTGTTTCCTCTTTAAATATCTTTTCAGGATTTATTAAAATAATTTTTTTATTTTTTTCTTGATAAATTAAACCATCAAAAAAGAAGGTGGGGGTTAAAATTTTTGTCTCGTTTCCTAAAAAGTCAGAGGCAGTAAAAATAGCGTAATAAATTTCATCAACATTTATATACTCACCATTCTCCTTTTTTAAATCCCAATAAATTGCCTTTGGTGGCTCCCCTTTATTATTTATTCTTTTTATAATCTCACCTTTTTGGGAATAAATTATTAATTCCCAATTTTTAACTCCCTTTTCAAATTCTGGTAAGAAGATAATCAGGTTTTCTTTTAAAACCTTTTCTTTTAAAGGTAAGCGAAAATAAGGAAAACTTAAGAAAGAATGGGATAAAAAAATTGAATCGGTAAATTTTACTATCTCTTTATTAAGTTCAATATCTTTTAATGAAAACTTTTCTGAGAGAAGATTAAAAGGGTCAATTTGGGGTAGTTTTAAAATCTTCATTTCGTTAATAATTATTCTCTTTTCTCCGGTAATTATCTCTTCACCAATTTCGTAAGGTTCTTTTTTAGATTTTAAACTATCATTTTGGAATAATAAAAAGAGGATAATAAGAAAATTCATGATAACTCAAATCTAAATTTAATAATTCCCCATTGAATTTCTTTTTTAGTCTCTTTCTCTAAGGGAGCAAAAACCCATTCTTTTATTGTTTCCAAAACAATTTTATCCAATTGGGGATAGCCGCTACTTTCAATAATTTCAATATTCTCTTCAACTTTTCCTTCGGGGGTGACCCAGATTTTCAGAATTACAAAACCGCTAATCCTTTTTTCTATTGCCCAACTTGGATATTTTGGTAAGGATTTCTTTAATATCTTTCTTTCGGATATTGGTCCAGCAATGTTAATTTCTGTTTGCTTTTCCTGAGAAATAGGGATTTTTAATTCTTGATTACTCTTTTCCTGCCATTCTATCTTTTTTTCCTTCTTTAAGATTTTTGTTTCTAAGCTTATTGGTTCTTCTCTCTCTTTATAAACGCCAAAACCTATTTCACTACTTTTTTCTCTCATTGTTAATTTTATCGGCTCTTCCTTTAAAATCTCTTCTATTGTTTTGGTTGGTTTTTTATCGGTATTAATTTTAATCACATCAAAGCCTTCCTCTTTTTCTATTTGAAAATAATTTAAATTTATTTTTCCTTGACTTATCGCTATCTTTTTTGTTAAATCAACAGTAGCAAGTTCTTCGGCCTCTCTTTTTTCAATATTATTTTCTTTAATATTTTTAACATTTTCCTCACCCTTTTTTGTTGGTTTTATCACTTTTGCTACTTCCGGACGATAAGATTGGTCAATAAAAGTTATTTCTCTTAAATCCTCATAGGTAAATTCTTTCTCTTTTATTTGATTAAAAAGGAAGAGTAAAGAAAAGTGGAAAAGAACGGAAAGCAAGATAGCAATGTCAATCGTTTTAATTTTATTCATTTCTCTCTTTCTTTTTAGTACTACAAGCAATTCTTTTTGCCCCTGCCTCTTTAGCCAGAGCAATTATTGAAATCACTTCGCCATAATTTACATCCTTATCTGCCCGAATAACTACTAACCGATAAGGGTCTTCTTCTATTTGTTCTTCAAGCTCTTCTTTTAAAATATTTAAAGAGATAGGTTCATCATTTAAATAGAGTTTTTTATCCTTAGTTAAAGAGATAACAATCTCATTCTCCACTTTTCTTTCTGCGGTATTTGCTTTGGGAACATCAACTGGCGTTTTAGAAAAACTTATTACCATTGGTGCAACCATAATCATCATTATTACCATTAGAAGTCCAACACAAGCAACAGGTAAAACATTTATATTTAATATCCTCATTTTTTCCTTATTAAAGTTAATTCTTTTGCACCGCTTTCTTTACAAATATCAAGAATTTTTATTATTTTTTCATATTTTACTTCGGTATCAGCACCAATTAGAACCCTTTTTTCTAAACTTCTCAATAACAATTGGGGTAAAAGATTTTTTAAAGTAGTTAAATTCATCTTTTTCTCGTTTAAAATTATCTCATCATCTTTTGTTAAATAGATACTTATCTTTAACTCCTTTTCTGATGGAGCACTCTCACTTTTAGCTAATTTTGCTTGGGAGACAAAAATGCCCGATTCAAAGAAATAAGGGAGAGCCACAATAAAGCCAATTACTAAAGTTAGTGCAATATCCACTAAAGAAGTGATATTCAATTCTGTTAAATTATTTTTTCTTTTTAAAACCCTTTTTCTTAACATCTAAAATCTCCAAAATATTTCTGCTTCTTTTTCTTCTTTTATCTCCTCTTTTTTATTACGGTTAGTTTCTAATAAAACCAAGAACTTTTGGGAAAGGCTCTCTAACTCTTCACTTAAATCGTTTGCTTTTTTAGAGAAGTAGTTATAAAAGAAAAGAGAGGGAATACCAATCAATAAACCAAAGGCCGTAGTTAGTAATGCTTCAGCAATTCCTTTTGATACCACCACAGGACCACCGGAACCGGTAATTGCAATATTATGAAATGCCTTTATCAGTCCGATTACTGTGCCTAAAAGACCTAATAAAGTAGCGCCATTAGCAATTGTTCCTATCCCACCCAGATAGTTTTCGTATTTAACCTTTTCTTCAATTATTTGACCAATAAAAAGTTCTTTTAATTCTTCAGTTTTTAAATGGAGATTTTCTAAACCGAGAGAAAAAAGTCTACCCAAAGGATTTTTTAAACTTGAGGCATATTCTTTAGCTCCTTCAATATTACCCTTTTTTAGATAATTGGCAAATTTTTCAAAATTTTCTTTGCCTTTAAATTTATTCCGATAAAAATAGATTAACCTTTCAATAATTAAGGCAAGGGCAATGATTGAGAGGAAGAGTAATAATATCATTACAAAACTACTTTTAAATATTTGATATAAACTTTGACCTAAAATCATTTTTCCTCCTTTTTTTCACCAATTTTTTTTAATGTTATTTCTAAATTTTTTTCTGCCAATTCTTTGAAATCAGAATTGGGAAAAGAATCTAAAACAATTTGAAAATTTTCTTTTGCTTTTTCATAAATTTTTAAATTATAATAAGCGATTGCTAAATTGAAATAAGCACCTTCTCTTTGGGGATGATTAGGAAAATATTTTAAAAATCTTTCATAACTATTTTTAGTATTTTCCCAATCTTTTCTATTACTATAAATTTCAGCAATTAACAACTGAGCATCGCCACCAATCTCGCTATCAATCATTTCTGTAGCAATTGGTTGTAAAAGTTTTAATGCTTTCTCATAATCTTTTTTATTAATCAATTCCTTTGCCTTTTCAATTAACAATTGTGAGGAAAGTTCTGAGTTAGGAAACTTTTTTAAAAGTTCCTTTTGGTAAATAGTATCTTCTTTAGAAGCATAATAATAGGCTAATTCTAAAGACTTTTTAACACCGCTCGCTTGGATATCATTAGGAAAAAGATTAAGGAATTTCTCAAAGGAAAGGATAGCATTTCTGTAATCCTTTTTGGCAAGATAGGCTTGGCCAATAGCAGCTTGAGCAAAAGAAAGAAAAGAGGAATTGGGATAACGGGTAATTAAATAATTAAAAGAGCCAATAGCTTCTTCATATTTCTTTGCTTTGAAATATAAATCACCAATTCGGAAACTGGCCTCGTCAGCTTTTTCATAATCAGGATAATTTTCTAATAATCTTTTATAATATTCTAATGCCTGACCATAATATTTCAATTTTTCACAAGCAATACCGGCATAAAAATAGGCTTTAGCAACAAAATCTTTATAAGGAGAGAAATTAAAATTTTGGATAATAAAATCAAAATATTCAATTGCTTTTATATATTCTCCTTTGTTAAAAGAGGCATATCCCAATCCTAAAAGGGCATTAAGGGTAAAAACACTATCATTTAAATCAGCCTGATAGATACTATTAAAAATCTCCTCTGCCTCTTCATATCTTCCTAAATGTAAAGCACAATATCCTTTTCCCAATTTTCCTTTTACATTTTTAACCTTCTCATAATAATATTCTGCCTCTTCAAATCTTTGTAAAGAATATAAATTTTCTGCTAAAAGATAATAGATTTCTTTATTATTAATAATACTCTCTTCTTTTAAAAATCGCTCACAGATACTAATTCCCCTTTTTTCGTTTTTAGTCAATAAAGATAATTGTAATAAAATTAAGGTGCTTGCTTCTTTTAAAGTTTTATCTTTACTTTTTAGTAAAATATCTTCCAAAGATTTGAAAGCCTTTTCATAATCTTTAAATTGGTAATATAAAAGAGCAAGAAAATAGTTTTGTAATTCATTAAAAAGATGGATATTACTCTGTTGGGAAATTTGTAGAGAGGTAAGAATAGCATTCATTGTATCTTTTTTTGCTAAATATAAAAAAGGAATTTCCAATTGGGCATAAAGTGAGGTTTTTTCTTTGGGAAAATTATAAAGGGCTTTGCGTAAATAATATAAGGCATTATCATAATCTTTTAAAAAGAAATAGGTAAGACCTAAATAATAACAACTATTTGCTGCCAGAAAGGAAATATCACTTTTTGTTAAACTTTTTAGGTTTTCAATTGCCTTTAAATAATCATTAAGATAAAAAGAAGAAACACCTAAAAAATAATGGGCAAAATCTTTTAAAGGAGATGTAGGATAATTTTCTAAAAAATAACTAAATTTTGCTTGGGCACCAAGATAATCATTAGCAAAAAACAAAATTTCGCCCCAAAGGAAATGGCAATAACTGGTTAATAATAGATTGGGATTATTTTCAATAATTGATTTTAAAATATTGATTGCTGAAATTATTTTATCCTCTTTTGCCAATATTTTTGCCAAATAGATTTTTGCCTCTAATAATGATAAATCTTTTAAAATATTAAAGGCTTCTTTATCTTCCTTTTTTAAATAATGGATAATTGCCTTTGCTAACAAAATCCTTTCATCTTTCTGATAGTTTTCATATTCCAATAATTTTTTCAATTCTTCTTCTCCTTTTTTAAAATCTCCTCTCATAACGGAAATCAATAAAAGCGTATAGGTGGCTTCCGGTTTTAAATAATTTCTGCTATCCTTTGTAATTTTAGAAAATATATCTTCGGCCTTTTTATATTCTCTTAATCCTAAATAACCAAGCCCAATAGCAAAATCTATTTCCCATTCAAAACCTTCTTTTTTTAAACTTTCGGGAATTTTTCTTTTAAGTTCTTTACCCTCTTTAACTATCAATTGATAATTCCCTTCTTTTAAATATTTCATCATCTCATTATATTTATTAATAAAATCTTCAACCTCTTTTAAGAAAAAGATTTGGAATAAAATTAAAAAACTCATTTTATTTTTACCTCGCCTTTGGGGCCAGTAGTTTTTATTATTGTTAAAAATCCGGTATTGTGTAAAGATACTTTTTCATCAATATCAATCAAAGTAATTTCATAATAATATTTTCCATCGGCTACGGGTCTACCAATATCATCTAAACCATCCCAAAAGAGTTTTGTTGGCATCTCATCAAACCCTTGATAGGTTTTTACAATTTCCCCAAGTTCACTTCTGATTAAAAACTGCCATCTCTTTATCTTTCTTTTGGTGGCATATTTAATATTGATTGTTAGAAGGTTATCTTTACTTTCTAATGTAGGTGAGAAATATTTAGGATAGGCACTTGCCCATACCCGAAAACCACCAAACTTAAAAGATAATCCAATCTTATGGGTTGGTGAAAGTAAATATTTCGAGCGATAATGGAGTAAAATAGCATAATCAATATCAAAAGATATTTTTTTACCAACATTTTTTAATCCAATACCAAGACTTAATTCATTTTTATCTAAACCAATTCTTTGGATAAACCTTTTTTCCATAATTTCAAACTCAATACCAAATCTTGGTTCAATATAATCATAGTTAAAACCTTTGAAAATCTCTTCTAAAAGATTTATATCTAAAAGGATTTTTATTCTTTCTTTATAAATCCTTAATGCTTGACCAATTTTAAATATTCTTTTATAAGTCTCTTTTTCTGAATGAAGATTGAAATTTGGTGGCAAAAGATTAGTAAAAGAAATTCCTAAGGTATAAGGATAAAAATAGGAAAGATAGAGAGATAAATCAAATCCAATTCCAATATCACTATAAATAAAAATATTTTTCGTATTTATCTTTAAATTTCCGCCAATTCCTAAAAAAGAGAATAGGGGATAACTTAAAGATAAGATATAAGAATTTTCAGCAAAAAAAGTCTTTTTTGATAACTCATTATTTATATTTCTTGATTCAATTCCAAAGGAATTTAAAGAAAAGAAAGTAATCGCATAAGTTCCGTATTTGGCTGTTGGTAGGGTATAATTTAGATATTCTAAATTGGCACCATAAAGTTGGGAATGGGCAAGTTTTGCTTCCATCTCATTTAAAAAGGCAAGCCCAGCAGGATTGAAAAAACCCGCTTCGCCATCATCAGAAAGTCCAACAAAGGCTTTACCCAAAGCCAAGGAACGGGGTGATAAGCCATAATTATAAATCACACCAGGAAAATAATTAAAAAGAAATAGAAAGATAATTACCATACTACCAATATCCGATAAGTATTATCAAATACTTTTTTAGTATGACTAATGCCAGTTATTCTTATATTGTATAACCCATTGGGAACTTTTCTATTATTCTTATCCCGACAATTCCAGATAAAGTAGTTTACTCCTCTTTGGGCACCAATTTCATTTTTCTTAATTTTCCTTTCCAAAATTATATTACCAAAAGGGTCATAAATAAAGAGATTGATATCACAATCTTGTGGTAAGTAATACATTAAAATCATTGAATCTATTTCAATACCTGTTGGATTAGGAAAACCGATTATTTTACCTTTTAAAATTGCGGTATCTTTTGCTTCAATATAAATTCCAATCTTTTCTTTTTTATCATCGGATTTTATCAAAATGGTATCAAACTCACCAAAATTGGGATAATAACAAACAAACCTAACTCTTGATACTCCAAATTCATCAGTATAACTTAAGGTATCAGAAAGAATACCATTTCCCTTTATCACCTTATAAATTACTTTATGGAAAGGTATTGGCTTTTTATTAGTATCAAGACAGACAACCTCTATTTCACCTTCTTTTCCAGCAAGCAAGGTGTCGGGTTTAAAGATTTCAAAATATTTTGTTTTTGGTAAAATATTCAATTTTGAGCGATAGGTTTCTTTATATCTTCCTTTTGCCCAGATTGTCTGATTTTCTCCAATGGAATCAAAGGCGCAAACAAAACTACCACTATCATTAATCACAATAAAATCGGGAGAATAGGAGAAAGAATAATCAGAAAATAGTCTTATTGTTTCGCCATTACAATTTGTTGGGTTATAAAAAGTATCACAGATATAAACTTTAACTAAAAAAGGCTCTTTTACATATTGGGGGTTGGGTAATTTTCTCTTTCCTGGTTTTAAGAAAGTTAAGGTATTAGTATCGCCTTTTCTTATCTCTTCACCAGGTAAAAGCAATAAAATTTTATTATAAACATTTGGTAGAATAATAACTTCGGTAGAATCAGAGATTAAATTTCCAGTTTTTGATAAAACATAAATTTTTTGTTTATTAGCAGTTTTGAAATTACAATTAAATATTAAACTTTCATTTCCTAAAAATGGCATCCATTGTGGTAAAAAGGCAAAACTATCAGTACTTTTAAGATAACAGGTTTCACCCGTTACTTTTGTTGGATTAAACCAATTATCAGTAATATATACCCTAAAAGAAAGATTTTCACCCGCTTTTATTGAAAAGGGAAAAGAAGAGATTTTGCCAAAAGAAGAACCAGATGCTAATGTTTCTACTGGTGATAAAATTATTAATCTTTTGGGATAATTGGGATAAAACTCAATTGGTTCAGTTATACCCCTTATTTCAGGTCTATTAGGAAGATACACCATAAGGCTTAATTCTTCAGCAAGTGTGACCATTACTTTTTGTGTCGCAATCCCTCTTTGGAAATATACCTGATTTGGATATATAAATACTGAACGAAATCTTCCATCTTTGGTAGTGGCTAAATTTGCCATATCATTAAAATACCAGCAGGTATCACCATCACTTTCAAATGCGACAATTTTAATTAGAAAACTATCACCAGCAGTATATTCTTCGGGATATTCCACAAATTCAAAATAACTTAACTGCTGAAAAATCAATAAGATAAATAATCCATTCATATCTCTAGTAAAAATTTACGGCATCCCATTTTTAAATAAAAGATACAATTTTTATGCCAAATTAAATTTTGATTGCTGAATATGGGCAGGCTTCATAACAACAAAAACAGGAGATACATAAAGATTTATTATATTTTATTCTTTTACTTTCAAATTTTAAGGCATTATTTGGGCAGATTTTTACACATTCTAAACATAACCTACATAGATTTTTATCAATTTTAATCTTTTGATACCTAAATGGGTGGTAAATAAGTTTTATTAAATTTTTACCTAAAATATTATTTAAAAAATAATTAATCTTTTGGCTTGGTAATTTAAAATCTTTTACTTTTTTATAATTTCCTTCAATAATCAAATCTTTCTCATTAAATAAATTCTTTCTTTTAGCAATATTAAGATAGGGGATAGATAAAGGGTTTTTATCTAATAAATAACCGATAATTGCCCATTCTAATAGATAACCATTATCACCTGCTATCAAAATGTTTAACTCTCTTAAATTGCCATTACTGGGTCCTTGGCCTTCCATTGCCAAAATTCCATCAACAATTGTTAAATCGGGTCTTCTTATTTCGTATATATCTATTAAGGCTTCGGAAAATTCCATTGGTGAAGGATATTGATAATGGAGTTGGGATTTTTGGTTTCCGACGATAATGCCATACATATTCTTAATTGCCAAAGTAAAAATTGTTAAAATATGAGTCTTTAATTTTGGGACAGAGATTAATATATCGCAATCTAAAATCTCAGAAGAGATAGATAACTCACCAATCCTTGTTTTTATTTTCCTATAATTCTTTGTAATATCAGTATAAAAACCAAGAGAGGCCTCTTTTATTTTAGTAATATTACCAATTCTTTCAAAGGCATCATTACTTAATAAACTGGGATTATCACCAACTTTGATAATTGCTCCTTTATCTAACAGATATTTACAAATTGCTCTAATAATTGAAGGATGGGTAGTAACCCCTTTTTCTGGTGGATGGGCAGATAATAGATTTGGTTTTATAAAAACCCTCTTATTTTTGAAATCAAAATTAAAATCAGAAAATATTTGAGAAATTAAACTATCACTCTCTATATAACTTCCCTCATAGAATTTAACTTTTGACACGAAAGTTAACCTTGTCTTTGTTTATGGGTTGGGTCTCTTTTGCAGATTACATAAATTACACCCTTTCTTTTCACTATCCGACAGTGAATACATCTCTTTTTGACTGAACTCCTTACTTTCATATTAACCCCTTTTTATAAAATTATAAAAAAATAACCAAAAATTTCAATATTTTCTCTTTTAAATTAAAAGTCAAAATATAAGATTATTCATACTTTATCTTAAACTATACCTTATACTATATACCATATACTATACTGCCCCCTTCTTTATAGAAAATAAAATCCCCTTGTCTTATCAGTGTAGCATTAAGAAAATATTTAAAATAATTACTTATCTATTTTTTAACAGATGAATATATAACTCCCTAAATACCTCCTTTTTAATAATCAAATTCTTTAAATCTAATACCATTATTTTCCTTAGTAACTTGTAGGTTCTTTTTTGGTAATAATATGGAAATATTGGACCTTGATAATCCCAGCCGAAAGAAAAGGAATATTTTCTTATTTTATTAACCATAAACTTCTTCTTCTATATATATAACGAAAAAAGAGCCCCAAAGGTTAGCACTTTTTTTAGTTATTATAGTGGTATTATTAAAAGGTTCCTTTTTTGATTTTCTTAGAAGATTCTATTATTATTTTCTTATTGACTTTTTATAAAATTTTTGTATAAAATTTTGTATATATTTTTTATTAAAATAAAAAAGGAGGAAATATGACAAGGAAAAGGGTTTATTTATTTTTAGTTTTCCTATTTATATTTTCTTGTGCCAAAAAGCAAACAGTAAAGGGACCGGTTGGTGATGAAATCCTTTGGGCTTCAGAGAAACCTCGTCCGAGTTGGGCTTATGAAGAACCTTATATTGAAGGTGGGATATTATATTTTGTTGGAATGTCTTATAAATATGCTGATGAAAAGAGTTCGCGTGAGGATGCCGAAAGAGACGGAAGGTTAAGAGCGATTAGATATTTAGAAACTGCGGCAAGAGAGACTTTTGAAAGGATAATTGCCGAACTTGGTTTAACCGGTGGTGTATTAAATCCGTCAGATGCAGCAAGAACTTATATTGAAATGATTGCTCAAGGAGTTGTTCAAAAATCAAAAGCTGTTAAATGGTATAGCGAACAAAGGAAGTCAGTAGTAACTGGTGAAATCTATTATCAAACATTTGCCAAACTTCTTGTTCCTGAGGAACAGATTATGGCATCTTTTAATGATTATGTGAATAAAAAAAGGGAAGAATGGAAAATGGCGCAAGAACAGATTAACAGGGTGAATGAGGCATTTAGGAGTTATTGGGAAGCAAAGAAAAAAGAAGCCGAGTTAAAGCAACAAGAGAGGGAAAAAGAAGGAACAGAAGAGGAAAAGTGAAATATCTATTTTTAATTATTCTCTTTGTGGGGTGCGGTTCTAAATTAACAATCGGAACCCACCCCACACCACCGAAAGATAGTTTAATTGAAAGTGCATTACCGGTAAGGCCTGTTTGGATAACAAAGACTCCTGAGGCATCTGGTTGCAAGTATTTTGTTGGTGAAGAGTTAAGTGGCAAAACGAAAGAAGAGGAGGCAAGGGAATCGGCAATTGCTGATATGTTAAAAAGATATGCTGAATATTTAGGGATTGATTTTAAAGTGCTAACACAAATACATCAAGAAGAGATAAAAAAACTTAAAGATGATATTCATCGGACAGAAAGAAGAGTGATTACTGATATTGAAGCATTATGTAAAATTATTACCGCCGGTAGCGAAATTAAAGAGAAATATTGGGAGAAATGGGCAAAGATAAGTGGCAACAATATTGAATATTATTATTATAAATATTGGGTTTTAGGCAAAGTTGAGGAAAGATTTATTGAAGAAGAAAGAGAGAGAATAAAAAGATTAAAAGATTGGAAGGATTTAAATATAAATGAAAAAAATAGTGATTTAGATATTTTTGTTTATGAAAAGAAAGGAAAATATAAGGTAGGTGAAGAATTTCTTTTAGAAGTGGAAGCCAATGATAATTGTTATATTTACTTCTTAAACTTTTATGGTGAAGGTAAAGTGAAATTTTTAGGTTCAGAATTTGTTGAAAAAGGTTCAAGATGTGAATTAAAAGGAAAGACTATTTATGAAGGTGGTGAAGAGAAAATTATTATCTTTGCTTGTGAAAAAGAGATTGACATTAATTCAGCATTAAAAGAGGTTTATCCTTTAGCAATAATTGAAAATTTAAAAAATCAGGCAAAAGGGAAGAGATATACAATAAAGACAATAACCTATTTGGTTGAAAGATAGAATAGATGAAGATTAAGGATTTTTATTTTAATGTGCTTACAAAATTCCAAAAGAGAACTATTACCGAATTATGATGCTTTTTCTATTTATTAAGTTTAAGTAAAATTAAAAAGGAGGGAAAATGGGTAAAATAAGAATTTTATTGTTTTTGATTTTATTTGTTTATGGGTTAGAAATAAAGGAGATTGGTTATTATGATACACCAGGCTATGCTTGTGGTGTTTATGTTTTAGGTTCTTATGCGTATGTGGCAGATGGGGGTTCTGGTTTAAGGGTAATAGATATATCAAAACCAAGAAGACCAATAGAAGTTGGCTATTATGATACACCAGGCGAGGCTTGTGGTGTTTATGTTTTAGGTTCTTATGCGTATGTGGCAGATGGGGATTCTGGGCTACGGATAATAGAAATAAAAGGAATTATCCCATCTAAACAAGAAGAAAAGAAAGTTATTAAAAAAATTACTCCATCTCAACAAGAGGAAAAGAAAGTTATTGCACCTAAACCAAAATATCCTTGTGATTTATCTATCTTTGATATTAAATTTTATGAGCCTTCTAATAATAATAAACTTGATGGGTATGAAGATGGTGAAATTAGGTTTAAGATTGAAAATAAAGGAAAAGGAGAAGGAATAAATATTAAGGCAAAGATTACGCCAATAAATTTGCCACAAGGTCTTGATTATGAAAAAGTTGTGGATATTGGTAATATAAAACCACAAGAGATAAAGGAAGTTAGGATTAAAGTTTCGGGCAAAAGTGATTTGAAATCAGGAGAGGCAAAATTTCGGATTGAAGTATTAGAAGAATATGGTTTTGATGCTGAACCTTTTAGCATATCTTTTAACACTGAAAGTTTTAAACCACCAAGTTTTGTTATTGCTGATTATGGAATTGATGATGATAAAGAAGGTGAGTCTTATGGTAATAATAATAGTATTATTGAACTTGGCGAAGGTATTGAGATTAATACCGCAATCCAAAATGTTGGGCTTGGTGAAGGCGAAGATGTAAAAGCAGAAATCTCTTTAAAATACGACGGCGAAAATATCTTCTACGGAAGCGAAAAGAAAATGTTTGAACTTGGTAAATTAAAACCCGGCGAATATAAAACTATAAAATTCCTATTCTCAACTAATAAGAGATATAACAGAGATTCAATTTATATAAAAATAAAGATAACCGAAAGTAAAGGTTTATACGGAAAAGAGTTGAGTCTAAATCTACCTGTTAATAAGCCAACAGGAAAAGGAAAAGAGGTTGTTATTACTGGTAGGGAATACGAAAGGATAAGAATTGATACATTAAAACCAACAATAATTGATGTTGATAAAGTTCCTACTACTTCAATAACAAGGAAAGATAATGCTATTTGTGTTATTTTTGGTATTGAAGAGTATAAGAATGCACCCAAGGTAAGTTTTGCCTCTCGGGATGCCCAGGTATTTTATGAATATGCTAAAACAGTTTTGGGAATAAAAGAGAAGAATATCTATTTAAAGATAAATGAAGATGCGACAAAAGGTGAGTTTGATAAGGTATTTAGTGAGGAATGGATGAGGAAAAGATGTGATAATAACACTGAGATAATAATCTATTTTGCTGGTCATGGCTCACCGGATATTGAGAGAAAAGAGGTTTATTTAATACCTTATGATATTGACCCAAACTATCCGAGAACAGGGATTTCCTTAAATGATTTAATAAGTTTTCTTGATAATTTAAAGGTGAAATCGGTTGTGATGTTTATTGATGCCTGTTTTTCAGGAAGGACAAGAGAAGGAGATATATTGCTTGCGGGCACAAGACCAATTGTTGATATAAAGATAGAAAAGAAACTATCAAAGATAAGTCTATTTACTGCTTCTTCGGGTGCCCAAATAAGTTCTTCTTATCCTAAAATGAAGCATGGCTTATTTACCTATTATCTATTAAAAGGGCTTGGTGGCGATGCTGATTTAGATAAAAATAAGATTATTTATCTTTCGGAACTTGGCAGATATATAAAAGAAAAGGTATGGGAAAAGGCAAGAGAACTTGACATTGAACAAACACCGGAATTTTCTGGTCCTGATAGAGAGTTTGTGAGATTGAAATAAATTATTTATTTATGGGTAATAAGTTCGGCAATATATTTTAATATTTCACTATGCCTTTTATCCATCTCTTCAATTATCCTTTCTAATCTTTTATTCCCTTCATCCATCATTTCCTGGGTTCTTTTCATCATTTCTTCTAATCTTTTATTGCCATCATTTATTGTCTTTTCTAATCTTTTATTTCCTTCATCCATCATTTCGTGGGTTCTTTTCATTATTTCCTCCAATCTTCTATTTCCTTC
>JANXBG010000026.1 GCA_025060715.1 Caldifarciminota bacterium | reverse complement strand
ATACCATATACTATACTGCCCCATTCTTTATAGAAAGTAAAACCCCCTTGTCTTATCAATGTAGTATTAAGAAAATAATTGAAAGAATTACTTATCTACCTGCTAACTAAAAGATATATAACTTCCCTAATACCTCCTTTTTCTTAATCAAATTCTCAAAATCTAATACCCTCATTTTTCTTAGCAATTTGTAAGCCCTTTTTGATAGTAATATCAGGATTATTAGATTTGGATAATTCCAGCCAAAAGCAAAAGAATAGTTCCTTAATTTCCTTATCTTATTAGCCATAAACTTCCCTTTATATATATAACGAAAAAATAGCCCAAAAGGTTAGCATTTTTTTAAGTTTTTATTAAAAATTTAAATTCCTTACAAGCACCAATCATTTTAAGAGAATTTTATGGAGTTTAATAACTTTATTAACCTGGTAACTATTTTTTAACACTTTCTTACCAATTCTCATTGACTTTTAAACAATTTGTTTTATAATAATTAATCTAAAGGGGGAAAAATGGAGATAAGAGTTGGAAAGGTTACTCATTATTATTCAAAAATTGGGGTAGCAATTGTGGAGATAACTGATGAAAACTTGAATATTGGTGATACTATTAGGATAAAAGGACATTCTACCGATTTTATTCAAACTGTGGATTCGATGCAGATTGAGCATCAACCAATTAATAAAGCCGAGATTGGCAATATCATTGGTTTAAAAGTAAAAGATAAATGTCGGGAAGGGGATATTGTTTATAAAGTATTACCATAATTAAAAAAAGGAGGAGAATGGCACGGAGTAAAAGTAAACAAAAAAGAATGAGGCATAAAAGATGGTTAAAATATAAAAGGAGGATGGAAAAGAAAAAAGAATTGCAAAAATTAATGTCCCAAGAGATTGATAAAACAAAAGAAGCTGAAATAAGTGAGCAGACTAAAGAATAAGTGAAATTTCTTTATCTTATAAATGGCAGTAGTGAAGGAGTAATTAAAAAAGTTTTTTCATATCTTTTAAATTTTTATCCTAAAAATAATTATGACTATTCTAAAATTTATCATTTTGGAAGTAGTGGTTTACAAAATCTATTTGCCTCTCTTACTTTTGCCCATTTAATAAAAGAGAAATCTTTTATTCCGCCTCATTTTTTTACCTTAAAAGAATTTGCTTTCGCTTTTTTAGAAAGGGAAGGAGTATTAAAAAATTATAAAATAATAAATCAAAATTTAAAACCTATTATAATTTTAAATCTTTTAGATGATAAGGAAAAAGAAAAGGTTACCTTTGGTTATAGTGTTATTCTTTCTGAGTTTATTAGTGAGTTGAAACAATATTATTATAATGAAAAAGAGATAAAAGATATTATTTTAAAAAAAATAGAAACCTTTCCAAAGGCTTATGAGAATTTAGAATTTGCTTTTAAAATAAAAGAGCGCTATGAAGAATATTTAAAGAAAAACAGTTTTTTAGACGAAGAAGATTGTCAGTATTTAGCAAATGAAATAATTAAAGAAAAAGGGATAACTTTTCCTTTTCTAATTATTAATGGTTTTATCGATTTTACAAATTTAGAAAAAAATTTAGTTGCTACTTTAATAAAAAATAGTGAATATACCTTTGTCCTTTCTTTTTTAAAAGAAAGCAATCTTCTAGATTTTTATTTATCCTGTAGTAATTTTAAAGAGATTGAATACAAAAAAGACTTTTTTTCTGAAGAAGAAATTTTAAAATTACCAATTTTTGCTTATTCAACGATTGAAGAAGAGATTGAAGGAATTTTGAAAAGAATAAAGTTACGCCATTTTGAAAAAGAGAAGGATTTGAGTTCAGTAATTTTAGTTTCACCCAATCTGAAAAAATATCATCCTATTTTAGAAAGAATTTTTCGTCGCCTTGATTTGCCTTACGGAATATTCAAAACCTTAAAATTAAAAGATTTACCTCCTTTTGCCTTTTTGATTGAAATGTTAAAAACAATTGATGATAATTATCCTAGATTAAAAACAGCACTAATTTTTTCTTTACCCTATTTTGAAAAATTCTCACCAAAAACAAAAAAATATATAAATTTCTTATCAAAAATGGCAAGAGTTATTTATGGAAAAAGTGATTGGCTTTCTTTGAAAGATGTTCTTTCAAAAACAAAGGATCCCAAAATAAAAGAATTGATTAAAAATGGGGTGGTGGATACTGTAATCGAAGATGTTAGGGAATTTTTTAAATTAAGTGAAGAATTAATAAGTAATAATTATTTAAATGAATTTATTTTTGATTTTCAAAGGTTACTTCAAAAATTAGAATTTTTAAAAAAGGGAGATTATGAAGAAGTTATTTATGAAGGGCTTTTAAAACTTTATGAGATTTTATCTCAGTTAGAGGATTATCCTATTCTTATCGATTTTCCTAAATTTATTAAAATTATTGACTATCATTTTACTTACACACCGATTAGGATTGAAAAAGATTTTTCCGGCATAAAAGTAATTGACTTACATGATTTGGTAGTGTGGGATTTTTCCTTTTTAAGCGATTACGAGTTTTATCTTTTTGGTTTAGTAGAGGAAGATCTTCCTGGTCGTTATCATCCCGAACCTTTGATTCCCGAATATTTAAAAAAAGAATTGAAACTACCCAATTCTGATCTTTGGCTTTTTCGAGAAAGAAGTTATTTGTATTCTTTTCTAAAAACAGCTTATAAAAAATGTTATCTTTCTACTCATAATTATGAAAATGAAAATCCGGTGTTGTTAACACCCTTTTTAGATGGAGAAAAAATAAAACCCAAGGATATTAATCAAATTTTAAGTGTTGAAGAATTTCAAATGTTAAAAGGAGAAAAAGAGGCCCCCTTCTTTAGTATAAAAAAAACTGTAGGTAATTTAAAAGACTGGGCAACAAAAAATAATCCTCTCTCAATAACAAAATTGGTAAAGTATTTAAAATGTCCTTTTCGATTTTATTTAGAAGAAGTTATTGGAGTTTCTTTAGAAGAAGAAAAGTCAGTAGCAATTGAAAAATGGGAATGGGGGAGTTTTGTTCATTCAGTTATGCAAAGACTTTATCAGGAAGAGATAAAGATTCCGGAGATTAATAAATTACCGGAAATAATTATGAGAAAGGTAGAAGAAAAATTAAAAGAAGAAGTTAGCTTTGAAATTCTACCGATTTGGCGAGATTTTATTATTAAGCTGTTTGAGAAGATAATTCCTCAAATTTTGGAAACCGAAAAGGATTTGCGCAGAAGGGGATTTTTACCTTGGCCTAAGAAGATGGAATATTCAATTGAAGGTGAAATAATTGATGGAATATATTTGAAAGGAAGGATAGATCGAATTGATAAAAGTAATAGTAATAAAAGTGTTTTTATTATTGATTATAAAACAGGAAATAAAAAACCTTTTACTTTTAACCAGATGAGACAAGAAAAAGATTTAATACAAATAGTTGCTTATGCCTATTTATGGAATAAATTATTTGATTTAAAATGTGAAAATTTTGGAATATATTATTTACCCGAGATAGAGATAAAAATGCCAGAAGAAGGGGAATTAAAAAAAATGAATGAATACCTTTTATTTATAATAAAAGAAGGGGTTGAAGGATTACGAAAAGGAAATTTTTCTGTTGATCAAGTAGATAAGAAGAATTGTTATTCCTGTAATTACCAATTTCTTTGTGAAAAAAGATAAAAATGAAAGCAAGGTTAATTTTAGCCCCCGCTGGAAGCGGTAAGACAAAAAGATTAGCAGAAAATTATTTAGAGCTTCTAAAAAAAGGTGTGCCCATCGAAAAGATTTTGGCGATTACCTTTACCGAAAAAGCCGCTTATGAAATGAAAGAAAGGATTTTTAAAATGGCAAAAGAAGATAAAGAGGTTTTTAAAAAATTGAAAGAAAATTTGAATAAAATTAGGATCTCTACTATTGATTCCTTTTGCCTCTCTTTAATTAAAAGATTTTCTTTCTTTTTAAATCTTTCTTCTTATCTGGATGTAATTGAATATCCAAGAAATCTTTATGAAAAAGCGATTGCGAATGCTTTTCGTTCTTTGAAAGAAAACGAAAAACTTTATAAATTTCTTCTTGATTTTTTTATAGAATTTGGTTTCAAAGGTTACGAAAGATTGAAAAAATATTTTTTGCTTCCCTTTTTTGAAAAAAGACTTTTTTCTAAAAGAGCGGAATTGGAAGAAAATAGAGAAATAAATAGAAGTAGAGAATTAGGAAATATTGCCTTTAAGTTTTTCAAAGAGAAGGTTGAAAAAATTTATGAAGAAGAAAAATTGAAAAGAGAGATCTTAGATTTTTCGGATTTAGAACTTTATGCCTATTTTCTTTTAAATGAGCATCCGGAATTTAATAATATTTTAGATGCCTTTGATGAAAGAACCGACCATATTTTGGTTGACGAATTTCAAGATACCAATTATTTACAATGGGCGATAATTGATAAACTTACTGAAGAATGGCGGGCAGGAAAAGGTAGAAAAAATGAATTGGGAATAATCCCTTCTCTTTTTTTAGTTGGTGATGAAAAACAATCAATATATTATTTCCGAGGTGCCAATGTAGAAATTGTTAATTATGCTCAAAAAAAATTAAAAGAATGGCTTTCGAAAAACTTCCAGTTAGAAGTTGTCCAAGATAATTACCGAAGTCTAAAAGCAATTATTGATTTCACCAATATCCTATTTTCGGAAATTTTTGGTAAAGATTATGTTCCTTTTTTAAAAAAGAGAAATAACGAAGCGATTGGCAATGTAGAAATTATTTTAATTGAAGCTAACGGGAACACCGAAACGAAAAGAAAGTTAGAAGCTGAAATTATCTGTAAAAAGATAAAATCAATTGTTAATAATTTAGAGCTTTATAGTTTAAATGAAGAAAAGAGATATCTTTGTGATTATAAAGATATAACAATTTTGATAAGAAAAAGAACCCATTTAAAAATTTTAGAAGAAAAACTAAGAGAATATGATATTCCCTTTGTAGTGGTGAAAGGCACCGGTTTTTATGATGAGCCAGAAATACAATTTTTAATAAGTTTTTTAAGATTTTTAAGCGAACCAACATCTTCTTATAATCTCTATCTTTTATTAAAAAGTCCTCTCTTTAATTTTGATGATGAGGAGATTATAAAAATTAATCAAGAAGAGGGATTAACTCTTTACGAAAAATTATTAAACTATTACCCTCATTGTGAAGAAAAAAGGAAAAAGGATATCCAATATTTAAAATTTCTTCTAAGGGAATATCAGAAAGAAAGATTGTCAATTTTTGTTGAAAGAGTATTAAGGGAGAGGAGTGTTTATAAATACTTAAAGGATCCCCAAAGAAAGGCTAATGTTAAAAAATTTTTAAATCTTTTAGAAAAATTAGAGAGTGAAAACCAATCTTTGTTAGGTATTATTCAATTCTTTCAATTTGTTAAAGAAGATGAACCAAAAGCAAATATAAATACTGAAGAGATGAATGTGGTAAAAATAATGACTATTCATGAGGCTAAAGGGCTTCAGTTTCCGGTGGTCTTTTTGCCTTTTTTAGATGAACCAGTATCTTTTCGATTAAATCAATCTTTTCTTTTTATTGAAGAAGATGAAAATAGGGTAAGATATGTAGGTGAAGGGATACCTGAGAAACGAAAAAGTTCCGAAGATTTTAAAAAACATCAAGATAAAGAAAAAGAGGAGGAAAAGAGAATTTTTTATGTGGCAGTTACTCGTGCTCAAGATGCTCTTTATCTTTCTGGTGTTTTAAGTAATAATATAAATGAATCAAAATTGCTGTGGTTGATAGATAAACTTCAAATTAAGAGGATAAATAACCATTATGAATTAGAGAAAAAAATTGAAGGGGTGAAAGTTTTGACAAAAGAAGAGATAGAAAAAGAATACGAAAAAGTAAAAGAAAAGAAAGAAATGAAAAAAGAAGAAGCGGTTCCTATAATAATAGAGAAAGTAGAGAAATTAAAAAGAGGATTAAAATATATAGAGGTTACTGAAATTTTACCAAAAGAAAGAAAGCGTCATTCTTTAGAATGGATAATTTTTGGCGAGGTTTTTCATACAATTTTGGATGAGATAAGCAAAGGATATTTAAATTTAGATGAAAAAGAGATTGAAAAACGAGGAAGCGAACTTTTAAAGAAAAAGGGTATTGGTAGTATTAATTTAGAAAAATGGGTAAAAATAATTTTAGAACATTATCAGAAATTAAAAGAAAAAGACTTGTTAAAAATCGTTGAAAGAAAAGAAAACAGTTTTTCCGAACTTCCTTTTATTCTCAAAAAGGGAAATAAGTTTTATTCTGGTCGAATTGATAAAATAATTGTTGAAGATGATAAAATTTATCTATATGATTATAAAACTTTCCCAGTGGAAGAGAAAGATATTGAGAGAATCGCCAGAAGTTATTTACCTCAGTTAAAGATTTATGAGCTAGCCTTAAAGAAAATTTTCAATAAAAAAGTTGAAAAATATATTATTTTTACTTCTCGTGGTAAATTAATCCCTGTCGCATAAAGGACATTCCCAATCAGGTTCTTTGGGGATCGGATGGGGTTGACCATTACGATTTAACCGGTGCCATAACTCACATTCTAATAGAAAAGCCTCATAAGCAGTTTCTGTTGTCTTTGCCCAAAAATAAGCATAAGCTGAATCAATTCCTCTTATTGTTTCTGTTAATTTCTTTAAGGTTTCATAAAGATCTTCATCTGCCCGGCCAATTTTTATTGGCACTTCTCCGTCGTTGGATAATAAAAAAACACCTGGCTTTTTTTCTCCTTCTATAAAATAATAATCAAGCCATTCTAAACGACGGAATTTGATTCCCTCCATTTCTAACATCATCCCTCCTTTTTACCCCTTCTAATATATTATAACAAAATTTTTAAAAATGTCAAGTGATAAATAAAATTATCATATAAAGCACAGAAATTTTTAAGAGGAAAATTTTTAAAAATAGGAAACGATTACTCTTTTACTTCTATTATTGTCTTAAGAAGTGTTTTAATTATTGATTTTGGAGGAGGTTGAATTATTACTCTTTTGAAGGGTATTGTTAATAACTTTGGGAAGTATATTAGTGATGGATTTCGGAAGTGGATAGAGGTTAATTAGAATAAGGATAGGAGGATGTTAAGTAAATAAAATGCCTTGAAATCATTTATTAAGAGGATAAATTTTTTAGTAGTAAATTACCAATTGAAAATTATTTTGCTTTTTTTTAGAATATAACAAATGGAAAGGTGCTTTTCCAAGTTTGCTCAATTTTATGATGAATTTATGTTAAAATTGGTAGATTATAAAAATTGGGTAGGATATGTAATTAGCATTTGGAATTTTTTTAATCTTAAGCCAAAAGTTGTCTTAGATTTAGCTTGCGGAACAGGAATTCCCTCTATTATTCTTTTAAAAAAGGGTTATCAAATTATTGGTGTTGACAAAAGCAAAGAGATGCTAGAAGTTTTTAAAAGGAAAATAGAAAGTTATCCAGATTTAAAAAATAAAGTAATAATTATTGAGAGTGATATTACTAATTTTAATTTGGATACTCAAGTTGATGCATGTGTTTCTTTTTATGATAGTATTAATTATCTACTAAAAGAAGAGGATTTAGAAAAGTGTTTTTCTTTGGTTTATAAATTTTTAAAAGAAAAAGGAATTTTTAGTTTTGATATGAATACTATTTTTGTTTTGGAAAATTTTTGGGCAAATAATAAATTTGTAAGAGAGAGTAAAAATATAAAGACTATTTGGGAAAATCAATTTGATAAAAAATTAAAAATCTCTACTCTTTATTTAAAATGTTATCCAAAAAATAAACAAGAATTTTTTACAGAAATTCATCAAGAAAGGGGATACGAATATAAAACAATAATTAAGATTTTAAAAAAAGTTGGTTTTAAAAAGATTAAGATTTTTCAACATCTTACTTTTTTACCAGCAAAGAAGGATTCTTTAAGAGTAATGTTTGTTGCTTTAAAATAATTTTTTATTTCCTTTAAGGCTTTTTTAATTTTTCTTTGATTTTCTTTTTTATTTAACCAGACATTAGCACCCGAAGGATGGGGGAGAGGAATTATTAAAGAATTTTTCCATTTAAAAACTTTTCCGATTACTTCGTCTATTTTTTTCTTCCCCAAAATTGTTTTGATTGCTAAAATACCAATTGGGATAATTATTTTTGGTTTTAAAAGTTCTATCTCAGAATAAAGATAAGGGAGGCAATTTTTTAATTCAATTGCTTTTGGCAGCCGATTGCTTTCTAAATAACATTTTATTACTTGGGTTATATATAAATTTTTTCTTATATTTTTTTCAGTAAATCCTATTTTTTGAAACCAGGAGAAAAGTTTTTTCCCAGCTGGTCCAACAAAAGGTAAGCCTAATTCCTTTTCTTTTTTTCCAGGTGCCTGGCCAATAATTAACACTTTAGAATTTTTTATTGGTGAAAAGATTGGTTTAGGATTTTTTAAGTGGGAGCATTTTTTACATTTTTTAATTTTATTTATTAATTTACTAATAGATGGAGTAAATACAGCCACAATATTTTTGAGAATAAATATCTAATTTTTTGATTTCTTCTTTTTTTATAAAAGAAATTTCTTTCAAAGTAAAATAGTTAATATTTTTCTCTTTTGCTATTTTATTAGCAAGTAAATCAATCAGATTTTTATCTTTTTGGGGGCTGGTAATCAAAGTTGTTGAAAAATAGAGGAAATTATTTTCTTTAGCAAACTGAGCAGTTTTTTCTATTCTTATTTGAAAACAGATTTCGCATCTTTTACCGCCTTCTTTTTCTTTTCGGTATTCTTTTGTTTTATTTAAAAACTCAATTGGTGTATAAAGAGGGATAATCAAATCTAAATTTTTGAGTCGGGAAATTTTTTCAATAGCCTTTAACCTTTTTTCATATTCTTGAAAGGGGTGAATATTTGGATTGTAATAAAAAAGGATTATTTTAAAATTATCTTTTAAGGAATTCAAAAAATTTAAAAGACAAATTGCGCAGCAGGTATGGAGAAGAAGGTTATTTTCCACTCAATTCACATTTTTTAAGAAGTTTTTGGTATTTTTCATCTACATATTTTTGGAATTCTTCTAAAAGATGTTTATTTTTTTCTTCAAAGAGATGGGCAAACCTTCCTTGAAGTTTTAGCCAATCGACAATTGGTTTTGGTTGAGAAGGTTTATAAGTTAGACGATAAGTTCCATTCTCATATTCATAAAGGGGCCAGAAGTTTGTTTCTACTGCTAATCGGGAGATTTCAATTGTTAAAGAAGGTAAATGTCCCCAACCCAAAGGACAAGGAACTAAAATATTAATAAAAGTTGGGCCCTCGTAAGATTGTGCTTTTTCTACTTTTTTTGCTAAATCGTGGAAAAAGGCAACAGTAGTTTGAGCAGCATAAGGAACTTCGTGAGCAATAATAATTTCCATTATATCTTTTCTCGGTTGTAATTTTCCAGGTAATTTTTCTCCTTTTGGTGAAGTTGTTGTGTGGGCAAATTGGGGAGTGGCAGAAGAACGTTGGACCCCGGTATTCATATAAGCTTGATTATCAGTGCAGACATATAAAAAACTATGTCTTCTTTCAATTGCTCCCGAAAGGGCTTGAAAACCGATATCGTGAGTTCCACCATCGCCAGCAAAAGCAATAAAATAAATTTTTTTATCTATCTTTCCTTTTCTTCTTAATGCTTGATAAGCTGCTTCCATTCCTGAAATTGTTGCCGCAGCATTTTCAAAGGCTGAATGGAACATTGGAACTTGCCAAGCAGTGTGGGGAAAAATTGTAGAAACAATTTCTAAACAACCGGTAGGCATTGCGCAGACAATCGGTTTTTTACTGGCTAAAAGTACCTGCCTTACTGCTAAAACTTCACCACATCCGGCACAAGCACGATGTCCAGAACTAAAAAGTTCTTTTTCTTTTATTAAATCTTGGATGCTTTTCATATTACCTCACATTAATATATCTAAACTTTTCAATATTCTCTCTTTTTTTATTTTTTAAAGATAATAATTCTAAAAAAACCTCTTCTATTTCTTCGGGAGTAATTTCTCTACCTCCTAATCCATAAACATAAGATATTATGATTGGTCTTTCTGGTTCATCATATAAAACTGAACGGACCTCATTAAATAAAGGACCGCCAAAGGCACTCAAACCTTCCATTCTTTCTAAGATACCTAAAATTTTTAAATTTTTTAAACTCCTTTGAAGATAACTAACAGCAATTGGCCGAAAAACTCTTAATTTGAATAGCCCAACTTGATAACCTTTGCCTCTTAAATTATCTACTGCTATTTTTGCTGTTCCCGAAGTTGAGCCCATACATAAAATACCTACTTCGGCATCTTTAGTGTGGTATTCCTCTAAAATAAATAGTTCCCGATTAAATCTTTCTTTATACTCTTTAAAGACTTCCTCAATATATCTTAATGCTTGATTCATTCCTTCGGCTTGTGCTCTCTTATGTTCAAAAAAGGAATCGGGTAGACAAGCAGGTCCTAAAGTAATAGGATTTTCTACATCTAAAAGATTATAATTTGGTTTATATTCGCCAATAAAAGATTTTACCTCTTCATCAGATAAAACTTCAATTCTTTGCATGCAATGAGAGATAATAAATCCATCAATTGTTACCATCACAGGTAAAAAAGATTTTTCAGCAATTTTTATTGCACAAATAGTTGTGTCATAAGCTTCCTGAGCATCTTCGCAAAATATTTGTATCCAGCCTGAATCCCTGGAAGCAAGAGAATCAGTATGGTCGCAATGAATATTTAATGGTGCTGAAAGAGCACGGTTCACAACACATAAAACGATTGGTAATCTTAAACCCGAAGCAATAAAAAGCATTTCGTGCATTAATGCCAATCCTTGAGCCGAAGTTGCAGTCATTGCTCGGGCACCGGAAGCAGCAGCAGCGATACAAGCACTCATTGCCGAATGTTCACTTTCTACTGGTACAAATTCGGTGTCTACTTCTCCATCAGCAACATAAGAAGAAAATATTTGAACAATTTCTGTAGAGGGAGTAATTGGATAGGCAGCAACCACATCAGGATTTATTTGTTTCATAGCATAAGCAATTGCTTCGTTTCCGGTTTTTGCCAAAATCATTTTTCCTCCCTTTCCATTATAATTGCTTGAACTTTTTTGGGACATTCCTTAGCACATATACCACAACCTTTACAATAATCGTAATTTATACCAACTACTCTATCATTTTCAATTATTACTGCTCCATCAGGACAAAACATCCAACAGCGATAACAATTTACACACTTTTCTTTATTCCAAATTGGTTTTAAACTTCGCCAAGTACCTGTTTTATTTTCTTTTATTCTTTTTAAATCTCTAACTAACGCTCCACAAGTTAAGTCTTTCCAACTGATAATTAAACATTCCTTTTTGCTTTCTTCGTTAGCATTACCAGTATTACTCACTCTTTACCTCCTCATAAGCTCTTTTAATTGCTTCTAAATTTTTATCAATAAATGTCTCTTTGCCTCGGAATTTTTCTTCTAACCTTTTTTCCACTGAAGTAAGGAAATTTTGGAAATCAAAAATACCTAATATTTTTACCAAAGCACCAAGCATCGGCGTATTAGGAATATCTCTGCCAAAACATTCCATTGCAATTTTTGAAGCATCAACAGTATAAATTTTTATTTTGCTCTCTTTTAAATTTAATTTTTCTCTAATTTTTTCTGGTGATTCTCGAGTATTTACTAAAATAATGCCATCTTCTTTTAAACCATCTAAAACATTACAAGCATAAAAAAGGGTGGTATCTAATATTACTAAAATATCGGGATTTTTTATTCCCGAATGGATTCTAATTTCCGAAGAAGAAATTCTATTATAGGCAGTTACTGGTGCACCCATTCTTTCGGGACCATATTCAGGAAAAGCTTGGATATATTTACCAGTTTCTAATGCTGCTTCTCCAAAAAGTAAGGCAGCTGTTTTTGCACCTTGCCCACCCCGGCCATGCCATCTAATTTCTAAAACTTCCTTTTCCATATGCTGCTCCTTTAATAAACAAAAATTATATCAAAAATTTATTTCTTTTTCAATTAATATTTGTGATTTATTATTATATGGATGGTGAGAAAGTTTTTAGTTAAATAGATAATTTTGACAAGCTAATTGTCCACAACCAGCGAGGATTTCTTTTCCCCGACTTTTTCTTAAAATCACCGTATAGTTAGCTTCTGATAATATTTTCATAAAATTTTCTATCCTTTTCAAAGAAGGTGGTTGAAAAGAAACTCCTGGAAAAGGATTAAAAGGAATGAGATTTATTTTACAAGGGATTCTTCTTAACATTTTTTTAAGCCGATGAGCATCTTCTTCGCTATCATTAATATCCTTTATTAAAACATATTCAAAAGTTATCCTTTCTTTTTTCTTTTGCCAATAGTATTCACACGCTTTTAATATTTCTGAAATTGGATATTTTTTATTTATTGGCATTAAGTATTCTCTAATTTCCTCTTTTGTAGCGTTTAAGGAGATTGCCAATTTTATTTTTTTTCTTATTTCCGCTAAACGATAAATTCCTTCAACAATTCCCGCAGTAGAGATAGTTATCTTTCGGGCACTGATATTAAAACCGATTGGTGAGTTTATAACTTGGATTGCCTTTAAGACTTCCTCTAAGTTTAATAAAGGTTCACCAATTCCCATAAACACAATATTGGTAGCTTTTATATTTAAAGTTTTTTCAATCATTAATATCTGATCGCAGATCTCATAAAAATATAAATTTCTTTTAAAAGGTATTTTCCCACTATTACAAAGAAGGCATTTTAAAGGGCAACCAACTTGGGAAGAGACACAGATTGTTCTTCTTTTCTCTTCGGGAATAAAAACAGCTTCTATTTTATTATTATCAGATAATTCAAAAAGAAACTTCTCAGTTCCATCTTTTGCTTTTTTATTGCCAAGAATTTTCAGTTCACCAATTATGAAATTCTTTTTTAAATATTCCCTTTTCAGTTTAGAAAGATTGGTCATCAAAGAGAAGTCGTTAATTTTCTTTTGCCAAAGCCATTGAAATATTTGATAAGCATTATATTCTTCCCAATTTAATTTTTTTGTAAGTTCTTTTAATTCTTTAATAGTAAAAGATTTGATATTTTCCATTATTGATTGATAAAATTAATAATTAAGCCAATTATTATTAAATTACTAATTAATGAAGTTCCTCCATAAGATATAAAAGGTAGAGTTAAACCGGTAACTGGTAAAATTCCTGAGACCATTCCTAAATTTACAAAAATATGGTAAAGTAAGACTCCACCAAAACCAGCGATTGCTAATTGGTATTTTAAATCAAGATTTTTTGTTAAATAATAATAAATTTGGTAAAGAAGAAAAAAGTATAATAAAATTAAAAGGATAACACCAATTAAACCAAATTTTTCACAATAGGTAGCGAAGATAAAATCGGTATGGGGATTGGGAATAAAGTCTAATCTACTTAATGGCGGATTAGAAAAACTTTTTCCTAATATTCTTCCACTACCAATAGCAATTTGGGCTTGAATTGCACTCCAACTCATCCCTTTAGGGTCAAGATAAGGAGCTAAGAAAGAGATAATCCTTTCTTTTTGGTATTCTTTTAGATTTTGCCAAATCAACGGATTTAAAAGCCCAAAAAAACTATTAATTGCTAAAACACCAAAACCAAAAAAGATAGTATTTTTTCTAAAAGCAATAAAAACAAGTAAAGCAAAATAGAAAATCCAAGTAATTAAAGAAAAGCCAAAGATAAACGAAAATAGAGGAGAGTAGAGAATGAAAATTTGGGAAAAAGAAAAACCTCTAAAGTAGAGAAGGATAGCGAAAATAAAAGGAAAAATAAAGGCTGAACCCAAATCTGGTTCAATCAAAACTAAAAAAGTCGGTATCAAGGTTATTATGATTGGTAAAAATAAAGAATAAAAATTAAAATCCATTTTTTTTCTGTTAGCTAAAAAATAAGATAGAAACAGAACATAAGTAATTTTGGCAATTTCTGAAGGTTGAAAGGTAAAGAAGCCAAGGTCTAGCCATCTTTTAGCATTATTTTTAGAAAAGAATAAAACTAAAATTAATAAAATAATTGATAAGAGATACCAGTAAAGACTTAAATCAAAAATTATTTTTGTAGAGATTCTTATAATTAAAAATAAAGAGGCTAATCCTAATAGAAAAAAGATAGATTGACGAAGAAGATAATTTTTCCCACTAGTAAGATAAATGGTAAATAAACCAATAAAAATTAAAAAAAAGCTAATTATTAAAACTGATTTCCCTTTCTTCATTTTTAAAAAAGTATCTTAAAAAAATTTCTCTAGCCAATGGTGCGGCATAAGCACCACCAGCACCAATATTTTCTAAAAGTATTAATATTAATAATCTTTTATCTTCTTTCTCTCCATAACCGATAAACCAAGCATGATCTTTTCCAAAAGGATTTTGAGCCGTGCCAGTTTTCCCATAAATTTTTAAACTACCTATCTCGGCATTAATTCCGGTTCCTTTCTTCACTACTGCTAATAAACCTTCTTTTACTATCGCTATCGCTTCCTTAGAGAAAGGCATTGGATAAAATTGGGGTATATATTGATAAAGGGTCTCTTTTTTATCATTGATAACCATTTTAATAATATTCTTTTTTATTAAGGAATCTAAAAAAGTCAGGTGGAAAAATTTAGTGTTTTTTATCGAATCTAGAAAATGAAGACGGGGAATAAGTCCTTCGTTAAAAATTCCACAATAAAGTTGTGCTAATTTAATCGGAGTTAAAGATATTTCACCCTGGCCAATAGAGAGATTAGCAATCTTTCCTAAGGGGGCAGTTTGGTAATCAGGAACCCGAGAATTTACTTCTTCTAATATGTCAATATTGCTTTTATTCTGAAGCTCTAAAGCCTTTATTAATTTTAAAATCTCCTTTAATCCCATTTTCATTCCTAATTGGTAAAAATAGATATTACAAGAATAGGCAAGGGCGTCAATTAAATTTAAAGAACCGTGGCTTTGCCAACATTTAAAAATTCTTTTACCAATTTTATATTTTCCATAACATGGCGAAAATCGGTAATCTTTATTAATTATTCCTTTTGTTAAAGCTTGTAAGGTAATAAAAGGTTTAAAAGTAGAACCAGGTGGGTAAACACCACCAACAATTCTAGAAAATAATGGTTTTCTTTTATTCTTTATTAATTTTTGCCATTCTTTATGGTTTAATCCTAAGAAGATATTGGGGTCAAAATTTGGTTTAGTAACAAAGATGATAATCCTTCCAGTGTTTGGTTCAACGCCTAATATTAAACCTGAAGGATAATTATTAAGTAAAGAGTCACAAATAAGATTTAAATTCATATCTAAGGAAAGATAAATATCAGCACCCGGAATTGCTGGTATTTCTTTTGCTAAAGAAAAAGGTTGGATTTCTCTGCCTCGTGCATCTACTTCAATTAAAGCAAGGCCATTTTTCCCCCTTAAAATTTTTTCATAATATCCTTCTATTCCGTATCTTCCAATTAAATCACCAAGATTATAAAGGGTATCTTTTAAATCTTCTTTGGAAACTTCATTTAAATAACCAATCGCAGAAGAAGAGATGTGTTTAAAAGGATATATCCGCCGGGGAGTAATCTCAATTCTTATTCCTTCTTTGAAAATTAAATTCTCTTCTAATTTGATTGCCTCTTCTTTTGATAAATTCCTTTTTATTAAAACCGGATAAGGATAATTTTTATATTCCTTTACTTTTTCTCTTAAACTATTCAAATCAATATTAAGAATTTTTGGCAGGTATTGGAACATAAAATTAGTATCCACTTCTTGAGTTAATATCGCCAAATTATAAGATAATTTTGTATCAGCAATTAAAAATCCTTTGCTATCATATATTTTACCTCTTTGGGCTCTTAAAATTACTTTTCTTATTCTTTGGTTATATGCTAATCTTTCATATCTTTCTCCTTTTAAAACTTGTAAATAAAAAACTCTTAAAAAAATAAGTGAAAAAAGAAAGATAATAAAAAGAATAAAATTTTTAAATTTTCTTTTCATATCTTTTATTGATCAAAAAGAAAAATAATAATGTTAAAAGAAAACTTATTAAAAAAAATTTTTGGTTGGCAATAAAAAAGAGAAAAAGAATAAAGATGAGAGAAAAGAGAATGTTATAAGTAGTGGGTAAAAAATAATTGCGAAAATAAGGGATAAGAAAACCAATGGTTGAAAAGATAAACATATTAAGGCCCAAGATTGGTAGATTATTTAAATCAAACAAAAATCCCAAAAAAAAGCCTAAAAAAGTAGAGAATAATAAAGAAGAAGAAAAGGCATTTAATGTAAAAAAAGTAATGCTCATCTTGGGAAAAATATGGAAAGCTAAATTCTCTAAAAGGAAAAAGAAATAGATTAAGATTATTAAAAGAAATTTTTTCATTTCACAAACTTTATTTCCGGTAGTTTTAGTTCCAATTGTTTTAATAATATTTCTAACTCATCCCTTTTTATTTTTTGTTCTCTTCTTTGTAAGATATAAACATCATCAATTTTTAATAAATCAACGCACGGTTCAATTGTCACATTTAATATTCCAGTGGTTTTTTTTTCAACTTTTTTTACCACACCAATTTTTAATCCTTCAGGAAAAATTCCACCAATTTCAGTTGAGATGATCGTATCATTCTCCATAATATCAACTGTCTCGTCTAAATAATCTAAATATAAAACATCTTGTTTACAAACAACGCAGGTAAGATAGTTATTTCTTTGAATTTTTGCCGAGATTTTTGAATAGGGAGAATAAAAGGTTTCTACTACGCTTATTCTATCGCTACAAGCAATAACTTTACCAACAACTCCTTTTAAAGAAATTACTGGAAAATTAACCATTATCGAATCTTTTAATCCCTTATCCACAACTAAATATTTTTTTAAGGAATTATCTCGACTAATGATATTTGCTCTTCTTATTATATAAGAATTTTCTAAGGATTCTATAGAAAAAGAAGGAATATTAGAGATCTTTTTTAATTGAGCTAAGATTAAGTTCTGTTTTAAGAAAAGTTCATAAAGGTAGTTTCTTTCTTTTTGATAATTTTTTAAAGATAGCAAAAACTGTTTAGTAATTATTAAAGGTTTTAAAAGAAGAGAGTTAGGAAAAAGAAATATTTTTAATTTAAAATCTTTAGGAAAGAAAAGAATAATCAGAGATAGAAAAATAAAGATAAGTGAAAGATATTTTTCTTTTTCAACCCTTTTTTTTGATACCAACAAATTTTATTAAAAATCGGTTTTTAATAATAGTTTAGAGTTTTTCTTTATATCTTCTAAAATCTTTCCTGCTCCCAAAACAACACAATCAATTGGATTTTCCGCAACATAAACCTTCAAATTTGTTTCTTCACTAATTAATTTGTCAAGGCCTTTTAATAAAGAACCACCACCGGTCATATAGATACCATGATCCACGATGTCTGCCGCTAATTCTGGTGGGGTTCTTTCTAAAGCCTTCTTTACTGCACTAACAATGATAGAAACCGGCTCTTGCAAGGCCTCCCGAATTTTAGAGGAAGAAAGTTTGATTGTTTTAGGAATCCCCGAAACCAAATCCCGTCCTTTTACTTCCATTTCTTCTTCAGTACCAGTGGGATAAGCTGACCCAATTTGAATTTTTATCATTTCGGCAGTTTGTTCGCCAATTACTAAATTATAATTCTTTTTGATATAATTAATAATCGCTTCATCCATTTCATCACCAGCAACTCTAATGGAATTACAAGTAACCACTCCGGAAAGAGCTACAACCGCAATTTCAGTAGTGCCACCACCAATATCAATAATCATATTTCCTGTAGGCGCATCTACTGGTAAACCAACGCCGACAGCAGCAGCAATCGGTTCTGACACCAAATAAACTTCCCTTGCTCCACAGGCTTCCGCGGAATCTCTAACCGCTCTTTTTTCTACTTCCGTAACACCCGAGGGAACACAGATAATTACTCTTGGTCTAACAAACAACTTTTTTTTCTGAACCTTTTCAATAAAGGTTTTTAACATCACTTCTACCAAGCTAAAATCTGCAATCACACCGTCTTTCATCGGTCTAATTGCCTTTAAACCTTCCGGGGTTCTACCGAGCATCTTTTTTGCCTCTAAGCCAACCGCAATCGGTGTATGATTTTTTTCATCAACCGTAACAATTGAAGGTTCTCTTAACATTATTCCTTTGCCTTTTACATAGATAAGCGTAGAAGAAGTACCTAAATCAATAGCAATTTCATTACTAAACCTTTCTTTTATGAGATTTAAAAATCCAAACACAATTTATTATAATTTATAATAAATAAAAATCAATAAAAATATTTATTGCCTATAAAAAATTTATTCAGCTTGACAAATTGCACCAAGATTTTAGTTTTATTTATAGAATTTCTAAAGTGGTAATTTATCTTTTTGTTATTAGCTTACTTTTCACTCATACCATAATAGTGAAAGTAAAGTTGGATTTATTATAAATAATAAACTACCGCCTAAGGTTTAATAGTAATTAAATTAAGAAAATTTATTGAAGAATACTTAGGATGTTTTATAAATTAAAAAATGCTTTGTCATTAAATTGGAGCGATAAAAAGTTAATTAATGAGTCATATCAGTTTTTTGCCCTCTCACCAATAGGGTTAATATTTTTAATACTTTAGACTACATTAGATCACAAAAGTTAAAAATAGTGATTAGTTACCCAAAGGATTATAAGGTTTAAAAAATATTGATTGATTTTTATTTGATTTTTAATTATAATTATTCAGATAGGAATAGTAGGAAATGAAAATCACAACAATTTTAAGATACGGATTAAGATTGATGATTGAGATGGCGAAGAGTTATCAAAGAGAACCATTGTCATTAAGGATAATTGCTAAAAAACAAAAGATACCAATTAAATATGCGGAAAAGATTATTCATCTTCTTTTACGAGCCGGTTTAGTAAAGAGCGTTAGAGGGAAGGAGGGGGGATATTTGCTTGCTTTAAAACCAAAAGAGATAAAAGTGTTAGATATTTTTAGAGCCTTAGAGGGTGAAATCTATTTGGTGGATTGTGTTTTAAATCCAAAGGTTTGTCAACGTTCAAAATATTGTGAGGCAAGAAGGTTATGGCAATTATTGAGTGAAAGTTGGCAAAGGATTCTTAATAAATTAACATTAAAAAGTTTGTTAAAAGGAGATTAAGAATGTTACCAAAGATTGGCAAGATTGATAAAGAGGTTTTTGAAAAAATAATCTTTCCTAATTTAGGAAAAAGTAATGAAAGGGTCATTGTTAAGCCGAGGCATGGGGTTGATGCTGGGGTGATTGAGATAGATGAAGAAAGGGTAATGGTTGTTGCTTGCGACCCAACTTTTGGTATGCCGGTGTTAATGCCCTTTTTTGGTTGGGCGATAGTTCATATTTGTGCCAGTGATGTAGCAGTTTTGGGTGTAAAGCCCGAATATATGATAATTTCTTTGCTTTTGCCGCCGGAAACGGAGATAAAAACCCTGGAAAATATTTGGCAACAAGTTTCTTTGGAATGTGAGAAATTGGAGATTGCGATTGTTGGCGGTCATACTGGTGTTTATCCAGGGATTAGTTATCCTTTAAATGGTGGTTGCACAGTTTTTGGGTTTGGTAAGAAAAAGGAACTTACACCAGCAAGTAATGCGAAAATTGGTGATAAGATAGTAATTACCAAAGGACCAGCAATTGAAGCCGCCGGAATTTTAGCATATCAAGGAGAGGAAAAATTAAAAAAGGTAATTGATGAGAAATTATTAAAAAGAGCAAAAAATTTAATTTGGGAGATGACGGTGGTGAAAGATGCCTTAATTGCCCGAAAATATGCGAATGCGATGCACGATGCGACGGAAGGCGGTCTTTTAAATGGGATATATGAGATTGCCGAAGCCAGTAAAGTTGGCGCCATAGTTTATGAAGAGAAGATTCCAATTTTAGAAGAGGTGAAAGTTATTTGTGATTATTTTAAGATTGACCCATTAATTTCTATAAGCGAAGGAACCTTAATAATTACTGTTCCCAAAGAAAGAATAGAAAGTCTAATAAAAGAGCTTCAAGATAATGGTATCTCTGCTTTTGAAGTGGGTGAGATTATTGAGAAAGAGAGAATTTTTATAAGAAAAAATGGCAAAAAAGAAAAACTTCTGCCAGTAAAAGAGGACCCCTTTTGGAATGCCTATTTTAGTATATTATGAGTGTAATAAAGGAATTGGAAAAAGCGGTTAAGGAATTGATAAAAGAAAAGAAATTTGTTTTTTTAATTCCCGAGGTGAGGACTAATTTTGTTTATGGTAAGGAAGATATAAAGGATATAAAAGATATTGCTGGCGTTGATGGGAGAATAACAATTGTTAATAAT
>JANXBG010000025.1 GCA_025060715.1 Caldifarciminota bacterium | reverse complement strand
TTCTAATAGGGATAAAAGTCCTGTTAATAATATTAATAGTATGATTAACAATAAGGAATTGCCTAGTGATTATGAGCGAGTTAGGCAATTAAAGATAAAACAATTTAAAAAACTAATAGATTTAGGTTGGGACATTCCCGAGCACATAATAAAGGATTTAGGATTAGAGGAGTATGTGAAAGAGAAGAAAAAAGAAAGGGAAAATAAATTTAGTATTTAATAAATTAACTATCTATTAATACCTTTTTCTTTTTCTATTGATTTTTAAAGAAAAATTTAGTAAAATTAAAGAGGCTTAATTTTAAATGAGTGAATTTGCTAAAAAAGTTTTAGAAATTGTAAAAAAGATTCCAAAAGGAAAAGTGGTAAGTTATAAAGAGATTGCTATAAAATTGGGAAATAAAAATTTGGCAAGAGCAGTTGGTCAAGTATTAAAAAGAAACCCTTACCCAATAATTATTCCTTGTCATCGGGTAATAAAAAGTGATGGTAAAATTGGGGGTTATTCTTTAGGAATAAAAAAGAAAAAAGAATTATTAAAAAAAGAAGGAATATTAATAATCGGTGATAAAGTAATTAGATGAATGAAATTATTAGATTACAACTTGGGGAAGTACTTACTAATACTTATATTATTAAGTCCCAAGAAGAAATTCTGGTAATTGATCCAGCTTTTGAAAGTGAAAGAATTATAAAGGAAATTAAAAGGTTAAAAGGATATGTGAAATATATTGTTAATACCCATGGCCATATTGATCATATTAGTAGCAATAATGATTTATTAAATGAATTTAGTTGTCAATTATTGATTCACGAATTGGATAAAGAACTTTTAACTTCACCCGAAAAAAATTTATCTCTTTTTTTTGGTTATTCTTATCTTTCTAAAGAGGCTGATTTATTACTTAAGGATGGAGATATAATAAAAGTTGGTGATTTAGAATTGAAAGTAATTCATACTCCTGGGCATACGGAAGGAAGTATTTCTTTATATGGTGATGGATTTATTTTTACTGGGGATACTCTTTTTTACGATTCCATTGGTCGAACAGATTTTCCTGGTGGCAATGAAAAAAAGATTTTTCAATCTTTAAAAAAATTAAGTAAATTAATAAAAGATAACCAAATAGTATATCCTGGCCATGGAGAGTTTGATTATTTTTATAAAATTAAAAAAGTTAATCCTTTTTTAAATATTAGTTAGGAGGAATTATGCCAAAAATAAGAGTAGCAATTATTGGTGTTGGTAATTGTGCTTCTAGTTTAGTTCAAGGAGTATATTATTATCGGAATGCCAAAGAAGGAGATTTTATACCGGGGATAATGCATGTGAATCTTGGGGGGTATCATATTTCGGATATTGAATTTACAGTGGGCATTGATATTGATAAAAGAAAGGTTGGAAAAGATTTAGCCCAAGCAATATTTACTTATCCTAATAATACCTATAAATTTTGTGATGTTCCTAAATTAAATGTAAAAGTGGTTCGGGGGATGACCCATGATGGGTTAGGTTATTATCTTTCCCAAATTATTGAAAAGGCACCTGGTCCAACGGCTGATATTGTGCGCATTTTAAGAGAAACAAAAACGGATGTGGTTGTAAACTTTTTACCCGTAGGAAGTGAAGAGGCAACAAAATGGTATGTAGAACAGACTTTAAAAGCCAAATGTGCTTTTGTTAATTGTATACCAGTATTTATCGCTTCTGAAAAATATTGGCAAAATCGTTTTAAAGAAGCAAAATTGCCTGTTATTGGCGACGATATCAAATCCCAAGTAGGAGCAACTATTGTCCATCGGGTTTTAACCAATCTTTTTATTGAAAGAGGAGTAAAAATTGAGAGAACCAGCCAATTAAATGTTGGCGGTAATACTGATTTTCTAAATATGTTAGAACGTTCAAGATTGCAATCTAAGAAAATTTCCAAAACAAAAGCGGTCACTTCTTTAATACCCTATGATATTGGTGAGGAAAATGTTTATATCGGACCTTCTGATTATGTAGCCTGGCTTAAAGATAGAAAATGGGCTTATATTCGTATTGAAGGAAGAACCTTTGGCGATGTTCCTTTAAATTTGGAATTAAAATTAGAGGTTTGGGATTCACCAAATTCTGCAGGAGTAGTAATTGATGCTATTCGTTGTGCAAAATTAGCTTTAGATAATAATCTTAGTGGTGCGATAATTGAACCCTCTTGCTATTTTATGAAAACACCACCAAAACAAATGCCTGACCATATTGCTCGTGAAAAGTTAGAACAGTTTATAAAAAAATTTGGCTTGAAATCTAAAAAGTAAATTGCGAGGAGTTTTAATCTCCTTTGAAGGAATTGAAGGGTGTGGAAAGACAACGCAGGCGAAATTGTTATACCAATACCTAAAAGAAAGAAAAATTCCTTGTCAATTAGTTTATGAACCGGGAAGCACAAAAATTGGTGAAAAAATTAGAAAAATTCTTCTGGATAAAAAAAATACCAAAATGGCAGCAAAAACAGAACTCTTTCTATATTTAGCGGCTCGTGCCCAACTATTAGAAGAAATTATTCTGCCTTCTCTTCAAGAAGGAAAAGTAATAATCTGTGATCGCTTCAGTGATTCTACCTTAGCTTATCAAGGAGGTGGCCGTAATTTAGGTTTAGAAAAAGTTAGTCAGATTAATAAATACGCTACTAATAAATTAAAACCCCATCTTACTATCCTCATTGATATACCAGTTGCGTTAAGTGAAGAAAGGTTAAAAAAAGAAGAAAAAGACCGTCTGGAAAAAGAGGGAAAAGAATTTTATGAAAAAGTAAGAAACACCTTTCTCTTTTTAGCTAAAAGAGCACCTAAGAGAATAAAAATTTTCAACGGTGATAAAAATATTGAAGATTTACATTTTGAAATCCGAGAGGAGGTGATTAAATTTTTAACAAAAAGGGGTGTGATATGAATAAAAATAAAAAGATTATTATTATTTTAATACTTTTTGTTTCGGCTCTTATATTCTCTTATTTTGGAACAAATCTTTGGGCACAAAAACAGAATATATTCCAATCCCTTCAAACTTTTTCTAAAATTCTTGATATTATTTTGAAAGAATACGTAGAAGAGGTGAACACCGAAGATTTAATAAAATCTGCTATTAATGGAATGTTAAATTCTTTAGACCCTTATACCCAATATTTAACCGAAGAAGAATACCAGGACCTAAAAATTAAAACCGAAGCCCAATTTGGCGGAATTGGAATTCAAATTGGAATCCAAGATAATCAATTGACAGTAATCTCACCGATTGAAGGTACGCCTGCTTATCGGGCGGGCATTATTGCTGGTGATAAAATAATCAAAATTGACGATATCTCAACAGAAGGAATTTCTTTAGAAGAGGCTGTGAAAAAATTAAGAGGCCAACCTGGAACGAAAGTGAAAGTCACCATTAAAAGAGAGGGGGTAGAAGAAGAACTTAATTTTACTTTAACAAGAGAAATTATAAAGATCCACGCAATCCCTTATGCTGGTAAAATAGACGAAGAGATTGGTTATATTCGTTTGGCTGATTTTTCAACCTTGGCCGAAGAGGAATTGAGAAATACTTTAGATTCCCTTTTTAATAAAGAAAAGATTAAAAAATTAATTTTAGATTTAAGATCAAATTCTGGTGGTTTATTACAACAAGGGGTTAGTGTTGGAAGTTTCTTTTTAGAAAAAGGCAATATGGTGGTAAAAGTAAAAGGTAGACATCCGGAAACGGAAAGGATTTTTTATGTGTGGGAGGAACCAAAATATAAAAATTATCCAATGATTGTTCTTGTTGACCGAGGAAGCGCTTCGGCAACAGAAATTGTTGCTGGTGCCTTGCAAGATTACGAAAGGGCATTAATTATTGGTGAGACTACCTTTGGCAAAGGTTCTGTCCAAAATATCCGCCCCTTAGATGAGAATACTGCACTTAAAATAACCACTGCCTATTGGTATACCCCGAGTGGCCGTTGTATTAATAAAAAGATTAAAAAAGATTCTTTAAAAGAAAAAGAATTTAAAAAAACTTACCGAACTATGGGAAAATTGAGAAGGGAAATTTATGGTGGCGGCGGAATTGCTCCTGATATTTATTTACCCTACCCAACTCTCCCCAAATTAATAACGAAACTACGTCAAGAAAACATCTTCTTCAAATTTGCTGTAAAATATTATTCAGAACATAAGGAATTAAAATTACCAGTTATTATTACTAAAGATTTCCTTGAAAAAAAATTTATCCCCTATCTTAAAGAGAAAAAGATAGAATTTAAGGAAGAAGAAATTTGGGAAAATGAGGAAGAGATAAAAAGAGATTTATCTATTGAAATTGCTGAAAAAATAGGCGGAATAAAAGCAAGATACGAAACTCTTCTTAAATTTGATCCTCACATTAAAAAAGCAACGGAGTTATTAAAAAGAGCGAATACCCAAGAAGAACTTTTTAAAATAGCTTTAAAGTAAATAATTTTCTTTTATATAACTTATTGCCTCTTCTTTATTTTTAATTTTACCTTCCCAATATAAATCTTCTATTTCTTGAAGAATTTTTTTAAAAATTGGCCCTGGGGTCAATCCTAAGTCAATCAAATCGTATCCAGTGATTAACCTTATCTTCTTTTTTTCCTCTTCTTCTTTTCTCTTTAATTCAATCATCCTTTTTATTGCTTTTTCCAAATGTTTAGTATAGCCCGCCGTTGCATATCCATCAGCATAGGTAAGAATCATTAAACCGAAAGCGTAATCTTTTAAATCTCGAAAGAACCTCCTTATTGCTCGGTCTGTCAAAAGAGGTGCTGAAGCTAACAAATGAAGGCGCATATGATAAAATATTAACATAGTAATATGTTGTATATCATCGTTAGAAAATTTCAAATCTTTTAAAAGTTTTTTCATAATTTTTGAACCAACTGTTTCGTGTCCATAAAAATGAACCTCTCCTTTTTCATCATTTTTAATTGTTAAAGGTTTAGCAATATCATGAAATAAACCGGCTAATTTTAAAACCTCTTTACTATGAGGTTTAGAAAAATATTCCTCCCATTCTTTTTGGAATTGACCAAAAAACTCTTTAGTTTTAATAATTTCTTCAATTTTTTTATAGGTTTTTAAGGAATGGTTTATTAAATTCTTTTCTTCAAAAAAAGAAAAATTTAATGGAAAAATCTGGGATAAAAGGTTTAGCTGATAGAGCTTTTTTATATAAGGATAACTTTTATCGGTTGCCAAAATTTGGAAAAGCTCATAATTTATCCTTTCCTTTGCTACATTCAATAAAGAAATTTCCCTACCTTTTTTAAAGATTTTCTTATCAATTTTAAAATCTAACTGGCAAGCAAATCTAATTGCCCTTAATATTCTTAAAGGATCTTGAGAAAGCACAAAATCGTTAGTTAAGCGAATTTTTTTATCTTTCAAATCTCTAATTCCTTTAAAAGGGTCAATCAATTTTTTTTCTTTAAAAGAAAAAGCAATAGCATTTATGGTGAAATCCCTTTCCGCAAGGTCATCAATAATTGTTTTTCCATTAAGACCCTTAAAATCAAAAATAGTTTTATAGGCTACTACTCGGGCTTCATCATCCTTTTCTGATAAAAGAATAAATTTGCCTTTTATTTTTTCTTCAAAAATTTTAGCTCCCTTTATTCCACTATCATAAACAACGAAATCAAAATCTAAAGGTTCCTTATTTAAGATAATATCCCGAATTGTGCCTCCCACTAAAAAAAAATCCTTTTCTCTATAAATTTCTTCGAGAATTTTTGTTACTTTCTTTAAAATTAAATGTTTTTCTATATATTCAATTACTTTCTTAAGTTCTTCCATACCAATAAATTAGAGGCGGTAATTTAGGTTTATTCTCCTTTATCAAAATAACTTCTTTCATTTGCTTTTTCACTTCTTTTAATTTTACTTTATCATTAGCATAAATTCTTAATATCGGTTTATCTTTTTCTACTTTTTCGCCAAGTTTTTTAACAAAAACAAAACCAACAGAATAATCAATTTCGTCTTCCATTTTTGTCCGTCCACCACCTAAGAAATTATTAAGAAATCCTAACTTTTTTGTATCAATAAAAGAAAGATAACCACTTTTTAAAGCTAAATAATCTTCTTGATATCTTGCCTTTGGTAATAAATCATAGTTTTCAATTATTCTTTCGTCTCCTCTTTGATTTTTTATCAGCTCTTGAAATTTTCTTAAGGCCTTTCCTTTTTTAATTACTTCGTTTACTAATTTTTTGGCTTCTTTTTTATTTTCTACCAATTTTGTTCTTAAAAGAATTTCTTGAGCGAAGGTAAATATTATCTTTTTTAAATCCATTGGTTGATTTCCTTTTAAAAATTCAATCGCCTCAATTACTTCTAAACTATTTCCCACTGCCTTACCTAATGGCTGGTTCATATCAGTAATGAAAATACTTATTTTTTTCCCCAACAACTTTCCAATTTTTATTATTGTTTTAGCTAACTTTTTAGCCTCAGCAAGTTTTTCTAAAAAGGCACCATTTCCTGTTTTAATATCTAATAGTAAAAATTTTATACCTTCGGCTAATTTTTTACTCATAATACTAGCAGTAATGAGCGGTATTGATTCAATAGTAGCGGTAGCATCTCGCAGAGAATATAAATACCTATCAGCCGGAACTATTTCTTCGCTTTGTTCAACAATAAAAAATCCGACTTTTTTAATTGCCTCTTGACATTCTTGATAAGTAAGTTTTGTTTTAAAATTGGGAATAGATGCTAATTTGTCTATTGTGCCACCCGTATGGCCTAAAGCTCTTCCAGCAATCATCGGAATTTTTAAACCTAGGGCAGCTAAAATTGGAGCTAAAATTAATGAAACCTTATCACCCACTCCCCCAGTAGAATGTTTATCCACTACGTATTTTTCTTTAAATTTTAAAATTTTACCCGAATTCATCATTGCCAATGTCAAATTAGCAGTTTCTTCAAAACTTAAACCTTGAAAATAAATTGCCATCAAAAAAGCAGAAACCTGATAATCAGGAATCTCTCTATTTATTAATTTTTTAATAAAAAATTCTATTTCTTTTTTTGTTAATTCTAAACCCTCTCTTTTTTTTCTAATTAAAGAAAGAAAATCAATTTCCATTTTATATTATACTTTAACCATTTTTAATTTTCAATTTTTTGACATTAAAAAGTTTTTCATTATGATTAATAAAATGAAAAAAAATAAGATACCAAAGGATAGATTAAAAAAAGGTCCATTAGTAATCATTGAATGTCCAGAAAAAATTCCTTGCAATCCTTGTATAGATGTTTGTCCCAGAAAGGCAATTACTATTAAGGATTTTTTAGTTGAAATTCCAAAAATTGATTATAATAAATGTACTGGTTGTCTTTTATGTATTCCTAAATGTCCGGGTTTAGCAATCTTTGGAGTTCATTATAATTACAATAAGATGGAAAGTCTACTCTCTTTACCTTATGAATTTTTACCAAGACCAAAAAAGGGCGAAAAAGTTTGGGGGCTTGACCATAAGGGTAAAAAAATTTGTAAGGTAATTGTAGAAAGAGTTATTGAAAATCCAAACTTTGACCGCTGTGCTATTGTTCAAATCAGGGTTAAAAAGAAATATTTTGATAAAATTCGGATGATTAAATTATGAAAAAAAATAATCTTATTGTCTGTCGTTGTGAGGATATAACTTGGCCAGAAATTGAAGACTTAATTAAAAAAGGTTTTACTTTAGAAGAGATTAAAAAATTAACTCGCTGCGGGATGGGATATTGCCAAGGAAGAACTTGTTTTAACATTTTGATTCGTTTATTAAAGATTACTAATCAAAATCTTATTCCCAAAAAAAGGCCTCCTCTAAAACCAATGGTAATAAAAGAAATTGTGAGTTATTTTGAAAATGAAAAACAACTTTGATGCAATAATTATCGGCGCCGGAGTAGTTGGAGCCGCTACTGGATATTATTTAGCCCAATTGGGTTTAAAAATCGCTATTATTGAAAAAGATTATCCTACCGCTGGTTCTACCGGTAGATGTATTGGTGGGGTTCGCCAACAATTTGCCCATCCACCAACAATTCAATTAATGATTCAATCAGTGAAACTTTTGAAAGAATATCAGGAAGAATTAAAATGGGATATAGAATGGTATCAAGGAGGCTATCTCTTTTTAGCTCATTCCGAAGAAAAAAAAGAAAGTTATTTAAAAGCAATAAGAATTCAAAAGGAGTTTAATCTACCTGTAAATTTTTTATCACCCGAGGAGTGTCAAAAAATTGTTCCTGATCTAAATTTAGAAGGACTTATCGGCGGGGTTTTCTGTCCCACTGATGGACAAGTAAACCCCTTTAAATTAACCTTTAGTTATTTAAAGGAAATAAAAAGAAAAAAAGGAAAAATATATACTTTCCAAAAAGTTGTTGAAATTAAAGTTAAACATTCCCAAATAATTGGTTTAAAAACGGATAAAAATGAATATTTCTCTTCACCGATAATTATTAACTGTGCTGGACCTTATGCTAAGGAAATAGGGAAACTTGTTAATTTAGAAATACCTGTTGAACCGGAAAGACACGAAGCTATCGTTACAGAAAAAATAGAACCCCTTTTCCCTTGTATGATTGTGGATTATCGAGAAGATGGTTGTTATTTTGTCCAAAAATATAAAACCGGAAATATAATTGGTTGTTATACCCCCATACCTAATATTCCGGGTTATTCCCTAGATTCTTCTTTTGAATTTTTTATTGAAATGCCGAGAAGAATGGCAAGACTTATTCCTAAATTAAAAGATGTAAAAATTTTGCGCCAATGGGCAGGAAGTTATGAAATGACACCGGATGGCAACCCAATTGTTGGTGAAACGCCGATAAAAGGTTTTTATCTTAATTGCGGAATGTGTGGCCATGGTTTAATGTTCGCACCAGCAATTGGTAAAGCTTTGGCATATTATATTGTAAAAAAAGAATATCTATTACCTTTACAAGATTTTTCTCTTTTTAGAGATTTTTCTAAAAAAGAAATAATGAAATAAATAATATTGATTTTATATTGATTTTTATAAAAAAATTGGTTAATATTTTTTAAAAATAAAGAGGAGGAAAAAATGGCATATTATGTTTTATTAACAAAATTAACTGATGAAGGAAGGAAAACTTTAAAAGATTATCCGGAAAGATTAAAAGAAGTGAATGAAGAAGTAGAAGAGATGGGCGCAAAAATTATTGCTCAGTATGCTATCCTTGGTGACTATGATTTTATTAATATCTTAGAAGCACCTGATAATGAAACGATTGCTAAAATTTCTACCGAACTTGGGGCAAGAGGAACAATTCAAATTACCACTTATGTAGCAATTCCGATTGATGAGTTTTTAAAAGCGATTAAAAAATAGAAAATTTTATGATTTATTTTCTATTAATCAATTGGATTTTTAATCAACAACTAGTTTTAAATGGTAATTTTGAAGATAGTCTAAATTATTGGCAAATTAGCAGAGGGTATGGCATTTCTGAGTTAAATGTTGCCTCTTACCATCATCCTGACCCAGATAATGAGGTGTATCTTTATAAATATGATGCTGATTATATTAAAATATTCCAAACAATAACTATCCCTCATATTTATTTAAACTTTTCCTTTAGTGGTAAATTATTGGCAAGAGAACTTAATCCTTCAACTAACTATTTTGCTTTTGCTTCATTAGTTTTAGAATATCTTGACGAAAACGATAATTATCTTGGTAGAACAATGTTTATTTATAAAACTCCCCATTGTCCTTTAATCAATACTCCCAATCAACACCTTATTGAAATTACTGATACTCTTTGGAATAATTATAATCTGAATCTTTTTGATGAATTTGCCAATTTACCAGGAATTAATCCATTCACGGTAAGAAAAATAAAAGTTATTTTATTAGATTCCACTGATGGTTGTTGAGCAGGCCATTGTTGGGCGAAGGTCTTCGCCGACAATATATCATTAATCCCGGTTTCGGGAGTTGTAGCCTATCGTTGGCTTATTGATGATAATCTACCGGGTGGTAATGGTGATGGTATTATTAATCCCGGTGAAGAAATTAATTTACCTCTTTGGGTAAGAAATTATTCTCAAAGACAAGTTAATAATGTAATTGGCAAATTGAACTTGCAATATCCTGACCCAAATATAATTTTAATTGATAGTGTAAAAAATTTTGGTAATATTTTGCCACAAGATTCAGCATTTACTGGTAATCAAGGTTATCGCTTCCGAGTAGCAAATAGTTGCACAAATGGTTATCGGATTAATTTTATTCTAAGATGTAAAGATGCTCTTGATAGCACTTGGCTTTCCTCTATTTATTTAAGAGTGGGCACTCCTCTTTTTAGAACTGGAGTCGTTTATGCCTTTGATACACCACCAGGAAATAATAACCGAAGATTAGACCCGGGTGAAGAATGTGCTATTAGCATCCAATTAAGAAATATTGGTTATGGAAATGGTTATAATATTTATGCAGTATTAAAATCAGCTGATACCTCTTTAAGAATAATTGATTCAATCGGTATTTACGGAAATATTTCCACCGGTGATAGTAGTATTAATCTTTCTAACACTTATTATGTTTATGCTAGTCCAAGAATTATCCCCGAAACACCAATTCCTTGCACTTTAAAAATTTACGGTGATAATTTTCTTCAAGTTTTACCATTTGCTATTACCGTTGGCGAATTAAGACCTTGTGACCCGGTTACCGACGGTTTCTACTGGATTTACGAAAATATCGATACTTTTTATTCTGAATGCCCAAATTATGAATGGGTTGAAATAAGAAATTTAGGAATAAACCTTAATTTAGGAGATGATGAAACAAGAGTAATCAATCTACCAACTTCTTTTGGATTACTTAAATATTATAATACTTACTACAACCAAATCTCTATTTGTTCTAATGGATGGGCAGCAATTGGTTACACAACAATAGCAGACTATTTTAATACTCCTTTACCCTCTCAAATACCAAATCAACTTGCTTGTTCTTGGGATGATTATTATCCGCCAACAGGTGGTGGTGTCTGGTACTATTTTGATTCACTTAATCATCGTTTAATTATTGAATGGGATTCTGTTCATTATTTTTCACCAAGAGAGCAATGGGATAAATTTCAAATTATTATTTATGACACCACTATTGGAACAATTAACGGTAATAATGTTATCCTTTTCCAATATTATTCTAACAATTACTATCTCTCTAATACTGTTGGATTCCAAAATCTAAATGGAACTTCTTTTATTAATATCCTTTATAACACCCAACTTTCTCGTGGATTTGACAGTTTAAGAAGTAGAAGGGCAATAAAAATTACTCCTAATCCACCACAAGTATCTATTAATGAAGAACCTAATAAAGAAACAATAAGAAAAACAATTATTTTGAAAGGAGAAAAAATAAAATTTTATTCAGAAAAAGATAAAGAATATAATTACTCCATTTATAATCTTAATGGCCAATTAGTAAAAAAGGGAAGAGAATATCTTAAAAAAGGTTGGCAGACAATTAAGTTAGATAAGAAATTACCAAAAGGTGTTTATCTTCTATTCTTAAAAACTATCAATGAAAAAACTCACAAGTTTAAAATCCTTATTTTTGAGTAATGGAAGAAAAAGAAGAGATAAGTAAAATAAAAGAAATCCTAAATGCTATAAAGGATGGCAAGATTGATGAATTTCTTAAAAATGTTAATTATGATGATATACCAATTTTAGAAAAAGTTGGTATTCTTATTAATCTCTATTCTGATCCAAATTATGCTAAAAAGATATTTGAAAGAATTCTTGATTTAGAGCCAGAAAATCTTTCCGCGAAATATTCTTTAGGATTTGCTTATTTTCGGTTAGAAAATTGGGATAAATCACTTTTCTATTTCCAAGAAGTTTTAAAAAAAGATCCTACTAATAGCGCTTGCTGGCAAGAGATTGGTATAATTCAAATGAAATTAGGAGAATATAAAAAGGCAATAGAGGCTTTTAATAAAGTAATTGAATACTCACCTTTTAATGCTCTTCCCTATTTTCAACTGGCTTACATTTATTCCCGACTACAAAATTACGAAGAAGCTCTAAAATATATCGATAGAGCAATTGAATTGAGACCAAAAGATATAAAAATCCTAAAAGAAAAAGCAGACATTTTAATCAATTTACAACAATATGAAGAAGCTCTTTCTCTTTTACAAAAAATAATTGAAGAAAATCCTCAGGATATTGAAACTCTTTTAAATATTAGTTTTATTTTTTGTCAATTTAAAAAATACGATGTAGCATTAAAAGTAGTTAATCAAGCATTAAAACTAGCACCCACCGATTCCAAAATTTTAGTAACAAAAGGATATATCTTAGGTAAATTAGGAAGAACAAAAGAAGAATTAAATTATTATGAAAGAGCAATAAAGCTAAATCCTAATGATTGGCAAGCATATTTTAACCAAGGTGTTTTATACTACGAACTTCAAGAAAAAGAAAAGGCATTCTCTTCTTTTGAAAAGGCATTAAAATTAAATCCTAATGCTGATGAGGTCCATCATAATCTCGGAATTTTATATTTAGAGAAAAAAGAAGGAGAAAAAGCATATTATCATTTGTTAAAAGCAGTTCAATTGAATCCCAGGGTCGGAAATTATTGGTATTCCTTAGGACTTTTCTACTTAGAAACGGGTGATGCAAAAACCGCTTACCAATGTTTTGACGAAGGTTTAAAGTATGACTTTGATTCTTATTTATTATTCTCGGGTAAGGCATTGGCATTAAAAGAATTAAATCGTCTAGAAGAAGCATTAAGATTTATTAATGAGGCAATAACAATAAACCCTAATAATCCTCAACTGTGGTATGATAAAGGAGAAATTCTTGAAAAAATGGGAAGAAAAGAAGAGGCTAATGAGTGTTTCAAAAAAGCAAAAGAACTTTCATGATCTTACGCAGAGGATTATATTTTATATATCATATACTTCATAATCTATTCTTCTTTTTTTCTTTCTGAAAAATAGCCCAATTATTAAGCCAATAAAAAAACCACCAATATGGGCGGACCAAGCAACTCCCGGAACTCCTATTGAACTATATAAAAACTGTAATAAAATCCATATACCTAAAAAAAGAAAGGCAGGAACTAAAGCAATTCTCAAAAAGAAACCAATTGGAATTAAGGTCAATATCCGAGCATTAGGAAACAAAACCAAATACGCCCCGAGAACACCTGAAATAGCACCTGAAGCACCTATCATTGGAGTTTGGGAATAAACATTTCTTAAAATATGAAGAAAAGAACCAGCCAAACCACTTAAAATATACATAATAAGAAACCAAAAATGGCCTAAAATATCTTCTACGTTATCCCCAAATACCCATAAATAAAGCATATTACCTAAAATATGAACAAAATTTCCGTGTAAAAACATTCCAGTAATTAAAGTATGAAGCCTCTCACCTTGAATTATAGAAATAGGAATTATTCCATATTCTAAAATAAAATCTCTTAAATAAACACCAAGGCTCATCTCATACAAAAATATTAAAATATTGATAATTACAATAAAATAAACAAAAATCGGTCTTTTTAAAGAAGGTATATCATCCTTTAATGGTATCATTTCTTCTTTTCAATCAACACACAACAAAAGCAGCTTGCCACATTTTTAAAATTAAAACCCTCAAAGGTCTTTGCTTTAATTCCAATATTCTCTTTTTTTACTTTTAGCAATTTGGAAATATTCTCTTTCATTTTTGAAATATAAGGTATAATCTTTGGTTTATCAATCATAATAATGGCATCAACATTTTTTACTTTATAACCCTTCTTTTTTACTTTTTTATAAACCTCCTTTAAAATAATTGAAGAGGAAATTCCTTTTATCTTTTCATTGGTATTAGGAAAATAATAACCAATATCATACTCACCAATTGAACCCAAAAGGGCATCGCTTAAAGCGTGAAAAAGTAAATCGGCATCTGAATGTCCAAACAATCCATAATTAGAAGGAATTTCAACACCGCCAATTATCAATTTTCTCTTTCTTCTTAATGGATGGGAATCAAAACCTAAACCAATTTTTAACTCTTTCACATAATTACCAATTTAAATAAGTTTTCTTTTTCTTTATTTCTTATTTTTAGATAATAAATTCCCTTTTTATACTTTTTATTATCTAAAATAAATCTCGCTTTTAAAGTCTTTTTATAAACAACTTGACCAATTGGATTTGTTAAAATAATCTCGCTTTCTTTTCCTTCAAAATTAATTGTTAAAGGATTTTGCCATAAAATAACCTTAATTTTTTTATTATCCTTTTCAAAAATTCCCGTAAATATATCTTTTAAATAAATTTTAGAGACCCTTCTTGCTTCAGCCATTAAAATCCAAATTCCAAGATTAAACCACATCCTTTCAATAAGATAGGTGCTATCTTTTGCCAGCCAAAGAGAATCTTTATACCAATCTATACTTGTCATTCTTACTGTATCACGCCAAGGATAACCCATATAAGAAGCACCAATTCTCATCACTGTGTATCCTCTTATTTTATAAGCATTAGGAATTAAACCATAAGGCGTCTGAATATTTTCTACTCCAATTACCCGACAACTATCAGCAAGAAAACTTACTGTATCATTAGGAACTCCTTCACCATCCAAATCTAAAATAAATCTTCTACCCCTTAAACCCAAACTCCAATTTAGATTTATTGAAAAAGGTGTTTTATAAATGGTTTCTTGAATTATTATCGTATCATAAAAAGCACCCGTCCAACATAGATACGGTCCATATTCAAAAAGGGTATCATAATATTCTTGGATTTCTTGTAAGAAAAAATTCCTTTGAAAAATAGTATTTATTAATTGAAGGTTTTTTAAATTTATTGGATAATAAGTTTTTCTAATATAAGCAGTATTTCCCTGCCAAATAGTTTCCTTTACAATTGATTCGCTAACTATTGCCTCAAGAGAATAAACAAAAGTGGTTTCTGAAGGAAAGAACTGCCTAATTGTATCATAAGCAGAAAGAGTATCTAACGCCCATTTTCCTTGAAAAATACCTAAATAAGAACCTACTGGACCTGTAAAATTAATTAAAAAAACAAATAGATAAATCATCTTCTTCCTCCTTTTTTATTTTTAATTATAAAAATTTTTAATCTTTTTTTCAATAAATAATAAGTTTATAAGTCTTTTTCTTTTTTTCAATAAATAATAAGTTTATAAGTCTTTTGGTTTCTTTCTAAATGGATAAAATAAACTCCCTTTGAAAGACTACCTGTGTTCAAAATTTTTCTTTTTTCTATTTTCTTTATTAAATTTCCTGAAACATCGTAGATTAGAATATTATTATCAATAGAAATATTCAAAGGAACTCCTGAACGCCCTAACGAAGGAATAAAAAGTCTCTTTTTATCAGACTTTATTATCTTCTCGTCTTCAATTGCCAAAATCCTTTCTAATATCTGCTCTGGCCAAAGGCAGCGCAAAGCAAGTGGAAGGATATTACGACCTTGGGGTTCTTGACCAGAATGTCCATTGGGTAAAATTTCAAAAGGACCTAAAGAAAGTAACACTCTTTTATCTCCTGGTAAAATATCAATTGAATCAAAAGGTTCATATTGACCAGTTTGATAATTATAACAAGCAATGTCAAATATCTTTGCGAGTCTAAAACTGGGTCTTCTTCAAGGATCTATTTTTAAAAGCAGTAAGATTTAAATCTTTTGATGCTTTTAATAATCTCTTAGCAATTGTTCCCGTGTTTCTCTTTTCCAAAATGCATCAGAGGTTTAATAATTATCATAATCATAGAAAAACCTAACATCTTTTATCCAAAAAATATCTTGACTAATACTAAAAAGTTTATTAAGAATTAAACCAGCCATATCATCAGTATAAATACCAATATCAGCATCAATTATTATTCCAAAATAAACGGGATTTAATTTAAAACCCGATGAGTTTATAAGTTCATATTTTAAAATAAAATATCCCGAACAATGGAATCGGAAAAACCATAACAAGTTAAATAGATATCCATTCCCAAAGGTTTTCCTAGTTGCTAACGAAAATTAGGATTAGAATCCCAAAAACGTATCCATAAATCCATTTGTGAGCGACACTCTTGTAGTGCTAAAGGAAAATGATTTCTTAGTGGTGACCAATCACCAGGATATTTATTTATTCTTAATAACGATAGTTCTTATCTAAATTCCTGCTCCAAAGATATAAAAATTTCTTAACGGCTGTGGCCAAGTAGCATCTGCTTCGGTAATACTATCGCTGGTATCACACCTCAACGACCATCATTAATAAAAGGACATCGCCAATGATTTAAGTCAAAATATTCAATATCATAAATACCAAAACAAATTATTGGAAGTATCACCATTATTAATATCTTCTTCATAAATACCTCCTTCTTAAATGTCAAAAATAAAACTATGTCAATAAGTTAAAGTAAATATGTTAAAATATCATTGCTAACTTAATATATGTTAAATTGATATCACAGGTATTCTTAATAAAACAACATTAGAATTCTTAATCTTAATATGTCTCTCAACCTTTTTTAACCATAAAATAAAATTATCTTTGCTACTTCTTTCCCTATCAACCCCCTAACCGATTACCATATGGATATAAGGATACCCCTATACCTATATAAGTCTTTAACTATCAATAACTTACCTATATATACCCCTCCCCCTATACCTTTAATATTTTAATATTACCTTTGTCTCGTCTCCTTTAAATACCGGTGTCTGTTTCCTATTAAATAATCTTCTTGCTATTTTTGATAAATTTTGACTAAAATACTCTACTTTTTTGAGGCGGAGAGATTTATCTCACCTTCAATTTCTTTTTCAATACAAAAAAGTAAATGTGTTAAGACACAGTTTCCGGGTTAATGAGGTTTAACTATTTAGATTAAAACTTAGATGATTATGTTTTTGATTATTGCTTCTTTTATAACTATTAATATTGATTTTATAAAAAGTCAAGTTTATAATATTTTATGAGTGATTTGGTAATTATTGGTGCTGGTCCTGGTGGTTATGTAGCAGCTATTCGGGCTTCCCAACTTAATAAAAAAGTAATCTTAATTGAAGAAAAAGAGGTTGGTGGCGTCTGTTTAAATGCCGGTTGTATTCCAACTAAAACATTATTACATTTAGCAAAAATAATTGAAGAAAATAAAAATCTAAAAAATTATGGTATTGAATTTTCTTTGAATAAGATTGACATAAAAAGAGTAAAAGAATTTAAAGAAAGGGTTATTTTAAGATTGAGAAGAGGTATTGAATTTCTTTTAAATAAATATAATGTGGAATTGATTAAAGACAGAGCAATTTTTGAAAATGAAAGAGAAATAAAATTGGTAAATAGTAATAAGCGAATAAAAGGTGAAAATTTTATTATTGCTACTGGTTCAAAGCCATTATTTTTAAAAAATATAGAAAAGCAAAATGAAATTATTTGGACCTCTGAAGAGGCATTAAATTTTGAAAAGATACCTGAAAGATTATTAATTATTGGCGCTGGTATAATTGGTTTAGAATTGGGGACAATTTATTTTTCTTTTGGTTCAAAAGTAATTTTTATAGAAATTACTAATCAGATTTTACCGGGTATTGATTTTGAAATTGCCAATTATTTAAAAAATCTTTTAGAAAGAAAAGGATTTATTTTCTATTTAAATTCAATTTTGAAAGAGATAGATATAAATAAAAGAAAGGCAAAAATTGAAACAAAAGATAAGGGGGAGATAGAGATTGATTTTGATAATATCTTATTAGCAGTGGGAAGAAAACCAAGAAGTGAGGAGTTAAATTTAAGTAATCTTATCTTGGATGATTTTGGTTATATAAAAACTGATAAAAAAATGATGACAAATATTAAGGGAATTTACGCAATTGGTGACGTTAGGAAACCGCCGCTCCTTGCCCATAAAGCGATGTATGAAGGGAAAAAAGTTGTTGAAATAATTTTTCAAGATGGTGAAGAAGAGGATGTTTATATTCCCAATTGTATATATACTGAACCAGAGATTGCAACAATTGGTATCACGGAAGAAGAGGCAAAAAGCAGAGGATTAGAAGTCATTATTTCAAAAGTTCCGTTATCAACAATTGGTCGTTCTTTAACAATGGGAAAAAGCGAAGGTTTTGGGAAGATAATTTGTGATAAAAATAAGAAAGAAATTTTAGGGCTCCATTTAATTATGCCTAATGCTTCAGAGATTATTGGTGAAGGAAGTATCTTTTTAAATTTAAAATTGAATTTAGAAAAAATAAAAAAAGTTATTCATCCACACCCAACATTGTCCGAAATCATTGAGGAAACTTTCTTATCAGCAATAAAAGAGGCAATTCATAATTTGCCTTATGGATAATTTGATTAATAAATTTTTAGAATATTTAGAAAAAGAAAAAAATTATTCAAAAGAGACTCTTCGGGCATATAAAAATGATTTGTTACAATTTAAAGATTATTTAATTGAAAGAGAAAATCTTAACGATTTATTAAGAGTCAATTATGAGGCAATTAGAAATTTTGTTGGTTCTCTTTTAAAATATGGTTATGATAAAAAAAGCACTTGCCGAAAATTATCAGCAATAAAATCTTTTTATAAGTTTTTAAAGAAAAATAGATTAATAGAGAAAAATCCTACAATAGGACTTAAATCGCCCCCATTAGAAAAAAAATTACCCAGTTTTTTAACTGAAGTTCAGGTAAAAGAAGTGCTAGATTTACAGCCTCCAGTTGAAATAAGTTATCGGGATAAAGCAATTTTAGAGTTGTTATATGCTTCGGGATTAAGGGTATCAGAACTGGTGAATTTAAAAATAGATGATATTGATTTTGAAAATAAAGTATTAAAAGTAAAAGGCAAAGGAGAAAAAGAAAGGATTGTTCCTTTTGGTAGTTATGCCTTTAAGGCGATAAAAAAATATTTAGAAGAAAAAAAGGGTATATCTCCTTATCTTTTTGTATCAAGATTTAATAAAAAATTGAGCAACCGTCAAATCCAAAAAATTGTAAAAAAATATTTAAGTAAAATTTCCAATCCACCAGCAACAAATCCCCATATTTTTAGACATAGTTTTGCTACCCATCTTCTTGACCGTGGTGCTGATTTAAGGGCTGTTCAAGAATTATTAGGACATAGCAGTTTACAGACAACCCAAATTTATACCCATTTAACTATTGGCAAACTAAAAGAAATCTACAAAAAAACTCATCCCAGAGCAAAACTTTAATTGATTTTTATTATATTTATGATATAATTTTTTTATGATTAGCATATCAAAAATTAGAAAAAATATGCGGACAATTATGTTAATTGTGGCTATTGCTTTTGTTGGCGGATTTTTGATGTCCGAACTTTGGATAGTATTAAAAGAAGGTCGTTTTGGAGAAAATCCAGTAAGAAAGGGAATTTTAGGCTATGTTGGTAAAAAACCCATAAAATTGAATGAATACCAAAATATTTTAAATTATATAACTTATAAATATTTAAGAACTAACCGCTTAAAAGATATTTCTGAAGAAGAAAGGATAAGATTACAAGAAGAAGCGTGGCGTTATCTTGTGGATAATAAAATCTGGCAGGATATATATATAAAAAATGATATCACAGTAACTAATGAAGAACTTTTTGAAATAATGAAAGCAAATCCACCCGAAGAATTGAAAAATTCACCTGAATTTAAAGATAGTTTAGGAAATTTTGATTACCAAAAATATCACCAAGTTTTAACCAACCCCGAAAATCAAGCTTATTTTGCGGTTTACGCTCAAGAGTTATTAGACTTTTTGCCAAAAGAAAAATTTCGTTTAGATTTACAAGCAGCTATTCATATTCCCAGTAAAGAAGCCGAGTTCTTTACTCAATTACAGAAAACAAGAATTGTTGCTACTTATATTTTTATTCCTCTTCTCACACCTGATGATACGATACCAATTCCGGAAAAAGAGTTAAAAGCCTATTATGAAAAAAAGAAAAAGAAAGATTTTAAAATTCCAAAAAATGCTAATCTTAAATATATTGAAATTCCAATTACTTTAACAAGTAGTGATAGTAATGAAGCGAAATCAATCATTGATGATGCCTATAATGAGTTAAAAAAAGGAGAAGATTTTGGAATTACTATGATTGGTTTTTCTGAACTCTTAGAAGATACTGCTGGCATTTGGTATGAGTTAAAAAATTTGGATAGTATAACTAAAAATATTTTAAAAGATTTAAAACCTAACGAATTTTCTGAACCTTTTTTGAAAAGCGATACTTGGAAAATTGTCCAATTAAGAGAAAAGAAAGGCGATAGTTTAAAAATTCGCTCAATCAGCGTTCGGATAAAAATTTCACCCACTACTATTGAAGCAATTTTAGATACTATTGAAAAATTCCGGGAAGCGGCAAAAGAAGAGATTTTTGATAGTGTTGCCTTCAAATATTTTAATCAATATCCAAGACCAATTACAATCACCGAAGGCCGTCCACCTTTTTGGTTAAGATTAGCCAGTCCCAATCAAATTGAAGAATTTGCTTTCAATTCTAAAATTGGCTCTATTTCACCTCCTTTATTAACAAGCACTTCTTACATTGTTGCTTATTTAGAAAAGATAAATAAAGAAAGTTATCAACCTTTTGAAAGAATAAAAACTTCTTTAACTTATCAATTGAGAAGAGAAAAGGCAAAGGAGAATAAAAGGAAAATTGCTGAAGATATAAGGGCAATTTTATTAAGAAACGAAAATATTGGTGTTATTCAAAATAGATACCCCTTTTGCCAAATTGGTCATAAAGAAGATTTTATGAACTTTGATTTTACTTTAAGGTCCCGAGGACCAGAATTTGCTGGTGCTCTTTACTCTTTAAATCCTGGTGAAGTTTCACCGGTAATAGAATTAGATTGGGGATTTTATGTAATAAAATGTGAAGAAAGGAATGTTGTAGGAGAAATTTCCATTGATAACTATCGGGAACAAAAAACAAATCAGTTTATTCAATATTTTTGGGAAGAACTTACCAAAAAAGAAAAAATAAAGGATTTTCGCCATCTTTTATATACCCGAGAATAAAATTTTGCCGATGTAGCTCAGAGGCAGAGCAACGGTTTCGTAAACCGTAGGTCGGCGGTTCGAATCCGCCCATCGGCTAATTATTGACTT
>JANXBG010000024.1 GCA_025060715.1 Caldifarciminota bacterium | reverse complement strand
ATATTTTTTATAAATCTTTGGATAGTTCTTGGGCAGACTTCTAAGAAATAGGCAACCTGCGAAGTTTTCAAAATCCCTAATTTTTTCATAATATCACCCTTTTATATATATAACGAAAAAACCCCCTCTTAGGTCACCAAATTTTTTTATTAAAATATTAAAAAATGAAAAAAAATGGGCCAAAAAATTAAAACGATCTATTGCAAGCTTTTTTAATCAAGGCAGATTAAAACCAGATGGTCTTTTTCATTATAGATGTTTTGACGTTTATTGTTGCTTTTAGGGATGATATAGTTAAGATGATATAGTTAAGAAGTTGGGTAATAGATAAAGAGGTATTTTGGCAAAAGGATTGAGGAAAGAGCACCAAAAGGCAGAAAAGGATATAAAGGAAAAGTAGGAAGGTTTTATAAAACTGATGATGAAGAATTTTATATTTCTTTAATAGCAAGTTTTAAAAGTTGTTTTCCGTTTTTTAAAAAGAAGTGCAGAAATGGCGATTGTGTTAATAGTCTGATTATGGGATAAATATCTGAAGGAATTGTTATTTTATTAATTTTTTATTTTCTTACCTATCTGAGAAAGTTGTTTGAGTAAAGGGATGTTAATTGATAAAATAAAGAATACTCATAATAAAATTTGTTGAAAAAACAAAAAAAGTTATTAAAATAATGAATTATGATTTTAGTTTATCCAGAAATTAGAGATAATCAAATAAAAAGGGTAACTTTTGAAATTTCAGTACTTGCTTATTCGCTTGCTCAAAAATTAAATAAAGAAACAGGGGTTATTCTTTTGGGTAAAGATGTGAAAGGTTATTTTTCTTCTTTTAAGAATTTTGGGATTAATAAGATTTTTCTTTATGAAGAGGATGGTCAATTTACTTCTTCTCAAATCGGCGAAATTCTTACCCAACTGGTTAAAAAAGAGAAAGTTTCTGCTATTCTTTTTCCAGCGACAATTAAGGGAAAAGAGATTGGGCCTATTTTGGCAACAAATTTTCAAAAGCCCTTTTTTCAGGATATAATTTCCTTAGAAATAGAAAATGATAAATTTAAACTTATAAAACCAATTTATGCTGGTAAAGTAATTTCGGAAATTATTTTAGAAAAAGATTTTCCTTTATTTTTTTCAATTAGACAAAAGGCGATTAGTGTAAAAGAGGGCAAATCTTCTGAGCCCGAGATTATTGAGATAGAAAAGGTTGATGCTCAAGCCAAGGTTAAGATAGTTGATTTTGTTAAAAAATTAACAAGTAAAATTGATTTGCAAGAAGCAGATATTATAGTTGCGGGTGGAAGAGGGATGAAAAATGCGGATAATTTTAAAATGTTAGAAGAATTAGCAAGTGCTTTGAATGCTGCGGTGGGGGCTTCAAGGGCAGCTGTGGATGCTGGTTGGCGTGACCATTCCGATCAAGTAGGTCAAACGGGCAAAACAGTAGCGCCAACTTTATATATCGCGTGCGGTATTTCTGGCGCCATTCAACATTTGGTTGGTATGATAAATTCTAAAATTATTGTTGCCATTAATAAGGATAAAGAGGCAAATATCTTTAAAGTTTGTGATTACGGAATTGTTGGTGATTTGTTTGAAGTCATTCCGCTTTTAATTGAAGAGGTTAAAAAATTAAAAGAATAATGGCAGTAAATATTCACGCTTGTATTCAATGCTCCCGTTGCACCAGTGGTTGTCCAGTAAATAGGAGTAATTTAAATATTAGAAGATTAATTTACTTACAGCAACTTTCCTTAAAAGAATTGCCAGAAAAAGATAAAGAAGCGATTTGGGAATGCACTACTTGTCAAACCTGTTCTTTAAGATGTCCCAAAGATTGTCAACCAATGGATTTGGTTTTAAGTTTAAGAAAAGAGGAGGTAGAGAAAGGTCGGATAGAAGAAAGTATCATTCAAATTTTAGAAAGTACTTATCTTTTTGGTAATCCTTGGCAGAGGGCAAGAGAGAAAAGGGTTGACTGGAATAAGGAATTACAAGTAAGAATTGTTAAGGAAGGGGAGGCAGTAGAAAATCTAATTTTTATCTGTTGCACCATTCATTATGATATAAGATTTTTAAATCTTTTAAGGAACTTCTTTTCACTTTTGAGAAAATTAGATATTGATTTTGGAATAATTGGTGAAGAAGAGAGTTGTTGTGGTAGTGAGATAAAAAGATTGGGTGAAGAAGGTCTTTTTTTTGAATTGAGAGAAAAAAATAGTGAAATAATAAATAAAATAAGGAAAAAAAGGATAATAACCTTATCGCCCCATTGTTATAATGCCCTAAAAAAAGATTATACTTTAAATACGGAAATTTATCATTATACTCAATTTTTATATGAAATAAGAGGTAGAATAAGCGATTTGGTTAAAAGAGAGAATAAAAAAATTATTTATCATGACCCTTGTTTTTTAGGAAAGCAAAACAGGATTTTTGATGAACCAAGAGAAATTTTGAAATTAATTACCGATAATTTAATTGAATTTGACCAGCATAGAGAAAATTCTTTATGTTGTGAAGGGGGTGGTGGGAGGATGTGGATTGAGAAAAAAGGTAAAGAAAGGTTAGCAGAAAAGAGGGTAAGGGAGGCGTTTTTTAAAGAAGCAGAAATTATTGCTGTTGCTTGTCCCTTTTGTCTTTTAACCTTAGAGGACGCCACTAAGGTTTTAGGGATAGAAGAAAAGATAAAGGTTTTTGATATTTTAGAAGCACTTTCCTTTTGACACTGATGAAAAGAAAAACATACAAGCTTTTTTTAATTTGCTTTTTTCTCTCATTAATCTTTTTTTTTCTTATTATTCCAATAATTTACTATCTATTAAGTTCTGATTTACCTTCCTTAGAGGAAATTCAAACTTATCTACCACCGGTTTCTTCACGGGTTTTAGATTGTAAAGGTAGGTTAATTGGTGAATTTTTTGAGCAGAAAAGAAAAATAGTTTCTTTAAGGGAGATCCCGAAGTATTTAATTGATGCTTTAATTACTGTGGAAGATAAGAGATTCTATTCTCATTGTGGGATTGATGTGATTAGAATTATTGGTGCCCTTTTTTATAATTTAAAAAGTTTGAGCATAAAACAAGGAGCTTCAACAATCACCCAACAGTTAGCCCGAAATATGTTTTTAACTTATAAAAAAGATATTATCCGAAAGCTAAAAGAATTGATTTTAGCAATAAAATTAGAAAGAAGCTATACCAAAGAGGAGATATTAGAAAGATATTTAAATCAAGTTTATTTTGGTTATGGCTTATATGGAATAGAAGCTGCTTCTCAGGGATTTTTGGGCAAAAGTGCTAGTGATTTAACTTTGAGCGAAGCCGCTTTTTTAGTAAGCATTGTTAAATCCCCTAATTATTATTCTCCTTATAAAAATTTTGATTTAGTTTTAAAAAGAAGAAATTTCTTTTTAAAAATGCTTTATAAAAATAAAAAAATAAGTAAGGAGGAATATGAGAAAGCGTTAGAAGAAAAGATAAATCTTTTACCTTTACAGAGAAATCGGCAAGAAGTTGGTTATATAATGGAAATGGTGAGGCAATATGTAGAAGACTTTTTTGGAACTGATTATTTATATAAAAGGGGATTGACAATTTACACCACCATTGATTTGGATATCCAAAGGGAAGCCAATATTGCATTAGAAAAAAGATTAAGAGAAATTGAAGAGAATTATGGATTTAAAGAGAAAAAGAGGGATTATGATAAACTTTACAAAGAAAAGAAAGGGGAACTTCCGCCACCCGATTACTTACAAGGGGCTTTAGTCTGTATTGAAAATAAAACAGGGTTTATTAAGGCATTAATTGGTGGTAGAGATTTTTTTCATTCCCAATTGAATAGAGTAGTTCAAACGAAGCGTCAGCCGGGTAGCGCCTTTAAGGTTTTTGTATATACTGCAGCAATTGATCAAGGTTTTAAACCTTCGGATATTATTGAAGACAGTCCAATTAGTTTAGAAATTACTGGCGTTCAAGAACCTTATGAGCCTAAAAATTATGATCATCGTTATATTGGGCCAATAACTTTAAGGAAAGCTTTGGCTTTATCAAGAAATGTGTGTGCAGTGAGGTTGATTGAAAAATTAACGCCAGAAAAAGTGAGTGAATATGCTTATTTAATGGGAATAAATAGTAAGTTAAGACCTTATTATTCTTTAGCATTAGGTTCTTCAGAAGTTTCCCTTTTAGAAATGGCGCGAAGCTTTGCTACCTTGGCAAATTTAGGAAAAAAGATTGTGCCAATTTTAATAACGAAAATTGTTGACAGCGACGGAATTGTTTTGAAAGAAAATTATCCTTCTTCGGAGTCGGTGCTTTCTCCCCAAACCGCTTTTTTAGTTACTACAATGTTAAAAAGCGTTTTAGATGAAGGAACTGGTTATTTAATTAGAAAATATGGTTATTATGGAATTGGTGCGGGAAAAACAGGGACAACCGATAATTTTACTGATGCTTGGTTTATTGGTTATACTCCTTATCTAACTTGCGGCATTTGGGTTGGTTTTGATAAAAAGAAAAAAATTTTTGAAGGGGCTACTGGAGGGGTAGTGTGTGCGCCGGTTTGGGGAGAATTTATGAAAAATGTAAGTAGCTTTTATCCCCAAAATGATTTTTTTATTCCGGATTCAATAGTTAGATTAATGATATGTGAAGAAACTGGCGATTTAGCCACGTCCAATTGTCTCGAAATAAGAGAGGAATATTTCCTTAAAGGGAATGAGCCAACCAAATATTGTTCAAAACATCGTTTTTAAAATTTATCAAATTCTCTATAACCATTTTGGGCCTCAAAATTGGTGGCCCGGTGAAAATGAGATAGAAATTATGATCGGGGCTATTTTAACCCAAAATACTAATTGGCAAAATGTGGAAAAGGCAATAAAAAATTTAAAAGAGAAAACAAAGTTAGACCCAATAATTATTTACAAAACACCACTCAAAAGATTAGCAAAGATAATAAAACCAAGTGGTTTTTATAACATTAAGGCAAAAAGATTGAAGGAGTTTATAAAATTCTTTTTAAAAGAATATAAAGGAAGAATAGAAGAAATGAGAAAAGAAAATATTGAGGTTTTAAGAGAAAAATTATTAAAAGTAAAAGGAATTGGTAAAGAGACCACTGATTCTATATTGCTTTACGCTTTACAAAAACCGATTTTTGTTATTGACAATTATACAAAAAGGATATTTTTAAGACACCAATTATTTTCTGGAAAGTCTTATGAAGAGTGGCAGGAATACTTTATCAAAAATTTACCAAAGGATACGAAAATTTATAATGAATATCACGCTTTATTAGTAAAACTTGCCAAAACTTTTTGCCTAAAAACCCCCCTTTGCGATAATTGTCCATTAAAAGATTATATTTGACATTTAAAAAATTTTAAACTAATATAATTTATGCTTTTGCTATTTATTTCGTTTTTGTTTGCTCAACTGGATTTAACCCCTAATATTACGGGTAATGATTATTTCGGAAAAATTAAGGTTAGAAGATTCTTACTCAAAGATACTGTTTTTATATTTGATTTAGACGGTGATAAAGTAAAAGATACTCTTTCGATCCATTTTTTACAAACTGGTTATAATTTCAAAGTTAAAAGTCATAAAAGTGAGAAAATTTTTCTTTGGTTGGAAGAGGAGGAGGATGTGGATATATATATAGAAGTTGCTCGGGCTTTCTTAGTTAATGATGAAAAACCACTTTTGTTAATTGGTATAGAATATTCTCCTGTCCATGGGAATGAATTCCATATTTATGATATAGTTCATACTGCTAAGGGAATAGAGGTTTTTCCATTATTGATTGATTCCAGTGCTGGTTGGGCCAGTAGTCCAGTGATTTTGAAACCTGGTTACGTTGAAATAAGACATTTTCGGCAATGGTTAATTGCTAAATATTTATGGGATGGTGAAAAATTTATAAAAATTTATGATGTAGAAGAAGAAGATAAACCAAGAACAAAAAATAAAAGAAAAAGATAAATTGATTTTTTAAATGGAAGAGTGGGAAATAAAAGAAAGGTTAAAAAAAACTTGGATCCCTTTTTTTTCCCGGTTCGGTAGTTTAACGGAAATTCAAAAGAAGGTTATTCCGAAGATTTTAAAAGATAAAAACTTGGTAATTATCTCACCCGCGGCTACTGGAAAGACGGAAGCGACAATCGCACCGATTGTGGAAAGGTTGTTAGAAAAAAATAAAATTGATTTTTCTATTTTATATGTTTCACCGACAAAGGCTTTAGTTAATGATATGTACCGGCGACTTCAATATCCCTTTGAATATTTGAATTTAAAAATTGAAAAGAAGACCGGTGATCGACCAAGGATTAATGAGAAGAAATTACCTTTTATTTTATTAACAACTCCGGAGTCTTTTGATTCCTTACTTTCTCGCCATCCTCAAATTTTTGTATCTCTTTCTTATATTATTCTTGATGAATTACATCTTTTAGATAACACACCGAGAGGCGACCAATTACGAATTTTGTTAAATCGTTTAAGAAGAATTAATAATAATATTAAATATTATGCTCTTTCAGCAACAATTGATGATAAAAATATTGGTGAGAGATATTTTTCTAATTGGGAAGTCTGTGAAGTTTCTTTAAAGAAAGAGATAGAGGAGATGCTAATTCCCGAAAAAGAGAAGCCGAGCGATGTGATACCTTTACTTTATCAAATCTTTTCCGAAAAAAATTTAGATAAGATTTTAATTTTCTTTAATGCTCGAAGTACTGCTGAAATGTTTGTGCCAATTTTAAAAAAATATTTAAACACGGATAAGGTTTGGGTTCATCATGCAAGTTTAACAAAACAGAAAAGAGAAGAAGTAGAAAAGTTGATGGAAGAAGAGAAAAAAGGGATTTTATGTGCCACCACCACATTAGAATTAGGCATTGATATCGGTGATATTGATTGTGTAGTATTATACCGGCCGCCTTTTAGTATTAGCTCTCTTTTACAAAGAATTGGTAGAGGAAATAGAAGAAGTGAAAAAATTTTTGCAATTGGTATTTACAAAAATAATTGGGAAAGATTATTATTTGAAATCTTTTTTGAATGTGCCAAAGAGGGTAGACTTTTTGAAAGATATTACAATCCTTCTATTGCGGTTATTCCTCAACAAATCTTTTCTTATTTATACCAAAGGAAAAGAATTGGCACCACTTTCAATTCTTTAAAAAATATTTTTAATAATATTTATGATGATGAGATAGTAAAAAAAGTTTTAGCCCATCTTTTGGAAAATGAATATATTAAAACTCAAGGTAAAGGTGTTTATTTTTTGTCTGAGAAGGTTGAAAATTTGATAAATTATGGAAGGGTCCATTCTAATATCCAAAGGAAAAGTTTTGGTGAATATGAACTCTATGATATTGATACTGAAAGAAAACTTGGATATATTTTTTATCCTCAACCAAAATTTATTTTTGGCGGTATTACTTATGAACTTATTGAGATAAGGAAAAAAGAAAAGAAAATTTACGCTCGGAAGATAAAGGAAAGTGAAGCAACATCAAAACTTTTTGAGGGAACCGGTACTGGTGGCTATTTCTTTGAATTAGCAAAAGTTATTAAGAAAAAAATTTTTCCAAATTTATTAGAATGGGAATTTCCCTTTTTTATTGATGAAGATAAATTATATCTTTTCCATTTTCTAGGCAATCTTTATGGTTCAATTTTAGCGATGGCTTATAAGGAAGACGGGAGAAAGGTGATTGATTTAGATGGCAAAGTTTTTATGTTTGAAGAAAATTATGCGGATATTCTTTTGGAAAAAAAATTTCCTAAAGTAAATAAAGAAATTATATTAACTATCATTGAAAATAATCTTTTTATATTAGAAGATGCTTTAGGAAGTGGTGGATTTTTTAGATATTTACCGAAGGATTTACAAATTTATGATCATTATTTAAGATTAGATATCGAAAGACTTTTTAAATTTTTAAATAATATCCAATTAGTTGAAATTACCAAAGATTTGGCATTAGTTTTTTTAGAAGGTTATATTTAATGAAAATATTATTTATCTCTTATTATTTTCCTCCCTTAGGAGGCGTTGGAGTTATCCGAATTTCAAAATTTATTAAATATTTTAAAAGAAAAGGCTATAAAATATCAGTAATTACCGTAAAAGAGATTCCTTATTATCTTTATGACGAAGATTTATTAAAAGAGATTGAAGGAATAAACATTTATCAAGTAGAAAGTCTTGATTTTGCTCGACTTTTATATTATTTAGGTATAAGAAAAAAATTTTCCTATGCTGGCACCACTTATTCTCATTTTTTAAATAAACTATTATTTCCTGATGCCAAAATTGGATTTCTGCCTTTTTGTTATTTTTTTTCTAAAAGGATAATTGAGAAAGAAAAACCTTCTTTTATATTTACTACTTCGCCACCTTATACGAATTTGTTAATCGGATTATTTTTAAAAAAGAAATTCTCTATACCTCTAATTTCTGATTTTCGCGACCCTTATCCCACAGGCATAATTCCGCCGCCCTTTTATTTTAAAAAAATTTTAGATAGTTTAAGAAAAAAAATAGTAGAGGATAGTGAAATTGTGCTTTCTTGCCATTATGAAATTCTAAAAGTTTTGGGCAATAAAGCAATTTGGCTTCCTAATGGTTATGATCCAGAAGATTTTATTATTGAAGAATGGAAATTTCCAACAAGAAGTATTTTTTATGCGGGAAATTTAGAAAAAAATTCAAAAGAGATATTTTTATTGGCAGAAGATTTAAAAGAGCTCCCTGACTTAAAAATTTATCTTGCTGGTCATATTGATTTATCTACAAAAAAAGAATTAATTAATTATTCCAATATTATCTATTTGGGAAGTTTTTCCCATAAAGAGGTATGTTCATTAATGAAAGGTGCTGATTATTTACTTTATCTATCTAAACCCAATCAAATAGTTGGCTTAAAACTTTTTGAATATATTGGTGCTCAAAGACCAATTATTTTTTATGGTAAAATAAGTGAAGAGATAAAAATGTTAAATGAAAAATATAAAATTGGCTATTATTATGATGAGAAATTGAAAGAGAAAATTATTAAAAATGAAGAATTAGAAGTGAATAGAAATACTTCTTATTTATTTTCTTTTCCTTATTTAACGGAAAGATTAATTGGGATTATTAAAAAGAAAAAAGCGGGAGACGGGATTTGAACCCGCGACCCCCACCTTGGCAAGGTGATGCTCTACCGCTGAGCTACTCCCGCATTATTATTTTATTATAAAAAATTATAAGATAAAATCAATAATAGAAAATTAAAGCAAAAGGATAAGAAAAGTGAGCGAATAAAGTGGAAGAAGATTTTTCATAGTTTTTATGATAACCACATTTGGTATAGGCTGAAAAATCGATAGAAAAATTTTTAAAAAGCCAAATTTCTATTCCTAGTCCAACAATAAATTCTGTGGTTAAATATTTCCATTTCCCAGACAATAAAAGAGATCGAAGTTTCATTCCTCCTTTTAAATAAAGATTAGATTTTTCTTTTGAACGATAAGCATAATCCACTATTCCCCCAATTCCCCATTCAAATTCTTTCTCTTGGGAGAAATACCATAATGCTAAATATGGCTCAATAGCAAATTGAGAAGAGATACCAATTTTTCCGCAAACAAAGCTCGGATAATAAAAGAAATCACTTGGCATATTCCAACCAACCCCGATTCCTAATTTTTCTTTCAAATCAACTGCAAAAATAGGAAAAATAAAAATAATTAAGAATGTAAAAAACTTTTTCATATGCTTTTCCCTATAGAAAATAAAAAATGGCCCCAGGGGGAATCGAACCCCCATTTTCGCCTTGAAAGAGCGATGTCCTAAGCCATTAGACGATGGGGCCACTTATAGAAATATAACAAAATTTTATTTAAAGTCAAATTAAAAAATATTGATTTTTATTATTTTTATATTACACTTTTTTATAATAATGAAAATGAATTTCAATTTCATTTTATGTGGGAAGAGATATTAGCAAGATATTTAAATGAAAAGAGATTAAAAAAATCAGCAAAAAGAGAAAGAATTATTAAGTTTTTCTTTAAAGTAGATAAGCATCTTAATGTGGATGAACTATATGAAAAATTAGGAAAAAAAGTAAGTAGGTCAACGATCTATCGGACATTGAAACTTTTAACCAAATGTGGTTTAGCAATTGAACAAAAATTTGAAGAAAAGAATAGAAGATATGAGCCAGCCCATCTTTCTCATCATGACCATTTTATCTGTTTAAAATGTGGAGAGATAATTGAGTTTAATGATAAAAAGATTGAAAATACACAAAATAAAATTGCTCAAAAATATAATTTTAAAATTGTTTCTCATAAATTAGAAATTTATGGGTATTGCGAAAAATGTCAAAAAGGTTAAGAACTTAAAAGAATTAGGGGTTAATAAAAAAGTAAAAATAAAAAAAATTAATCTATCTCTTCCTTATTTAAAAAGATTAAGTTTTTTAGGAGTGAGAAAAAAAAGTAAAATTGAAAAATTGTGCGAATTTAAAGATTTATTAATTTTTAAGATTAAAAAGGGAATTATTATTTTGCCTAAAAATCTGGCAAAAGAAATTTTAATAGAAAATGAACGATCAATTGATTGATTTAGTAAGTTTAGAAGAAAATACTTTAGCCGAGGTGACCAAAATTATCGGCGGGTCTAAAATACGAGCCCGTTTAGAAAGTTTAGGAATTTATGAAGGAGTAAAAATAAAAAAGATAAGTAAATCTCTTTTAAAAGGTCCAGTAATAGTTGAGGTGAAAAGTTGTAAAGTAGCAATTGGGTATGGTATGGCAAAGAAGATATTAGTAAAAAAAAGTAATGATTAAAAAAATTCTTCTTTTTGGAAATCCCAATGTCGGTAAATCAGTAATTTTTACTCGCTTAACCGGAACAACAGTAATTATTAGTAACTATCCAGGAACCACAGTTGAATATCATAAAGGTGAGATGGAATTAGATAATGAGAAGGTAGAAGTTATTGATGTACCGGGTATATATTCATTAAGGGAACCGACAAATTTGGCTGAGAAAGTGGCACGAGAAATGTTAGATAAGGCGAAGGAAGAGGGTTCCTTTATTGTTGTTAATGTGGTGGATGCAACAAATTTGGAAAGAAATCTTAATTTAACACTTCAATTAATAAGAGAAAGAATACCTTTAATAATTGTTTTAAATTTATGGGATGAAGCCAGACATTTAGGGATAGAAATTGATTATAAAAAATTATCGCAGATTTTAAATCTACCAATATTTCCCACTTGTGCAATTACGGGTGAAGGTATAAAGGATTTGAAAGAAAATTTAAATAAAGCAAAAATGAGTGATTTCCAATTTAAAGAAGAAGAAAGATGGCAGGAAATTGGGAAGATTATAAGAGAAGTTCAAAGAATTAGCCATCGCCACCATACTTTTTTAGAAAGGGTTGAGGATTTTACAATTAAACCAATAACTGGTTTAATCTCAGCAATTATTATTTTATCTTTAACATTTATTTTAATAAGATTAATTGGTGAAAATTTGATAAATCATATTTTTGACCCTATTTTTAATAATCTATATCTACCAAATATTATAAAGTTGATAGAAAAGATAAAATCGCCATTAATCTTTGAAATTTTAATTGGTAAAGAAATTGAGCCATTAAAATCTTTTGGAATATTAAATACTGGCCTTTACATTCCTTTTGTAATTGTCTTACCTTATCTTTTTGCTTTTTATTTAATTTTATCAATATTAGAGGATATTGGCTATTTAGCAAGGTTGGCAACAATTTTTGATGGTGTTATCCATCGGTTGGGTATTCATGGTTATTCTTTAATTCCAATAATTTTGGGATTTGGTTGTAAAGTTCCGGCAATTTTAGCAACAAGAATTTTAGAAAGAAAAAGAGAGAGAATTTTAACAGCCCTTTTGATTTTACTCTCTTCACCCTGTTTACCACAAACGACGATAGTTATTGCTCTTTTGGCTCCTTATGGAATAAAATATCTCTTTTTAATATTTTTTCTTCTAATATTCCTTTCTTTGGTTTCTACTTTTCTTCTAAATAAAATTTCTCGAGGCGAAGCTCCCGAAATATTTATAGAAATTCCACCTTACCGTTTACCTTATTTCTTAATGGTTTTTAGAAAATTATTATTTCGGATAAAGTTATTCATTAAAGAGGCGGTTCCCTTAATTATTGGTGGTGTATTTTTCTTTGGAATATTGGATATTTTAAAAATTATTGATCTTTTAAATAAATTCACCGGACCAATTTTTCAAAAATTACTATCTTTACCAAAGGAGATTGTCCCAATAATGATAACGGGTTTTTTAAGAAAAGATGTAAGTATCGCTTTGTTAGCACCTTTTAATTTAACACCTAAACAATTAGTTATCTCTTCAATATTTTTGATTCTTTATCTACCTTGTCTTTCAACAACTTTAATTTTATTAAAGGAATTTAAATTTATAGATACTTTAAAGATAATTATTTTTCAATTGATATTAGGATTTTTAGTATCTCTTGTGTTAAATGCTTTTCTCATTTAAAAGAAAATTGTTCTTATAAAGAGACAATAAATTTTTACTGTATAGTAAATATATATACTTGATTTTTTAAAAATTGGGATTAAAATAAAATATATTATGAGAATAGGAATTGCTCAATTAAATTCTACGGTAGGAGATTTTAAAGGGAATCTAAATAAAATTCTTTATACTCTTAGAACTGCTAAGGAAAGAAAAGTAGACTTAGTTATCTTTCCTGAACTTTTTCTTACTGGTTATTTCCCTAAAGATTTATTAAAAAAGCCGGATTTTCTTAATAATTCAAGAAGATTTTTAAATACGATTTTAAAAAACTCTCAAGGGATTTCAGTTATCATTGGATTGCCATTGAGGGTAGGGAAAAATCTTCTTAATGTTGCTTACATAATAAGGGATGGTAGATTTTTAGGTTTTAGTGTTAAGACTAATCTTTCTTTGATAGAGAGAGATTATTTTATTCCTTCTCAGAGAAGAATAGTTTTTAATTTGAATGGTAAAAAGTTTGGGATAACTCTGGGAGAGGATTTAGAAGGAAAGTATGATATTATAAAGGAATTAAAAAGGAAGGGTGCTGAGTTAATTATTAATCTCTCGGCTTTGCCTTTTTATATAGGTAAAGATAAAAAAATAAAAGATTTGTTGATAAAAAAAGCGAAGGAAAATAATGTGAGAATAATTTATTGTAATTTAGTAGGTGGTAATGATCAAAAAATTTTTGATGGGGGCAGTATGGTAGTTTCCGAGGAGGGCGAAGTTTTAATGCGTGCAAAAAGATTTGAAGAAGATTTTATTATTTATGATGAAAGTATTATTTATGCCCCTTATAAAGAAAAAGAAGAAAATGAATTAGAAGAGATTTGTCAGGCGATTATTTTAGGAATTAAAGATTATGTAAAAAAGAATAATTTCCAAAAAGTAATTTTAGGACTTTCGGGTGGAATTGACTCCAGTGTAGTAGCTACTTTAGCAACTTTGGCATTAGGAGAAAAAAATGTTGTTGGTTTAATAATGCCTGGGCCATATTCTTCTAAAGAAAGTATTGAAGATGCTTATACTTTGGCAAAAAATTTAGGAATTGAAGTTATTGAGATTGCTATTAATCAGATTTATCAGGAATATTTAAATACTTTAAAACCAATCTTTAAAGATTTACCTTTTGATACAACTGAAGAGAATATTCAAGCACGAATAAGAGGAAATTTATTAATGGCTTTGGCAAATAAATTTAACTATTTGGTTTTAGCAACAGGTAATAAATCAGAAATGGTAGTTGGTTATACTACTCTTTATGGGGATATGAGCGGTGGTTTAGCACCAATTGCTGATTTAACAAAAACCGAGGTATATAAATTAGCAGAATATCTAAATAAAAAATTTGATAAGAAATTTATTCCTCAAAGAATTTTAACAAAGAAACCCTCTGCGGAATTAAGACCTAATCAAGAAGATGAAAAAGACTTAATTCCTTATTTCCAATTAGATGAAATTATTAAATACTATTTAGTAGAAAATCAACCTATCCGAAATATTGTCAGAAAAGGTTTTTCGCTTAAAGATGTGAATAAAATTGTTAGTTTAATTTATCAAAATGAATTTAAACGAAAACAAGCACCTATTAAAATAATTTTAAAGAAAGAAAGTTTTGATTTTCCAATTACTAATAAATTTTATCCAACTCCTAAATAAATTTTCTTAACACTTTCATTATTAATCAATTCTTCGGCCTTTCCCTCTAACATTATTTTTCCAGTTTCTAAAACATATGCCCGGTGGGCTATTGATAAAGCTTTGGCAGCATTTTGTTCAATTAATAGAATTGCTGTCCCTTCTTTATTTATATTCTTGATGACGGAGAATATTTCTTCAACCAAAATGGGTGAAAGTCCCATAGAAGGTTCATCTAAAAGAAGTAATTTTGGTTTTGCCATTAAACCTCGGCCAATAGCAAGCATTTGTAATTCACCGCCAGAAAGAGTGCCAGCCGGTTGCTTTAATCTCTCTTTCAGCCGAGGGAAAATTTGGAAGACAAAAGAAAGTCTTTCTTCAATTTCTCTTTTTTTGTTAACAAAATAGGCACCCAATCTTAAATTTTCATACACAGTGAGGTTAGCAAAGGGTTTTCTACCTTCTGGAATATGGATAATTCCTAATTTGGTAATTTGATAAGGATTTAATTTTATTAAATCAATATTTTGAAAATAAATTCTTCCGCTTGTTGGTTTAATTAAACCCGAAATAGTTTTTAAAGTTGTTGTCTTACCAGCACCGTTATTACCAATTAAAGCAACAATCTCTTTTTCTTTAACAACTAAAGAAATTCCCTGTAAAGCTTTAATCATTCCATAATTAACAAAAAGATTTTCAACGGTAAGCATATTCTCTTCCTAAATAAGCAGCAATCACCTTGGGATTGTTTTGAATCTCCGCTGGTTTACCTTCGGCAATAATTTCACCAAAATCCATAACAACAATTCTTTCACAAAGATTCATTATTACTCGCATTTGATGTTCAATAATAAAAATAGTTAATCTAAATTCTTCTTTAATAAATCTAATTAAATCCATTAAAAGAGAAGTTTCGTTTATTGTCATACCACAAGAAGGTTCATCTAATAAAAGAAGTTTGGGATTAAGGGCTAAAGCACGAGCAATTTCTAATTTTCTCATTTCACCATAAGGAAGATTTTTTGCTAAAATATTTGCCTTTTTTTCTAAATCAAAGAGTTTTAGGAAGTGATAACATTTTTCTTTAATTTCTTTTTCAACTTTTCTAAAATTACTTGTTCGTAAAATGCTTTCAACTGTTGAGTAGTTAATTTGATAATTAAAAGCAAAAAGGATATTTTCTAAAACAGTTAAATTATTAAAAAGTCTAATATTTTGAAAAGTTCTTGAAATTCCTAAATTGACAATCTGGTGAGGTAAAAGATTGGTAATATCTTGGTTTTTAAAAATTATTTTTCCGTTATCCGGTTTATAAAATCCAGTTATTAGATTGAAAATAGTAGTTTTGCCAGCACCATTAGGACCAATTAATCCACATAATTCTCCTTCATTGAGGATTAGATTAAAATTTTTTACCGCCTTTAAACCACCAAAAGATTTATTTAAATTTTCAATTTTTAATATCATGGATATTCTCTTTTTAACCACAAAAGTTCTTTATTACCAAAAAGTCCTTGAGGTCTTAAAAGCATTAATAAAATTAAAAGAAGCGGATAAATTACTAATCGCCAATCTAAGATTGCCTGAGGTAAAATTATTCTTAAACCTTCTAAAATAAAAACCCAAAGAAAAGAAGCAATAATTGTCCCACTCATACTTCCTAAACCACCTAATACGATAATTAACATCAAATCAATAGATCTCAGAAAATCAAAATTACTTGGATGGAGAAAACAATATAAATGGGCATATAAAGCGCCAGAAAAGCCAGCAAAAGCAGAACCAAGAGCAAAAGATAAAAGTTTTTGTTTATAAACATCTATTCCCATCGCGTAGGCAGCATTTTCATCTTCCCGAATTGCTAATAAAGCTCGTCCAAATTTAGAATAGATGAGATTTCGCATAATAAGGATAACCGCAATTAATGAGAGCAAAACGATTGGTAAATTAGTAAAATTAGGGATAGTAAGCATTCCCCTTGAACCACCCATTTGCGGAAAAACTTTGTCAGAATTGTCCAATAATACTTTTACAATAATTCCGAATCCTAAAGTGGCAATCCCTAAATAATCTGATTTTAATTTCAAAATTGGAATAGCAATAAGATAACTAATTAAAAAAGTAGAAATAACAGAAAGGATTATTGCTCCAGTATAAACCAAATATCCATAGGAAGAAAAAGATTTTGTTAGTAATGCTGAAAGATAAGCACCGATTCCCATGAAAGCAGCATGGCCTAAAGAAAAAAGGCCAGTATAACCATAAATAAGATTTAGTCCTAAAGCAGAGATGGTAATACAACAAGCATAAGAGAAAATTTTTATAATGTAAAGATTAATCACAGTTTTATTCCTTCTTCTTTACCAAACAACCCTTGAGGTCGGGTTAAAAGGACTATAATCAAAATTGCAAAAGCAATTGCATCCCGAAAAGTAGAAGAAATAAAAGCAGCGGTAAAAACTTCTATCATTCCGATGATATAAGAACCTAAAACTGCACCGGAGATAACTCCAATTCCTCCTAAAACCGCAGCTACGAAAGCTTTTAATCCAGGCATTATTCCCATAAAAGGATGAATTTGAGGATAACAAATTCCATATAAAACTCCACCGGCACCAGCCAGGGCAGCACCTAAAGCAAAGGTTAAAGAGATTATATTATCAACATTTATTCCCATTAATAAGGCAGTTTCTTTATCATAAGAGACCGCTCGCATCGCTAAACCAATTTTTGTTCTTTTAATTAAATAATCTAAAATCAATAATAAAACCAAGGTGATAAAAAAAACAATAATCTGAATGGAGGAGAGGGTTAAACCCAAAAAATCAAAAGTTATAATTTTAAAAGGTCGGGGATAAGGCAGATAATCTGGACCAAAAATTATTTTTAGAGAAGCGAAATTTTCTAAAAAGAAAGAGACACCAATAGCTGTGATTAAAAGATTTATCCTTGGCACATTTTTCTTTCTTAAAGGTGCATAAGCAATTTTTTCAATTAGAACATTAATAATCATACATAACACCATGGAAAAGAGAATAGCTATAAAGAAATTAAATTTAAAACGAGTAATCGCATAAAAACCAAAATAAGCACCCAGCATAAAAATATCACCATGGGCAAAGTTGATCAGCCTGATTATTCCATAAATCATTGTATAACCAAGAGAAATTAATGCGTAAACACTGCCCAATTGAAAACCATTAAGAAGTTGCTGAAAAAAGTAGTTCATCCTTTAAAATTGTATTACTATAAATTGAAAGTGAGATTAAAAATATGGGCAATTCCAAGGTCTTTATAAGGTAAAAATCCGTAAGAAAAAGTTATTGGTTCTTTAATAAATTCTAATCCTGAGGAGAAGCGAGTTAAAAGTCCTTCTTTAAAACCAAGATAAGCTAAACGGAAGATAATAAAATTATTTATCATTAATTCTGTTGCTAAATGGTACTCTAATCCTAAAGGAGAATAGGCAAGACCAGTATAGAGAGACAAGCCATTATTTTTGGGGAGATCGATTATTTCTGTTAAATTCACACCGCCTTCTAAAATAAATTCAGGTCTTTCTATCTTCTTAGTTTGATAAAAAGGTTTAAAGATGAAATTAAAATTTTTTATTCCGTAACCAACCCGAAAGATATTAAATTCATTCATACCTAAAAGATTAACCCCCATTCCTAAAGAATAAAAAGTGTCACAAGAAGAATAGATAAGATTAGTTAACATCCCAATTTTAAAATTTTTAAATTTAGAAGCAAAAAAAGGACTCAACGATATATGAGAGTATAAATAAGAGCCATATTCTTGACCAAATTCGTCGATCTTTTTAATATCGCCACTATTAAAATAATTAAGAAAAATTCCGTATTGACTTTTACCTTTATTCTCACCAAAGCCCAATCCACCAAAATGGGTATTTACCAAATAAAAGAGATAACTGAAACTAACTGCCTTTTTTTCTATGGTTAAAGGATTGCCAAAGGAAAAATTGGTATAATAACTTGGTAAGATTCTATTTCCAGTTGTCAATTCATAGGATGATATAGAAATTTTTAATTCTTGATAACCCAAAAGGAAAGTAAAAATTAGAAAAAGAAATATTTTCTTCATTCTTATATGATAATAAAATAAATTGATTTGTCAAATTAATAAAAATTTTTCTGGAAGAATATAATCACCAAATTTGTTTTGGGCTTTTAATAATCTTTCTTTCTGTTCTTTTAATATTTGAAAAACTTCTTGCAGCACCTTTTCTTTTTCATAGAACTTCATTATTATTTCAATTTTTGCCAAGTTTTGGTTAACTCGTAAACAAAATTGCTTATGGTAGTCATCGAATGAATAATCTTTATTTAAAATTTCTTTAAAAAGAATTTTTAAATCTTCATAATAAGGAATATAACCGGTGGGAATTTTTATTGCCCTTACTTCATTGTGAACTCTTTTCTTTATCCATTTATACCAAACTTTTTTGTCGGTCTTTTCGTTTAAGAAATTACCATTCTCATCTTTAAGAAAATAATTGACACCAAATATTTTAACTTCGTTTTTTAATCTTTTACCAAATTCTAAGTAAATTTTCAAATAATTTTCTAAGGAGATTGATAAAAAATCAAGATTAGACATCGGATAATTTTTTTAATTCCGATTTCTCCTAAAGTAGCAGGCGTAGTTTCCGATTCTAAGGCAGCTCCTTTGGTAATTACTCCGTGAGCCCAATCAAATGCCTCTTCTACTGGCAAAGAAGTATCGCTATCTCTTCCACCATAAACAATGCCTTTGATAATTACTCCTTCGGGATTTTCTAAAGATTTTAAATCCAAATTCTCAAAATGTTTTAATTCAATAGTAAAACGGGAATTATTATGAGAAGCAGGTATTTCTTTCTCCTTTTCATCCTTCTTTCCTAAATACCATTCACCAGAAAAGTTATATCCCCCTTTTGGAATTTTTTTATCTTTTCCGTTCCAATAGATGTTACCATCTTTAGTAAGTAGTGCATTGGCAAAGATTATTTCTTTAGGAGTAGTTAGGGCTTTATAAAGAATCGGGTCATCTTCATTATTAATCCCTTCTAAAATTCCAAACATTCCTTTTTCAACATTTATTGCTTTTAATTCGCCATTTTTAATAAAAAGATAAGCAATATCATCGCCTACTAATCTTTCTCCTTCCATCATTGCGGTTGAAGTTTTGCCACAATAAGAAGAGAAAGCACCGGTAAAATAAGTTACTCTTCCACTAGGTCCGTTAATACCCATTATTAACATGTGCTCACAAAGTCAACCTTCTTTATAACCCAAATAGATAGCTAAGCGCATTGCCAATTTCTTAAGACCAAGAGAATTTCCACCATATTGAGTATTAATACTATAACAGGTTAAATTATCTCGGTCGATATATACTCTTCGTTTATCAATATTTTGCAAGTTTTTCTCTCATCTAATTCACCTTGACTATGAATAAATTTGAAAAAGCGGTTGTCTTTTAAGTTTAAAAAACTTTCGTAACCTAAACGGTAAAGCAAATTTTCACAATGACAAACATAAGAAGAGTCGGTTAATTGGACGGCAGGAATTGCGTATGGTGAACTTTTTGGTCCCAAAAGATAAAAGATGATATAAAGTTTCCGGTTCCTCATTATGTCTTTTAAAAGAGTATGAATTTCCTCAAGTCCTTCTTTTTGTGAGGCAGTAACAATTTCTTCGCTTAAATTTTCTTCTTTGCTTAATAAAATTTTGGTATTCTTTTTATCCCGGGCTTGATCATAATAACTGTCAAAATGAATAGTATGACCAGGAATAGCGGTTAAAATTTCCTCCCCGGTTTCAATCGCTTTTTTCCGGATATAATCAAAATCTTTTTCCTCGCTAACTAAATAGACTTCTTTCGGATTAAGAAGCTCTAAATAAAAAGATAAAAAAGAAAATAATTCTTCATTTTTAATTTTCAATAATTTTTCAAAAAGATCTTCTTTAAATCTCTTTTCAAATTTTTGAATCATAAATTATTATAAAAAAATATTTGACTTTTCAAAAAATTTATATATATTTTTAATAAAGGGCCTATAGCTCAGTGGAAGAGCGTCCCGCTGATAACGGGAAGGTCAGAGGTTCGATCCCTCTTAGGCCCATTTTATTTTTTTTATGATTAGATTGAAGGGGGGCGATTTTTAAAAGTGAAAAAATTTTAAAAATGGTTGAAAAAATGTGAAAGAGATAAAAGAATAAAAGGAGTAATTTTAAAGATTAATAGTCCCGTTGGGAGTGTTGTGGCTACTTACGAAATTTATGATCAACTCAAAAAATTAAGAGAAAAAAGAAAATAGTTGTATATTAGTAATATAGCAATTCTGGCGGGTATTATTTAACTTTAGTAGCCGAGAATTGTGACTGATTCCGTTTAGCATGGTTGGTTCAATCGGAAGAAGAATAGACATTTCCTATTGTTGAAGAGTTATTTAAAAAAATATAAAAATATTGGCTCTCCCTTCCGTTTAAAACCGGAAGAGAGAGCCCCCTTTTGAGGAATTAATTAACGAGGTTTATTCCGATTTTTTAAAGAGAAAAATACCGGAAGAAAGTTTGAAGAAAATGGCTGTTGGAAGAGTTTTTTGTAGAAAGAAAGCAAAAGAGCTTAGGTTAGTTGATACCTTAGGAACATTTGATTTTACTTTTGAAATAGTTAAACAACTTACGGGAGTTAAAAAACTCGTAGTTGTTAGTTTTCGGGAATTTTTTGATTTTTCTTTAAGTGAAATAATTAGCCTATTCACTTCTTTCCTTTTTAACTATCGTCTCTTTTTGCTGTAATTTATTCACCTTCTTCCTCACCACCTTTTCTTAAGGTTCTGAGAAGTTTTCTTGCTTCCTTTCTTAGTTCCGTAACTTTATCCCACCAAGCTTTTCTTTCTTCTTCAGTTTGAAGTTGGTTAAATTTTTCGGTTTCTGTTCTCCATTCTGCAATTTTAGCGTCAATTTGACTCATTAGGTTGCTTTCTTCAGCAGTAGGACTGGCAATTCCTCCTTTTACTCGCTCATATCTTCTCTGAAATTTTTCAATATCTTCTAACATATTTTG